>JANLQW010000185.1:0-8499 GCA_031368085.1 Novosphingobium sp. | reverse complement strand
CGATGGTGAGTGCGCAGACGCTATATCCAGCCTCGCAAGCAAGGCCGGCGACGACCATCGAGTCCAGCCCTCCTGACAGAAGGACAACAGCCTGACGGCCCGAACCTTCCGCGATTGCGCCCATATCTGCCAGTTTACCTTGCCGCCTGGCGGCTGACAACAGCGCTCAGGCAGGACACTCGCCGACCCTGCGGCCCTCGATCGAAAAATCGAAAGGCAGCCCGTCAGCAATCCCCTGCGTTTGAATCTGCACGAGCGAACCAGTCTCGCGCCTTATGCTGGTGCGGCCATAGCCCTTGCCGGTGCAGGTATATTGGACCGTGACTTCTGTCGCCCTGTCTTCGATGATCAAACGGCGGCAATTGGCTGCTCGGTGCCGCAGCTGGATCAGCCTCCTGCCATCGCCAAGGCAGAGCTGTTCGACCGGCCCGCTTGCATCGTGTAAGCGCAATTCCCATCGGCCACCCTGGAGCTGATCGAGCATTGCAAGCGGCGGCCGCTGACCTGCGACCGGGACGGCGAAGGCGGCGCCAGACGCGACAAGAAGCGCTGCACTGCGCAGTATAAGCCTGACCGGCCGTGTCAAAGAAGAACTACCCATCTGGCATTCCACAAGCGAATCGCACTAAGCCGCATTTATAGCAAATTGAACTCATGCGGCCAAGCGTGGCACAGGAACGATGAACGGAGCATTACACGGCAATCTTAAAATCGCGCGAACAAAACGCGCAATCAACCGCGATAAGGCCATCATCGCCGCGCATTTCCGCGCGATCTTCATCCGGGAAGCGGCTGAGAACATTCACGTAATGATCGGCCGTGCATCGGCAGCCGCGTGACAAAGTCGCCAGTGCTTCGGCGCGCACCTCTTGCTCCTCGTGAAACAGGCGCCACAGCATCGCTTCGAGAGATAAATCGGGATCGATCAATTCATCATGCCGGATGCTGCCCGCCAACACGGCGACATGCTCCCATTCGGGATGCTCCATACGGGCATGCAGCCGCGCGCGCCCCTCCTCCCCCTCAGCCAGGTGCTGGATAAACAGGCCACCGGCGATGCAGTTGTGCCCATCCCAGCGCGCGCCGGTTCGGATCAGGGTCGGGACTTGCTCAGATTGCGCGAAATAGGCCTCGCAGGCTTCCGACAGCGAAGCTCCTTCAAGCGGAACAATGCCTTGATAGCGCTGGCCGGATGCGGCATCGTCGAAGGTGATCGCCAGATAGCCTTGGCCGAACAGGGCGGAGAGCGGCGGATTGGCGCCGAGTTTGGCTAGCCTGTGATCATCGTGGCGGACATAGCCACGCAATTCCCCGGCCCGGTAGTCGCAAACCAGCAACTCGACAATCCCGCCCTGGGTCTGCGCCTGCATCGTCAGCTGGCTGTTCTCGTCCTTGAGCAGCGACCCGATTAGAGCTGCCACCACCAGGGCCTCGGCTAAGAGATGACGGATCGGCGGCGGGTAATTGTGCGCGGACAGGATCGTGTCGAGCACCGGCCCTAGCCGCAGGATCCGGCCCCGCGCGTGACGGACCGGGATGGTGAAACCAAGCAGCCGATCAAAGCCGGTCTCACCTGCCGGTAAAGGGTCCAAATCCTTCATAATTGACCGAAAACCCAGCGCAGCACCGACTTCTGTGCGTGCACGCGGTTTTCAGCCTCGTCCCACACCACCGACTGAATGCCGTCGACCACCGCACCGGTCACTTCCTCGCCGCGATGCGCTGGCAGGCAGTGGAGGAACAGTGCGCCCGGAGCGGCCTCGGCCATAAGCGCCTCGTTGACTTGGAATGGCATCATCGCTGCCATTCGTTCGTTTGCGCCGGTCTGACCCATCGACACCCAGGTATCGGTGACCACGACCTGCGCTCCGGCTACGGCGCCAAGCGGATCGCGGTGCAGGCTGATCGCCGCGCCGGCAGCGCGGGCGCGTTGGACAAATCCCCCATCGCAATCATAGCCTTCGGGCACGCCGATGCGGACATTGAACTTCATCAGCCCTGCCGCTTCGACTATCGAGTTGAGCACATTGTTGCCGTCGCCCAGCCACGCCACTTCCAGTCCGGGCAGGGCGGCGCCGCGCTCGATCAGAGTCAGCAGGTCGGCCATGATCTGACAGGGATGGGACCGGTCGGTCAGGCCATTGATCACTGGTACAGTGGCATAGTTTGCCAGTTCCTCTATCTTGGCGTGATCATCAGTGCGGATCATGATCGCATCGACCATCCGGCTCAGCACCCGGGCTGTGTCGGCAATCGACTCGCCCCTCCCGAGCTGCATGCTGCCCGCATCCATGACAATGGCGCTGCCGCCGAGTTGGCGCATCGCCATGTCGAATGACACGCGAGTGCGGGTCGAACTTTTCTCGAAGATCATCGCCAGCACATGATCGGCGAGCGGAGTGTCACCGTCGGGCTTCGCCTTCGGCCAGTCCCGGCGCGCCGCCTTGCGGCCCAGCGCATCGTTAAGCATGGCGGAGATTGCGTCGCCGCCGGCGTCGGTGAGATCGAGGAAATGCCGGGTCATTTGTCCGCAGGCCCCAGAGGATAGCTGGCGGCGCCTGCCGAAAGCTTGTCCATGAATTCGTCGATATGGCTGTCGCCGATCACCAGCGGCGGGACAATACGCATGGTGTTGTCACCGGCGGATACCGTCAGCAGACCATGCTTGTCGCGCAGATGGGCGACGAATGGGCGCGGCTCGATCTTGAGCTTGAGGCCAAGCATCAGCCCTCGGCCGCGGACCAGTTCGAACAAATCGGGATAATTGCCGATAAATTGTTCGAGCCGCGCGGTCAGTTTCGCGCCCTTGTCGCGCACATTGGCGAGGATATCCTCCTGCGCGAAAGCATCGAGCACCGCTTCTCCTGCGGCTATGGCGAGCGGATTGCCCCCATATGTCGAACCGTGCGCGCCAATGACCATACCGCGTGCAGCTTTTTCGGTGGCCAGGCAGGCACCCAGCGGGAAACCGCCGCCGATACCCTTCGCGCTCGCGAGAATATCGGGCTCAATGCCATATTGCTCATAGGCATAGAAAGTGCCGGCGCGGCCCACTCCGCATTGCACTTCGTCGAGCACCAGCATCAGGTCGTGCTCGTTGGCGAGCGCGCGCAGGCCTTGCAGAAATCCGTCCGAGGCCACCCTCACCCCGCCCTCACCCTGGATCGGCTCCACCAGAAAGCCAGCGGTCTGGGGTCCAATTGCGGCCTTTGCCGCTTCCAGATCGTCGAACTCAACGTAACGGAATCCCGGTAGCAGTGGCAAAAATCCCTGGTGCATCTTGTCTTGATTCGAAGCGCTGATCGTACCGATCGTCCGCCCATGGAAAGCGTTGTTGAAGGTGATCAATTCGAAGCGGTCGGCATTACCAGCGTGCTGATGATAGCTGCGCGCGGTCTTGATCGCGCATTCGACCGCTTCCGCTCCGGAATTGGTAAAGAACACCGTATCGGCAGAACTCATGTCGACCAGCCGCTGCGCGAGATGTTCACCCTGCAGGCTGCCGTAGAGATTGGAATAATGCATCAGCGTCGCCGCCTGCCGCTGGATCGCGCCGATCAACCCCTGGTGGGAATGGCCAAGGCTGTTGACTGCGATCCCGGCCGCGAAATCAAGATAACGCCGCCCGTCCTCGCCGATCAGATGGCAATGCTCGCCGCGAACCGGCCGCACATCGCACCGGGCGTATACGGGCATCAGCGGGGTAATGGGCATTTCGGGCTCCTTGAAACTGGGAGAGGAGACGGCAGGGACCGCAAACGACAAATGGCGGCTGCCCAAGCTAATGCTAGGCGGCCGCCACTTCGGCGCTTTTATGCTGTCACGGACTTCCGGTCAAATTTGGAAAGCCGGTGCGGACGGGTTCAACCCTGACGCGGCACCAGGTTGACCGCCGAGTACTTTCCTCGTCGATCCACCTCGATGTCGAATTCGAGCCGGTCGCCTTCGTTGAGGTTCTGCATGCCCGAACGCTCGACCGCGCTAATGTGGACGAACGCATCGGGTTGGCCATCGTCGCGGGTGATGAAACCGAAACCCTTCATCGAATTGAAGAATTTGACCGTGCCCGTGGCCTTCTCGCCGGTCAGTTCGCGCTGCGGCGCTTCTTTCTTTTCCACAGCGATGACATCACCGACGACCTGCAGGTCGCTCGCGGAAATCTTGCCCCCGCGATCGACCAGGTTGAATTCGAGCTGCTGGCCTTCCGCCAGGCCTTCCAGTCCAGCACGTTCGACAGAACTGATGTGAACGAATACATCTTCGCCGCCGCCATCCAGCTGGATGAAGCCGAAGCCCTTACCGCTGTTGAAAAACTTGACCGTGCCCTTGCCGGTGCCAACGACCTGCGCCGGCATTCCGCCGCCACCGCCGCCGCCCGGTCCGCGGGGACCGCCGCCGCCGAAGCCGCCGCTGCGCGGCGCTCCGCTGAAACCGCCGCCGCCCGGCCGATCGCCGCCGAAGCCGCCGCGCGGTGCGCTGAACCGGTCACCACCGCCGCCGCCGCGCTCTTGACCACCGCCTGCGAATGGATCAAACGTTTCCTCGCCAAATCCGTCCCGCTTGTCACGGCCCCGGCCGCGACGTCCTCTATCAAAACCCATAACTTCGAACGTACCTTCGCTTCGCCCAACTGCCGACCGCCAGGCAGTGCGGACGAATCGCGCCGGGCGGACAGAGCCGGCGACCGCGTGCCTGCGCGGCGCTTTCCTCTGCATCGTCGGTCATATCCCAAAAAGCATGCAATGGCGAGTGAATTTAGGCAGAGGTCATGCGCTGGAGGAAATGTGTGCCGTTTCGGTATTCTGGCCTTGGCTGGCAAACTGACTCATCGGCGGCAGAAGGCTGGCACTGCGCCGCAGTCTTGGCATACACATCGCCATTGCCCGCGCAGGAGTAAGGCCTATGTTCCGCAAGCTTACCGATATGATCTTCGCCAGCCCCCAGATCGGCCTGGCCGAAGTAGACGAAGCCAAAGCACAGGGCATCGCGCTGATCGTCAACAACCGGCCCGAGGCCGAAAGCGACGATCAGACGCCGGGTGCCGAGATCGAGACGGCGGCCAAGGCTGTCGGCATCGCCTATGTCGCTATTCCGGTGACCCATGCCGGGTTCAGCGAAGCTCAGGTGCAAGCCATGAGCAAGGCGTTATCGGAGGCGGACGGCCCGGTGCTGGCCTATTGCCGCTCGGGCACCCGCTCGACCCTGCTATGGGCGCTGGCCGAGGCGAGCAACGGGGTTAATCCCGCAGTTATCGCCGCACAGGCAGCGCAGGCCGGCTATGACATAACGCCGGTGCGGCCGATGGTGGACATGCTGGCCGCGAAAGCAGGCTGAAGACATTCCCAAGGCAGATTTACAAAAAAATGGGCCGGAGCGGCTGGCTCCGGCCCTTTAAGGTGTTTGTTCGCAGGAGGAACATCGGATGGCGAAACCGGGGGGAGGAGAGGGAGGCCCCGGCCCCGCCAAGCTGGTCAATCTCAGTAATTGTAGGCGCGCTCGCCATGTTCGGTGAGATCCAGGCCTTCGCGCTCGGCATCTTCGGCAGGACGCAGTCCGAAAATCTTGTCGATGACGAAGAACAGGATCGCAGAACCGATCCCCGACCAGGCCAGCGTCAGCAACACCGCCTTGAACTGAGTGACCAGCTGGCCGCCCATATCGTAGGTGCCGACGGCCGCCGGGAACACCGTGTAGTCGAAGAAACCCTGACCGCCGAGCGCGGGATCGGCAACAATGGCGGTGCCAAGTGCGCCGAAAATCCCGCCGATGCAGTGCACCCCGAAGACGTCGAGTGTGTCATCGTAGCTCAGCCGGTTCTTCACGAAGCTGACAAACAGGTAGCACAGCGGAGAGACCAGCAAGCCGAGCACGATCGCGGTCATCGGCGCGGCAAAGCCGGAGGCCGGAGTGATCGCCACCAAGCCGGCAACCGCACCCGTCACGGCGCCCAGCAGTGAGGGCTTACCATGATGGACTTGCTCGACCATCACCCAGCTTACCGCCGCTGCGGCAGTCGCGACGAATGTGTTGATGAAGGCTACTGCGGTCACGCCATTGGCTTCAAGATTGGAGCCGGCGTTGAAGCCGAACCAGCCGACCCACAGCAGCGATGCGCCGATCATCGTCATGGTCATCGAGTGCGGCGGGGTGGCTTCCTTGCCGAACCCGACGCGCTTGCCGATCATCAGGCAGCCGACCAGCCCGGCAATGCCCGCGTTGATGTGGACCACGGTGCCGCCCGCGAAATCAAGCGCGCCCATGCCCCAGAGATAACCATAATCAGTCGGTGCGTCCGGCAGGAAGTCCGGTCCGGCCCAGTACCACACCATATGCGCGACCGGGAAATAGACCACGGTGAGCCACAGCACCATGAACAGCATGAGCGGCCAGAACTTCACCCGCTCGGCAAAGGCGCCGACAATCAGCGCTGGCGTGATGCACGCAAAGGTCATCTGGAAAACGACGAATGAAAATTCCGGCAGGTAGACGTTGTTCGAGAAGGTCGCGGCATAGGTGCCGCTGGTCACGCCAGACAGGAAGGCCTTGTCAAAACCGCCAACCAGCGCCGGAAAGGCGCTACCGGTGGAGGTGAAGGCCATCGTATAGCCCCAGCCGACCCACACCAGCGCGGCGACCGAGACGATCATGAACACCTGCATCAGCACGCTGAGCATGTTCTTGCTGCGCACCAGCCCGCCGTAAAAGAGAGCAAGGGCAGGCACACTCATCATTAGCACCAGCGCCGAACAAATGAGCATCCAGGCGGTGTCGCCCTTGTTGACCATGCCGGCCATCTGTTCGACGCTGGGCGCCCTGATCAGGCTGGTGGCAACGGCGGCGGCAGCTTCAGTCGCTTCCGGCGCGGGTGATGGCAAGGCGGTAGCTGCGGCGGCCGAAGCGGTCGCGGCGGCTTCCTGGGCGAAGGCGGCAGTGGCGGCAATGAGCGTTGAGCCCAGCGCGCCGGCGCCGCAAAATAGTTTGCGGATCATCTGTTTTCCCTCCTGTCGGATGCGCAGGTCAGAGCGCGGTATCGCCGGCTTCGCCGGTGCGAATGCGCGTGGCGGAAGCAAGTTCGAGGACGAAAATCTTGCCATCGCCGATAGCTTCGGTGCTGGCGACTTGCTGGATCGTCTCGACCACTTGCGGCGCAAGATCGTCGGTCGCGGCGATCTCGATCTTCACTTTGGGTAGCATGTTGGTAGAATATTCCGCGCCCCGGTAAATCTCGGTCTGCCCCTTTTGCCGCCCAAAGCCCTTCACCTCGGTAACGGTCATGCCCGCGACGCCAATGGCGCCAAGTGCTTCCCGCACTTCATCGAGTTTGAAGGGCTTGATGATGGCGATGATGAACTTCATGCCTAACCCCTGCTTAGGACCGGCCAATCGCCGGCACAGCTGATAAGCAAGGTATGTGCCAAAAAACATTTGCCGGCGAATATTCGGGCCTCCGGCGCTCGCAGCAAATGCAATTGCAAAGCCAGCGCCCGTTCGGTGGGCAGCCCGCCTAAATTTTGGGCATTGTATACTTGACAAAGCAGATGGCATCGGGCACTAAGGGCTATGGACATTTTCGCGCCCCGCTTCACCTACGAAACCGCCGCCCGCCAGCACCTTGAGGCGCTGCATTGGCCCAACGGTCCGTTCTGCCCGCACTGTGGCTCGCTCAATGCGAAGCGCCTACCGCCGCAGCGTGGCCGCAAGACCAAAGCCAACCCGGAAGGCGTCCTTCGCACTGGCGTCGTTCAGTGCAATGATTGCCGCCAGCAATATACTGTGACGGTCGGCACTGTGTTTGAAAGCTCCAAGGTTCCTTTGAACAAGTGGCTGCTCGTCAACCATCTGATCTGCTCGTCAAAGAAGGGCATGAGCGCGCATCAAATGGCCCGCATGATCGGCGTCACCTACAAAACGGCTTGGTTCATGGTTCATCGCATCCGCGAAGCCATGAAAGATACACATTCCGGCCCGCTTGGCGGCTATGGCGAAACGGTCGAATCCGACGAAACCTATATCGGCGGCAAGGACAAGAACCGCCATGCCAGCAAGCGGAGCGGTTCAGGCTTCGGCATGCATGCCAAGCAGCCCGTTGTCTCCCTTGTCGAGCGCGGCGGGCGCGTCCGCAGCGTCGAATGCACGTCAGCGGCCCTGTTGCGGGCAAATTGATATGAGCAGATCACGACACTGTCCGAATGGTCGGAAATCGCCTGCCTTGATCGCGGCGTTGTATGACTTCGATTCGATGATGGAGCAGGGAATGAAGAACTTCTCGTTCATTTCCTGATACCACTGCTTACGCAGATTGGACGGTGCGATAATCAACACCCGTCGTTTGCCCTCGGCCCAGCGTTGAGAGATGACTAATACCAACCTGCATTGATCAGGACCCACGTGCCCATTGGCGTCGTCCAATGGTCATGATGCGCCACGGCTGATCGATGAGCTTGTTCCATGCCTCGCAGCAATGGTCGATGATGTTGTCGTGGGAAGTGAAGACCCGGT
>JANLQW010000172.1:0-11616 GCA_031368085.1 Novosphingobium sp. | reverse complement strand
AGACCTACGAAATCGACGCCGAGGAAGTCCCCGCGCTGACCCGGCTGATCGAGCAGATCGGCCCCAAGCTGGTGGTCAATCTGGCGCTGCCCTATCAGGATCTGGCGATCATGGAGGCGTGCCTGGCGAGCGGGACAGACTACCTCGACACCGCCAATTACGAGCCGCGCCACGAGGCGAAGTTCGAATACAGCTGGCAGTGGGATCTGCACGACCGCTTCCGGGAAAAGGGCCTGATGGCGCTGCTCGGATCGGGTTTCGATCCGGGCGTCACCAGCGTCTTCGCCATGTGGCTGAAGAAGCACAAATTGAAGACCATCCGCACGCTCGACATCCTCGATTGCAACGGCGGCGATCACGGACAGGCCTTCGCCACCAATTTCAATCCCGAAATCAACATCCGCGAAATCACCGCCCCGGCGCGTCACTGGCGCAATGATGGCTCTGGGGCCGAGTGGGTGGAAACCCCGGCGCTGACCATCCGCGAGAATTTTGACTTCGAGGCCGTTGGCCCGAAGAACATGTACCTGATGTACCACGAAGAGCTGGAGAGCCTCGCCCGCTTCATCCCCGAGATGGAGCGCGCACGCTTCTGGATGACCTTTGGCGATGCCTATATCCAGCACCTCACCGTGCTGCAAAATGTCGGCATGACCCGGATCAATCCGGTGCTATACGAAGGCCGCGAGATCGTGCCGCTGCAATTCCTGAAAGCCGTGCTGCCTGAGCCTTCGTCGCTGGGTTCCACAACCAAGGGCAAGACCAACATCGGCGACATCGCTACCGGCGAAGCGCTCGATGGCAGCGGCGAGAAGACTTTCTACATCTCCCAGATCTGCGACCACGAGGACGCCTACGCCGAAACCGGCAACCAGGCGATCAGCTACACCACCGGCGTGCCGGCGATGATCGGCGCGGCGATGATGCTGACCGGGGCGTGGAAGGGTGAGGGTGTATTCAACATGGAACAGTTCGATCCCGATCCGTTCATGGCCATGCTAAACCAGCAGGGCCTGCCGTGGACGGTGAAGGAACTGGCCGAGCCGCTGGAGTTCTGAGTGGGCTGCGCGCTACTTTACGCGGCTGCGTAAATCGCCGGTCGATAGCGCGGTTCAGGGATAGGCAGGCCGCGTTCTTTGGCCGTCTCAAGCCAGATTTCCACAGCGATTTGTGCCTCTGCGATGGCCTCCTCAGGGGTATTGCCGTGAGCGGAACAGGGCTTCAGGTCTGGCACGTCAGCAATCCAGCAGGCGTCATCGGCATACCAGAAGACATTGATGTGGTAACGGTGCTGCATCATTCTTCCAGCGTTAGACCGAACCCTTCGACTATATCAAGAAACTCTCTCACTTGGTAGCGCTTTGCTTCCTTCCCATTGGGCTGGAGCACCAGTAGCTTTGGGCAGGTCGGATGTACGAACGAGCGATGGCTGCCTTTGGTGCGGGCGTGCGAGAAACCGAATGCTTCGACCATGGCAATGAAGTCGCGGAATTCGACCGAACGATTGGTCGATTGCATGAGCAGCGCATAGAGCTTGGCGGGTTTTGTCACGGCTGCTTTTCCTTAAGGCAGCGTTCAAATAGTGCATCGATAATTGGTATACCAGCATGAAGCCGGGCCATTTCCACCCATTCGTTTTGCGGCGGGTGACACTTCGTCGGTGGACCCTCTCCTACGCCGTACCGGCTTTCGCAAGAGCGACGGTTGGGTTAGGACCAGCAGATGGAAACCAGAGCCGGCGATCCGGGCGCCTTCGCCCACTTCGACCTCACCCGCGTCGACAGCCCCGCCTTCGTGGTTGACGCAGCGAAACTGCGAGCCAACCTGACTATTCTCGCCGATATCCGCGACCGCGCGGGGATCAAGATGCTTGCCGCGCTCAAAGCCTTTTCGATGTGGAGCGTCGCTCCGCTGATCGGTGAATATCTCGACGGGGTGTGCACCTCGGGCCTGTGGGAGACACTGCTGGCCGCCGAGCACTATCAGGGCGAAGTCGCGACCTATTGCGCGGCCTACCAACCGGAGGATTTGCCGGAAATCTGCCGCCTGTCCGATCATGTCATCTTCAACACCCCCGGCCAGATCGCCCGGTTCCGCGCAACTCTTGCTCAGCAGGACGGCTTCGATATCGGCCTGAGAATCAACCCGCTGCACCCAGAGGGCGAAGTGCCGCGCTATGATCCCTGCGCCCCCCATTCGCGTCTCGGCTTCCCGATCGACCAGCTGCGCGAGGACCACCTCGAAGGCGTTTCCGGGCTCCATTTCCACACCCTGTGCGAGCAGGATTTCCTCCCGCTCCAGCGGACCTGGGAGGCGCTGCGCCCGCATATCGCGGCGTTCTTCCCCGGCCTCAAATGGCTCAACTTCGGCGGCGGGCACCACATCACCCGCGCCGATTACCAGCGCGAGGAACTGGTCGCGCTTCTCCGCCAAGTGAAGGCCGAGACGGGCTGCGAGCTGTATCTCGAACCGGGCGAGGCGGTGGCGCTCGATGCCGGCATTCTCGTTGGCACGATCCTCGACAGTCACTGGAACGGCATGCCGGTCGCGATCACCGACATCTCGGCAACCTGCCACATGCCCGATGTCATTGAGGCGCCCTACCGCCCGGCCATGCTGGGCGAGCTGCCGCGCAGGGATGACATAATCGATGAGAGTGAGGGCGGCGCGGTGCGGCTGGGCGGTCCCTCGTGCCTCGCCGGCGACGTCATCGGCGATTACCGCCTGCCCGCGCCGCCAGAGCCCGGTCAGCGCATCGCCTTTCTCGACCAGGCGCATTATTCGATGGTCAAGACCACCACGTTCAACGGCGTGCCGCTGCCCTCGATCTGGCTGTGGGACAGCGCAAACGATTCGCTGGAATGCGTCCGCCGCTTCGGCTGGGAAGAGTTCCGGAACCGGCTGAGCTGACGCGCGTTTTCAGCCTGCCTCGGCCAATCTTGGCTGGCGATAAAGTTTTTAGTAAATCCAGCAGGATCAAGCGGAAATCGGAACCCATTTCTCCATCTGCTCCAAACCGGGAGCGCGGTGGGTCCATTTTCACTTGCAGTTCATGTGGACGCGTTTATAGGCACCTCCCGCTGCCCCATGGGGACTTCCAAACCGCAAGGCAGCTTTGTTGAAACAATAGTTTTGGAGGTCCCTTGAGTTGCACATCTATCCCGATGCACCGGCTGTAGTTCGCGCCCTCGCGCCTGACGAACCTGTTATCCTCAATCGCCCGCATGCTGCGGACCGTGCGGCGCGTTTCTTCGTCGAGAAGTTTCCGGGCAAGTCGCTCTATGCGGTGAAGGCCAACCCGTCGCCGGAGCTGCTGCGCGTGCTGTGGCAGGCCGGGATCACCCACTACGATGTCGCCTCGATTGCCGAGGTGCGGCTGGTGCGTTCGGTGCTGCCAGAGGCGGTGCTGTGTTTCATGCATCCGGTCAAGCCGGACAGCGCCATTGCCGAGGCCTACAAGCTTCACGGCGTGCGCACCTTCAGCCTCGATTCGCATGAGGAGCTGGACAAGATCGTTGGCGCCACCAGTGATGAGGCGGGCGAGGTTCCCGGCGATCTGTCGCTGTGCGTGCGGCTGCGGGTGTCGTCCGACTATGCGGAAATCAGCCTCGCCTCCAAATTCGGCATCGATCTTGCCGACGCCGCGCCGCTGCTCCAGGCGACCCGGCAGGTGGCCGATTGTCTTGGCATCTGCTTCCACGTTGGCAGCCAGGCGATGACCCCGTTCGCCTATATCCAGGCGCTGGAGCGGGTACGCGCGGCGATTGTCGCTGCCTCGGTCACGGTCGATATCGTCGATGTCGGTGGGGGTTTCCCGTCGATCTATCCCGGTATGATGCCCCCGCCGCTGGAGGATTACTTCGGCGCGATCCACCGCGTCGCCGAATCGCTGCCGGTGTCGTACTCGTCGGAGCTGTGGTGCGAGCCAGGCCGGGCGCTGTGCGCGGAGTTCAATTCGCTGATCGTCCGGGTGGATAAGCGCCGGGGCCGCGAACTGTATATCAACGACGGCGCCTATGGCGCGCTGTTCGATGCGGCGCATGTCGGCTGGCGGTTTCCGGTCCAGCTGCTGCGGGATGGCGCTTCGGGAGCATTCAGGCCGTTCAGCTTTTTCGGCCCAACCTGCGACGATCTCGATCACATGGAAGGCCCGTTCGATCTGCCGGCCGATGTCGAGGCGGGCGACTATATCGAGATCGGCATGCTGGGCGCCTATGGCGCAGCGATGCGCACCGCGTTCAACGGCTTCGGCCAGGGCGAGTGTGTCACCGTCACAGACGAGCCGATGGCCAGCCAGTATATCGACGGGCGCCGGGACGTACGGGTTTCGGACAATGTGGTGAACCTGCGGTAGCGCGGGGCTACGTCTTTCGGGACGAACATTTCCGAAGCCACCTGACAACGATCGCTTGTCCGGCTGGGCTATGGGGTCCGTGGCGGGTGCTTCGTCAACGCATAGACTGCGAAGTGTCCGCTGCCTACTCGTGCCGTGTCGACGAGCCGGTAATCTCGTTGCAATCCAGAAGCAAGTAGTCGCCGCATATTTGGCGGATTGCTGAAATCATCTGGAATGAGGTTGATGACGATAACGGAGGGCTTTCGCGACAGCATATTGTTCATCTCCTCAACCTGACCGACGCCCAGCGAATCTTCATAGCGATCCCAGGTCAAATGGTCGGGGAAGATATAGCGTGTGGGTAAGCAGCTGCGTGTCAGAAGGTAGAGGATCGGGACTCTTTCGTTTACATAAAGGCAGCCATTGCCAAGGTGGGGCCTGACCTTTTCTGCGAGTCGGTAAACCTGTTGGGCATTGCCGCGATCCGGCGTATCGGCGACCGCGCGTCCGAAGCCGCCGGCAAGGCCCAGGCCGATAATGATGGCGATGGCTGACCGGATTTTCGCGACGCTGTCGAAAGCGAGTGCGGCAATCAGGCACAGGGGCGGCAACAAGGGCAGGACATAAAAATCGAGCCAGACACCATAAACCAGGAAAGCCGCACAAGCTACGCCGGCCCAGGCGAAAATCCAGCGCGCTTCACGGCCGCCAATTGCATCGTCCATTCGCCAACGTCGAAAAGCAATCCTCGCACAAACCGCGAAGGGCGTAAGCCCAATGCTCAGACCGGTGAGCCGGCCGAGTGCGGGCAGGAACTCGTCCTTATCCTGGAAGATGGACACGAAATTGGTCTGGACAAATTCGGCCCCGTGGCCTGCCGCGACATAGGCTCCATAAGTAGCAAGAGTCGGGCTAAGCGCGCAGGTGATCCAGGTTGCTGCGTCGGCAGCAAGCCTTGGTAGAGGGCGTCCGCGACTCCACCCAACCCATAGCAAACTCAAACCGAAGAACACCCCCTCGAAGAGCGCCGTATATTTTATCTGCATGGCTATGCCGGTCAGCAGCATGATCGCGCAGCCCTGCAGCGTGAGCCGGCGATCATCGGCTTGCGCGACGACTGAAAAGGTCAAGGCCGCGGCCGCAACCATCGGCAAATTATAGAAGACGGGCGATTGTCCTCCCAGGCCACCGAAAACCAGCAGCCACGCCGGGTAGGCTGCGGCACTGCCCAACGCCGCCGCAAAGGACACCAACCGCCGGGCGATCACGAACAAAATGGCGCTCGTAAGGGCGACCCAGGCCGCTGCAAACAGGTGGTAGCCGATCAAGGGATCGGTGAAAGCCCAGCATACGAAGGCATAGATAAGAAACAACCCGATCGGTTTGCGGTCCCAGATGTCGACATACATGAGGTCGCCCTGGAGCAGCCGGTCACCGACCACGAGATAGAACTGTTCATCGTTGTTGAGGAGAGGATTGCCAAAAATCCAGGCCCGCGTTGCCAACGTGAACGCCGCCAGAATCAAGCCTGCCTTTAAAATTTCAGGCAGCGACAATTTGAGAGTGAGACCTCGCAGCGCCGGTCTGGGCGCCGCAGGCGTCACGCCGCCTTCCGCATCTCCAGCCGGTCCCAGATCTCGACTAGCGCCTCGGTAAGCTCACGCATCATGGCTTCGGTGTGGGCGGGGCCGGGGGTGAAGCGCAGGCGCTCAGTGCCGCGCGGCACGGTCGGGTAGTTGATTGGCTGCACATAGACGCCGTATTCGGCCAACAGGATGTCGCTGATCTCCTTGGCCCGCACCGGGTCGCCGATCATCAGCGGGACGATGTGGGTGGTCGAGGGCATCACCGGCAGCTCGGCGCGGGCGAACAATTGCTTGAGCGTGGCGGCGGCGGCCTGCTGGCCTTCGCGCTCGGTGCTGGAGGCCTTGAGGTGTCTGACTGAAGCCAGTACGCCAGCGACCAGCACAGGCGACAGGCTGGTGGTGAAGATGAAGCCGGGCGCGTAGGAGCGGACAACGTCGATAATCTTGCTGTCGGCCGCGATATAGCCGCCCATCACGCCGAACGCCTTGCCGAGCGTGCCCTCGATGATGGTGATGCGGTGCGCCGCTTCGTCGCGGTCGGTGATGCCGCCGCCGCGCGGTCCGTACATGCCCACGGCGTGGACCTCGTCGATATAGGTGAGGGCATTGTACTGGTCGGCCAGATCGCAGATCGCGTGGATCGGCGCGACATCGCCGTCCATCGAATAGACGCTCTCGAAGGCGACCAGCTTCGGCAAATCGGGATCGGTTTCGGCGAGCAGCTGTTCGAGATGGGCAAGATCGTTGTGGCGGAACACTTTCTTTTCAGCGCCCGAATTGCGAATCCCGGCGATCATGCTGGCGTGGTTGAGTTCGTCGGAGAAGATCACGCAGCCGGGCAGAACCTTCGCCAGAGTCGATAGCGTCGCATCGTTGGAAACATAGCCCGAAGTGAACAGCAGCGCGCCGTCTTTGCCGTGGAGGTCGGCCAGTTCGCGCTCCAACTCGATATGGTAATGGGTGTTGCCGCCGATGTTACGGGTGCCGCCCGAGCCAGCGCCGACATCGTGCAGCGCTTCCTCCATCGCGGCGATGACCTTGGGATGCTGACCCATTGCCAGATAGTCGTTCGAGCACCACACGGTGATCGGCTTGGGGCCGTTATGCCCGGCAAAACAGCGCGCGTTGGGATAGGCGCCCTTGTTGCGCAAAATCTCGATGAAGACGCGGTAACGCCCTTCGGAGTGCAGCCGTTCAATCGCCGCGTCGAAAACCTTGCCGTAGTTCACGAAATTTCCAAATCCCGCCGTTTCGCCGTCCCATAGCGAATGGCTTGGGCCAAGGCTAGCCGCTTGTTGGCCCGAGGTGCGACTCCCGCCTATAGCGTTGCAATCCGATCGAGCCCGTAGAGGGCAAGTGCTGGTGCCAGTGGCGCGATATCTTCGCCGGCCCGGGTGAACAGGGCGAGATCGGATGTCGTGCGGTAAAAATTTTGGCCCTCGGTGAGATATGCGATGCGCCGTGCAATCCCCTGAGCGCCGTGAACGAAGTTGACTGACGGACCGAACTCGCCCGCCAGTTCGGCCTCGATCAGCGGAAAATGCGTGCAAGCGAGCACCAATGTGTCGATTGCCGCACCGCCAGCCAGCGACCGCAAGCCGTCGGCGGCGCGCGCATAGACCGCCCGATCCACCGGCTGCCCGCGCAGTTTCGTCTCGGCCGCGCCGACCAGTTCCGGCGCCGCAAATCGTAACAACCGCTTGTCCCGCGCGAACTCCGCTTCCAGCCGGTCGACGTAGCCCTGGCGGATCGTCGCCTCGGTGCCGAGCAGGCCGATCACCCCCGTCCGCGTCATCGCCGCCGCCGGTTTGATCGCCGGCACGGTGCCGACAATGGGGATTTGCAGCACATCGCGCACCATGCCGAGGGCGATGGTGGAGGCGGTATTGCAGGCGATGCAGATCAGCCGCGGCTGGAACCGCTCCGCCATCCGCCCGAGCAAGCCGCAGACCCGCGCCGCGATTTCCGCCTCGCTCTTGGTGCCATAGGGCAGGCCGGCATTGTCGGCGGCGTAGATTACCGGTGCGTGGGGTAGGGCCAAACGCAGCTCGGCCAGCACCGACAGCCCGCCGACGCCGGAATCGAACAGCAGGATCGGGGCCGTCGCGTCGATTTCCTGTGCCAAATTGCCTGTGCCCCGTGCTCGCTCGTCCGCCCGCTTCTACCGTTATGGATGCAAAAAGGAAAACGGGCTTCGACAAGCGCCGGCAAGCGGATATGGCATGCGCGATGAATTGGCTGCTTGCCCTGCTCCTTGGCTACGCGCTGGGCTCCGTGCCCTTCGGCCTGCTGCTCACCCGGCTGACCGGGGCGGGCGATCTGCGTGCCATCGGCTCGGGCAATATCGGCGCGACCAATGTGCTGCGCACTGGCCGCAAGGGGCTGGCGGCGGCGACGCTGCTGCTCGACATGGCCAAGGGCCTGTTGGCGGTGCTGCTGGCGGCCTACTGGCTGCAGGACGGGCAGAGTGCTGTGGTGCCCAGCCTGGCCGCGCTCGGCGCGTTGCTGGGCCATTGCTTCCCGCTTTGGCTGCGCTTCAAGGGCGGCAAGGGGGTGGCGACGATGATGGGCGTCTCGCTGGGCCTCGCCTGGCCGGTGGGGCTGGCCTATGCGGCGGTCTGGGTGGGCATGGTCGCGCTGACGCGGTTTTCGTCGCTGGCGGGGATATAGGCGGCAGTGGTTGCACCGCTCGCCGCGCTGGCGACTGGCCGCGGCGTGTTCGCCCCGGTGCTGTCAGGCCTGGCGGCCATCGTGGTGTTCCTTCACCGTGCCAACATCGCCCGGCTTAGAGCCGGGACTGAGCCGAGGGTGGGCCGGAAAGCGTGAGCGTACCATCGCAACAGGAGGCCTTTGCCCGCATCCGGCTGCTCCGCTCGCCCAACATCGGCCCGGTGACCTATGCGCAGTTGCTGCGCCGCTTCGGCGACGCCCGGGCCGCCATCGAAGCCCTGCCCGATCTCGCGGCGCGGGGCGGCTCGCCCTACCGTCCCGCGCCGGAGAACCGGATCGCCGACGAGGTCGTGGCCACCAAAAAGGCCGGTGCGCGCCATCTGTTCCACGATTCCCCGGATTACCCGCAGTTGCTGGGACAGATGGAAGGCGCGCCGCCGATCCTGATCGTTCGCGGCGACCCGGCGCTCGCCGCCCGCCCGGCAGTCGCGATCGTCGGCGCGCGCAATGCCTCGGCCGGGGCGATCAAGCTGGCGCGCGATTTTGCCGCAGCGCTGGCCGAAGCGGGCCTCACGGTGGTCTCGGGTCTCGCCCGCGGGATCGACGGCGCGGCGCACCGGGGGGCGCTGGCTGCCGGCGCGACCATTGGCGTCATCGCCAGCGGCATCGACATCGCCTATCCGCCCGAGCATGCCGAATTGCAGGCGGAGGTCGCCGAGCGGGGCCTGCTGGTGTCTGAGCAACCGCCCGGCACCGAACCGCTCGCCCGCCATTTCCCGGCGCGCAACCGGATCATCGCCGGGCTGGCGGATGGCACGCTGGTGGTCGAGGCGGCGCCAAAGTCGGGCTCGCTGATCACCGCGCGGCTGGCCGGCGAGGCGGGGCGCGAGGTCATGGCCATCCCCGGCTCCCCGCTCGACAGCCGCGCCCACGGCGGCAACCAGCTGATCCGCGACGGCGCGGTGCTGGTGCAGAGCCCCGAGGATGTGATCGAATTGCTGTCCAGTTTCGACGGTACGCCGCGTTCCTCGTTCCGCGAGGCGCCGCCAGCCTGGTTTGCCCCGGACGATGAGCTGGCGGACATGGCGTCGGGCCCCGCCGATATCGCCGCCCTGCTCACCACCGCCCCCGTCGCCATCGACGAACTCATCCGCCAGAGCGCCGACAGCGGCGCGGCGGTGCAGCTGGCGCTGCTCGAGCTGGAAATTGCCGGACGGCTGGTGCGCCATGCCGGGGGGCGGGTATCACTGGCCTCTTGACGGCCCCCGCGCCAACTCCCCACCCTCGCGCGTACGTATACGCGTAAGGGGGCCACGGGTCTGAAATGCAACTTGTCATCGTCGAATCGCCCGCCAAGGCCAAGACCATCGAGAAATACCTCGGCAAGGACTATAAGGTTCTTGCCTCCTACGGCCATGTTCGCGACCTGCCGCCAAAGGACGGCTCGGTGCGCCCGGACGAAGACTTCGCGATGGACTGGGAACTCTATGGCGACAAGGCGCGGCAGGTCAAAGCGATCACCGATGCCGCCAAGACCGCCGACCGCCTGATCCTCGCCACCGACCCCGACCGTGAGGGCGAGGCGATCAGCTGGCATGTCCGCGAGCTGCTGGCCAAGCGCAAGGCTCTGCCCAAGGACGTCCAGCGCGTCACCTTCAACGCCATTACCAAGGAAACCGTCACCAAAGCGATGCTTGCGCCCCGCGAGCTCGATCAGGACTTGATCGACGCCTATCTCGCCCGCCGCGCGCTCGACTATCTGTTCGGCTTCACCCTGTCGCCGGTGCTGTGGCGCAAGCTGCCGGGTGCCAAAAGCGCAGGCCGCGTGCAATCGGTGGCGCTGCGGCTGATCGTCGAGCGTGACCGCGAGATCGAGCTGTTCCGCCCGCAGGAATACTGGTCGGTGATCGCCCGGCTAGAGCAGGGCGGCACCGAATTTTCCGCACGGCTGGTGAAGTTCGACGGCGACAAGCTGGAGCGCCTCAGCCTTGGCGAGGAAGGCACTGCGATGCGCGCCAAGGCGGCGGTGGAAGGCGCGGTATTCCGGGTCGAGGAAGTCGATACCCGCCCGCAGAAGCGTCACCCCTATCCGCCGTTCACCACCTCCACCCTGCAGCAGGAGGCGGCCCGTAAGCTCGGCTTTGCCGCCGCGCATACCATGCGGGTGGCGCAGAACCTGTATGAGGCAGGGGCGATCACCTATATGCGCACCGACGGGGTGCAGATGGACCCATCGGCCATTTCCGACGCCCGCAAAGCGATTACCAACCGCTATAATGGCCACTACCTCCCGGAAAAACCGCGTCATTACGAGACCAAAGCCAAGAATGCGCAGGAAGCGCATGAGGCGATCCGCCCGGTCGACTTTGCCAAAAACAGCTACGGCAGTGGCGATGAGGCCAAGCTGTACGAGCTGGTCTGGAAACGCGCGCTGGCCAGCCAGATGGCCTCCGCCAGCCTTGAGCGCACCAGTGTCACCCTGCGCGATCCCGCCGGCAAGCACGAGCTGCGCGCCACCGGTCAGGTGGTGAAATTCCCCGGTTTCCTCGCGGTCTATGAGGAAGGGCGCGATCAGGCCAAGGATGGGGATGAGGACGAAAGCGGGTTGCTCCCGGCGATGGCCAAGGGCGATACGCCGGCGAAGAAGGGCGTCGATGCCGCGCAGCATTTCACCCAGCCGCCGCCGCGTTTTTCAGAGGCTTCGCTGGTCAAACGGCTCGAAGAACTCGGCATCGGCCGCCCTTCGACCTATGCTTCCACGTTGCAGGTGCTGAAGGACCGCAATTACGTTCGCACCGAGAAAAACCGTTTCTTTGCGGAGGAATCGGGGCGGCTGCTCACGGCCTTTCTCGAACGGTTTTTCCCGCGCTACGTCGGTTACGATTTCACCGCCGGGATGGAAGATGAGCTCGACGAGGTTTCGGGCGGGCGGGCCGAATGGAAGGCCGTGCTGGAAAACTTCTGGAAGGATTTCAAGCCCAAGAGCGACGAGGTGATGGAGCGCAAACCCAGCGAAGTCACCGA
>JANLQW010000171.1:0-17677 GCA_031368085.1 Novosphingobium sp. | reverse complement strand
GTTCGTCGCTGGAACGGTTCGCGGTCGGTCGATTCTGTGCTCGACTTTGAACAAATAAGGCAAAATCGAACATTTGCCTTCCCAATCACAAGGCCCCGCTGGCGTCTTCCAGCTAGGGGCGAACTATGAACCGAAGTCGCTATGTAACCCGGTCCCTTGACGCGACTGATCGAGCGATAATCGCCGCATTGACCGAAGATGGTCGAATGACCTTCAAGCAGCTTGCGAAAAAGATCGGCCTATCGAGTCCCAGCATAAGGGCCCGAATTCTCAAACTCGAAGATGCAGGAGCGATCCGGGGGTACACCATTGTAATCGATCCCAACGCTTTTGGTCTCGCCATTTCGGCTTTTGTGCGAATGAATGCTGCGCCCGGCCGGATACAAAAGTTGGAGCAGATGCTCGACGAATCAGCCGAAGTCGTACAAGCATATCGTGTGACTGGTGAAGACAGCTTTCTGGCCAAATTCGTGGTCTGCGACGCGAACGAACTCCAGGCCGTGGTTAATCGCTTCCAGACGTTTGCATCGGCCGACACGGCCATCATCCTTTCCACAACAGTGGCTCAACGCCTTCCCAGATTATAGAGCGTCCCGCCTCGATCTACGGCCTGATCTTGATGATCAATCGATGTGCTTCGAGGCATTGTGGCATCAGCAAAGATGAGGTCGTTACTCGACAGCCGAAAGTCAGTGCTTCCTGATCGCCGTCACCTCTCCTGCGCTGCCGGACACGGTCACATCAAAAGCCACCCTGTCGCCAACGGCGACACCCTTGAGCAAATCGGGCTTGGCGGAAAAGCCCATTTTCATCGCGGGCCAGCCCACGGCGGGGATGGCCCCGTGATCGAGCGTAATCTTGCCGGTTACGGCATCAACAGAGGTCACAGTGCCTGAGCCTTTGCCCATCCCGCTGCCCTCAGGCATTGCCATGTTCGACATGGCACCGGCGGCTTCAGCGCCTACAATTGGGGGCTAGGTACCGTTCGCGACAAGCCACGTGACAGGATGGATGATTTAGGACATCCAGATCCAATAAAGGCTGGTCTGCCAAATTGGAACGGTTGCGGTTGAGAAGAGCGAATGTGGGCAACGTAGAAATCTTCGTTGGTGACTTGGTCGGACATACGTCGGACCAGATGGTCCTCGCTGAGGTTGTCGATCAACTCGAGCATCAGGATCGGCCAGCAATTGTTATCGCCAATATTGAAATCGGGCGTCAACTCGACCTCGTGGTTGCGCTCGACGATCTCACCCTCATCATCGAAGCAAAAGCGTATCGAACAGCAATCCGCGGCGGTGAGAACGGCTTGCACTGGGAAGCGCAAACCGGGTCCGGACGCTGGAAGCAGATCGGGAATGCCCTACAGCAGACGCTGGTCGCCAAGCTGGCCTTGCGCGACAAGATGCGGGTCTTTCACCCCGATGGCGCAGGATATCCAGAGGCCGCGCTGGTTTTCTGCCCGACGATCCCGCCGGGTTCAGACGTTCCGGCCGGAAATTTCAAGGCCAGCGTCTGTGAGCTTGGGGCGGTCGGCAGCCTCCTCACCCGGCCAAGCGGGTTGCAATGGCCGTTGGCACGTTGGCGGGCATTTGCCGAGAACCTTAGGTTGACGCGCGTGGAGTCCATCGACGCCGCTTGTGACCCCAGTCTGGCCGAAGCCGAAGCGATGATCGCCTCCTATTTGTCGGCGTTTCGGCAAACATATATGCCGCTCGCCGATCAGTTGCTGCCCGACAATGTCAGCGGCGGCCGAACATTGATCACACCGGAAGAACTTTTTGACCGATGCCGAGGGGGAGAAAGTGTCCTGCTTCGCGGGCCATCGGGTTGCGGCAAATCGCTGTCGGCGTGCCGGATTGGTGTAGATGCGGCAGTCGCGGGCCGTGTGCCTGTGTTCGTCTACGGCAAGGACTTTGACGGGCGCCTCGGCGATGTTCTCACCCGCGAAACCGCATTGCTCGGCGCGTCTTCAATTGGCGCTCTGTTTGGGGCGTGCCGGCGGGTTTCAAAGCCGATCCTATTGCTGCTTGACGGCTATAATGAATGCGTCGAACAGCATCGCGTATCCCTGACGCGGGGCGTCGCCGCCCTGTGTGGCCGCAACGACGCCAGCGTGGTTGCGACTTCCCAGATTTCGATCGAGCGGGCTGATCTCCTTTCGCTGACCGAGCTGACTCTGTCGGCGCCAACGCGCGAGACGAAGTTGGCGATCGCGGCCCGACAGGCCGGAGGCGCCCTTTCTTCAGCGGCCCGGGCCTGGATCGATTCCGTCAGAAGTGGCCTGGAAGCGCGGGTGCTTGGCGATGTCAGCAATCGCATCGCCGAGCCCGGCAACCGGATGGCGCTGTTCGACACCTTTATTCGGGCGCGCCTCGGCATCTTCGCACCGGAAGGGATGCGGACCCTCATCGCGATCGGCAGGCTATTGGCCGATCGAATATCGTTCAGCCTCTCGCTACGCGACCTCGATCGGCTGCTGGACCGGGAGAACTTGCCAGCGAAAATCGTCCGGCAGCTGGAGAGCGCGAACTTGCTGACGCTGCGCGGTGACCGCGCGAGCTTCAGCCATGAGATGTTCTTCGACGCTTTTGCGGCCGAGGCGGTCGTCCGCGATGCTGGCGGTCAACCCGACGCAATCCTTGGGGCGATCAAGTCGCCGATTCATGCGCGGCGTGCCATGCAGCTCATCGGATCGATCGACGATATACGGCTTCAACACGCAGTCCTCGCGCGGATCGAGGACGCGGACATCATCGCCGGATGCTCGGCCGGCGAGTGCGGTGCCTACGCCCAGGCTTGGGCGCGCGAGCGGATCGACGCGATCCTCAAACGCGTAGCAGCAGAGTCGAACGCGATAGCGTTCGCGATCGATGAAACCTGCTACCCTGCGGTGCGTCGGATTGATCCGTTCGACGGCCAATGGACAGCCCAGGATAGAGCCGTGATCGGAGCGTTGGCCGACGAGTTCCTCGCTGGACGCCAGGTCGATCGGATGATGGGCGTCGTGGCGGCGCTGGATCGAAAACTGGCAACCGAGCTGCCGCGCCTGCGCGAGGGGCTGGCGGACCGAAAGATCGCGTTGCGCAGCGCCATGTTCGAGTTTTGCTACGTGCATTCTCAAGGCGACGCGCCAGCGATTGGGGCGCCACTGCGAAGACTGCATGTGGGTTCATGGCCGGCCGATTGCGAGAGCTTCGCGTCGGAGGTCGTCAAGGCGTGGATGGGACGGTCCGACCTGACGCATGGGCAACTCTATCTGTTGCTTATGCTCAATCGGATGGCGTGGAACAAAGGTACAATTCTCGCACCATTCCTCCCCGGCCTGTTGCGCCAAGCCTATCGCACTGCGCCGTACCATCTCCAGCTCGATCTCCTGCAGGCGGCGCATTTTTCGTGGCGCGCCGACGATGCGGAGAAAGTGGCGATCATCGAGGCGTTGAACGAGCTTCCGAGCGACCAGCACATCTTCCTGTCTTCGTCGGTCGTCGAAGCGCTGCAAGCGCTCGGCGCGCTCGAAGAATCCGAGGCCGAACAGGTCGATCCGCTACGGCAAAATGTCCGTGATCTGCTGATGCGCAGCGATGCAGACGCGGCCGAAATGGCCTACACGAACTGGGTCTGCCGGTTCGATCATCCCTATTCCGGTGCCTACTGCGAGGTTTATGACGAGCTGGCGCCTGACGCACGAAAGGCGCTCCTGAAAATGGCCGGAAGCGTAGCGCCGCTCGACGGTTGCTTCAGCGGAATTCTGATCGTCGAACTCGTGAGCTTCGGCGACCGGTCGGCAACGCCGATTATCTCGCGATGGCTCGCCTACCCTCTGGCGCGCTGCTCGATGCCGCAGGATGCCATCAAATATTTCATCACCGCCCATATCGCGCTGGCGCGGTTGACCTGCGATCTTCCCGGCGACCGGCCAGCGCCGCAGACGCCTGCTGAAGAGGCGCTCGGTGCATGCGGTGAAATCCTCTATTGGCTCAATCGGCTCGACCTCACGATCGAGTGCCGCCGCAGCGAATGCGCCGCTCCTTTGGCGATCCTCGCTCAGCACGAAGCGGGCGTTGCAACCGCCGTGCTCTATGAACTGGGGCGCTGCTACATCGGTGAGGGACTCGACCGGCTTCCGGGTGCGACCACGCCGACCTTATCGCTCGAAGTCGATTTTCACGACGAAGTGGCCGCCATATTCCGGCAGTGCCTTCGGCTTCCCGAGCTGCAAGCCGGCTATTTCGAGCATCGCGATTTGGAAGCCATCCTGAGCTGGGCGATCAAAGGCCTGGCACGGGTCGGGGATATCGCCGACCTCGAAACATTGCGGACGCTCGTCGCAAGCCCGACGCTTGGCCGGACCGCGGTTCACGCGATCAGCGAACTCGAACCGAGGCTGCTCGAAGTCGCCTCGCAGCGTTGATGCCCGGCGAGCGGGCGTCAAGGCAGATGCGATGCGCGCATTGCGCGCCCTCCAATTGCTGCCGATCATCGCCCGCTCTTGCTGGTCTCGGGCGGGCTGTGACCCAGAGCTTGCGCCTTGGCGCGTTGGACCGAGCTGAGGGCGCCCCAGAAACGATGCACCCGCCGGTCGGCATCGCGCGCAGATCTTCGATGTGCTGATCGCGGCGAAGCTCGACCTGGAAGAAGGATGGGTGGTGGTCGATCCGAAACGCCTGAAGCTTCCAGAAGACGACGGCGGCATATTTAGGCGTGAGTTTCTTGTTGCGCCGATAATAGTCGAGCGCGCCCGAGAGAATGGGGTTATTTTCCTTCGCGGCGAGCTGTTCCAGCGCGCGGATGCAGGAATTGAGCTGCATAAGCTGAGTAAGCTTCGCTAGATGCCGCTTCGCCTGCTCGGGCGAAAGTCGCCGGCCATTCTCGAGAACCGCGACGTCGAATTGCAGGATACAGTGCGACCCGACCCAGAGGGTCGCGTCGGTATTTTGATTGGCGATCTCGAAATGGTATCGCAGGTCCTGTTGGCCGCAGAGCTCGCAGGTTTCGATTGGCGTCTCGTGATCCACCGTATTTTCGGTGAAGGACCATTCGGCGAAAGCCGAAGGCAGGGTGTCTGCCACCGACAGCGGCAAGATGCTGTCCCGCACTCTTTGGGTGTACCCGCTCACCGGTCATCGCGCTCCGTTATTTAAGCGTGCCTATCTTAGCATCTATGCTAATTAAGCCAAGAGGGTATTGCTTAAATAAGACTCCCGCGCCATATTCGGCGGACATGCCCGATCCCGAACCCAATCAGCGGCTTGGCCGCTTTGTCGAGACCCCCGTCGCTGGCGAGATCGTGCGCGCCTTCGTGCCGCCGCCACTGCCGCCAGCGCCGCCGATTGATGTGCTCGCGCTGCTGGACCGTTTGAGCTTGGCCGAGCGCGCGCTTGGGCGGCTGGATGGCATTACCATGCTTCTGCCGCGCCAGGAACTCTTCCTCTACATGTATGTGAGGAAGGAGGCCGTTCTCTCCTCGCAGATCGAGGGCACGCAATCGACCTTGTCCGACCTCCTCCGCTTCGAAACCGAGGCGCAGGCCGGCCAGCCTATCGACGATATTCGCGAGGTTTCGAACTATGTCGATGCGATGATGTATGGCCTGGAGCGGCTTGAAGAGCTACCGCTCTCGCTACGCCTCATCCGCGAAATGCACGAGCGGCTGCTGCAAAGCGGCCGAGGCGGCACCAAGAGCCCCGGCGAGTTCAGGCGGTCGCAGAACTGGATCGGCGGGACGCGCCCGGGCAACGCGCTGTTTGTGCCGCCGCCGACCACCGAGCTCGACGCCTGCCTCGGCGCGCTCGAACAATTCATGCACGAAGACCAATCGCGACTGCCGGCGCTGATCAAGGCCGGTCTCCTGCATGTCCAGTTCGAGACCATCCATCCGTTTCTGGACGGCAATGGGCGCATCGGGCGCCTGCTCGTGACGCTATACCTGTGCGTACATGGCGTGCTGCGCAAGCCGCTGCTCTATTTGAGTCTCTATCTGAAAACCCATCGCACCGACTACTATCGGCTGCTGCAAGAGGTCCGCGAACATGGCGCCTGGGAGGCCTGGCTCGACTTCTTCCTGACCGGCGTCGCCGACACCGCCAACCAAGCGTTCGACGCCGCCACCCGTATCGTCGAATTGTTCAAGGCCGACCGCGAACGCATCACCGTCGAAAGCGAGCGCGCGGGCTCCGCGCTTCGCATCCACGACCTGTTTCAACAGAATCCCTATCTCACTGCGAACCTGCTGGTCGAGCGGACCGGACTGTCGGCGCCCACCGTCAACGCCGCACTCGCCGATCTGGAGCGCCTCGGCGTCGTCGAGGAAGTGACCGGGCGTCGGCGGGGACGTGTCTTCGGCTATCGCCGCTATCTCGCCATCCTCAGCGAGGGCACCGATCCTCTCCCGGCAGCGGCCTAGTTGGAAGGACAATTGTGCGAATTGAAAGCGTCACCCTCTCCGGCTTCCGCTGTTTCGGGCCCGAAGCGATCACAGTGCCGATCGCCGCGGAAATCGCCGCCGTGGTCGGCCCAAACGCGGCGGGAAAGACCGCGCTGCTCTACGCGCTAGCCACGCTGTTCGGAGTCACGCGCGCGCAACGAACCGTTCAGCGCACGGACTTCCATATGGGCACCGATGACGATCCTGACGACCGCGAAGCGAAAAACTTGTTCATCGACGTGCTGATCGGCCTGCCCGAACTGGACGACGGCACCGCGACCCCGGAGACGATCGCGCCGTCGTTCCGGCATATGCAGATCGAGCGTGAGGGCAAGACACCGGTCTGCCGCATGCGGCTCGAAGCCCGCTGGGAAGACGATGGCACTATCGACGGGGAAGTTTCTCAGGACCTGTTCTGGGTCGACACGCTCGACGACAATCCGCCGGAAGACAAATGCCATCCCGTCTCGGCCTCAGATCGCGGCCTCATTCAACTCTATTACACACCAGCGAGCCGCGACGCGGCGGCGCAGATCCGCGCCACGACCGGCGCGCTGGCGGCGCGGCTGCTCCGCGCCATCGAATGGTCGTCGGAGACCGAAGAGGCCGTCCAGGAAGCGAGCGAAAGCCTCAGCGCCGCGTTCGAAGCCGAGGCGGCGATCGCAGCGATCGGCAAGGCTCTGGAAGAACGGTGGTCAGGCCTCCACGACGAGGTCGTCGACACCAAGCCCCGGTTGAGCCTGGTCAGTCGGCGGTTCGAAGAGGTGGTCAGCAAGCTCGCGGTGATCTTCGAACAGGGTCCGGACGGTCATGAGCGTGGTTTGGACGCGCTGAGCGACGGCCAGCAATCTTTGTTCTATTTCGCGCTGGCCGCCGCCGTGTTCGATCTCGAGCGCAAAGTGGTCGCGGGTGACGTCGAGGGTTTCCTCGACGATCAGCTACGCATCCCGGCGCTGACGCTGTTCGCGCTCGAAGAGCCGGAAAATCATCTCTCACCCTATTTCCTCGCACGTATCATCAGCCAGGTACGATCGCTCACCGAGGACGGCGGCGCACAGGCGATCGTCACCAGCCACTCACCTGCGGTCTTGAGCCGGGTCAATCCGCGCGAAGTCCGCTATTGCCGCTGCGATCCGAAGACCCGCATCTCGACCGTCAAGAAAATCAAGCTGCCAACCGGCGTAGACGAAGCGGCCAAGTTCGTGCGCGGCGCGGTGCTGGCCTATCCCGAACTCTATTTCGCGCGGTTCGTTCTGCTTGTCGAAGGCGATTCCGAGCGGATCGTGCTGCCGCGGCTGGCGGAAGCGCTCGACCTGCTGATCGATCCGGCCTTTGTCGCGATCGTGCCCTTGGGCGGGCGCCATGTGCAGCATTTTTGGCGACTGCTAAGCCACCTCGGCATCCCCTATGCGACGCTGCTCGATCTCGACCTTGGCCGCGCGGGCGGGGGCTTCGGGCGCGTGAAGACAACAATCGAAAAGCTGATCGAGTTTGGCGTTCCCAAGGTCAAGCTCCTGAAAATTGATGGCGGCATGTTGTCCGACGACGGCTTCGCAAAGATGCACACTTGGCAGGACGCGGAGGATCGCAAAATCCTGAAGGGATGGGTCGACTGCCTGAAGCCGCACGGCGTCTATTTTTCCGCGCCGCTCGATCTCGATCTGGCAATGCTCAAGGCATTTCCGGACGCATACGAAGCCATCGTACCTCAAGGGGGCGGGCCGAAGACGGCGGTCGACAAGGCCGCCGAAGCCGTTCTCGGGACCGCCGGGCCGGGCCTGACCCTCTATACCGGCGCATTCAAGGACTATCCCGACCTCCTGCCCGCTTATCGCTACCACTTCCTCACGCGAAGCAAGCCCGCGACTCATCTGGCGGCGCTGGCGCACATCAAGACCAAGGCGCTGCGCGACGACATGCCCGCCGTCCTCGGCGAAATCTTGCAGCACATTGCAAAAAACCTTCGGCGAGACTGACGATGGCGGTGTTAGCGCGGCGGGTCCGCCCCGATCATTGGATGCCGATAGGAGTCGAGGCACTCGAAGCCAATGCAATGGTCGTGGTGCGGTCCACCACAAACCGTTCCGTGATCGCCGGACCTGGAGCGGGAAAGACCGAACTCCTCGCGCAGCGTGCCGCCTTTCTGCTCCAAACCGCAACGTCACGGCCACCGCGACGCATCCTTGCGATCAGTTTCAAGCGTGACGCAGCGACCAACTTGGCTGCACGCGTCGGCAAGCGGTGCCATCGCACCCACGCCGGCCGCCTCGATTCGATGACGTTCGACGCGTTCGCAAAGGGGCTCGTCGATCGATTCGGTCAGGCGCTGCCCGAGCGATGGCGGCCGCGACCTGACTATGAAATTATGTTCCCCAACGATGCCGCCGTCCGGGGCTTTCTGCTTCAGGATGTCGGAGCTCCTCCCAAAGCGATCGGGACCTATGCAGATCTACAGGCGATCTCGATAAAGAGATTCGAGCGCTCGCTGCTCGTGGGCAAGCCACTCCCAGTCGCCGGCTGGGCAAAACCAACAGTCGGAGAATGGGCAGCGGATCGTTTCTGGCAATCGTCCTTGCACGAGGGAACGAAGACCTTCCTCTCGTTTCCGATGATCGGTCGGCTGGCGGAACTGCTGTTACGCGTCAACCCGATGGCGCGCGACGCGCTGAGGCTTACCTACTCGCATCTATTCATGGATGAATTCCAGGACACGACGCAGATCCAATATGATCTGGTGCGCACGATTTTTCTGGGAACCGATGCCGTGATAACTGCGGTCGGCGACAACAAGCAACAGATCATGCGGTGGGCAATGGCGATGGATGACCCGTTCACCGCCTTCGACGCAGATTTCGCCGCACAACGCACGCCGCTTTACAACAATTACCGCTCCTCGCCGGAATTGGTCCGTATCCAGCATATCCTCGCACAAGCGCTGGACGCCCATGCCGTTGAGCCGGTCTCGAAAACGATTGGAACGATCGCTGGCGATAGCTGCGCAATCTGGGATTTCTCGACACCAGAGGTCGAAGCCGGCCGACTCGCGGCTTTTGTCTCAAGCGAAATGAAAACGCACGGGCTTGGCCCACGAGATTTCGCGCTGCTGGTACGGCAGAAAGCGAGCGACTACGCGTCGGTGCTGGAGCCTGCGTTTGAGGCGGCGGGAATTCCGCTTCGAAACGAAGCCGGGTCGGTTGGTGCCATGATGCTTCAGGAACTTTTGACCGAGGAAGCATCGCAACTGGTCGTGAAACTCCTGCGCTTGTCGATGACGAAACGTGCAGGTCGGCACTGGTCGGAATGCCAAGACGCACTTGGCCTGTTGCGGGGAATTTCTGTCGATGATGAAGCTGCGCAATCAATATTTGCCCGCGAACTCGACGCCTACGCCGTACTGGTTGCCAGCTCGCATCCCTCGCCGCCGACCTCACCCTCAGAAAGCCTCGCAATCGTTGACAAGCTGATCGACTTCATCGGTCGGGAAAGACTCATCGCAGTGCATCCCGCCTATGTGCAAGGCGGCTGGCTGGAGAAGGTTATTGAGTCAATTGCATCGCACCTGGCCGCATCTGCGACGCATGGAGCAAGTTGGAGTCAGATCCTCGATACCTATGAAGGGATTCACGCGATCCCGCTGATGACGATCCACAAGAGCAAAGGGCTGGAATATCATACCGTCATATTCGTCGGTCTCGACGACGGCGCATGGTGGAGTTTCGCTGGCGATCAAATAGAAGCGACCGCCGGCTTCTTCGTGGCGTTCACCCGCGCCAAGCAGCGCGTGGTGTTCACATATTGCTCTCGACGCGGTCGACGAATTAAGATCGCTACTTTGTATGACCTCCTGAGCAAGGCCGGGGTCCAGATCACCGAGATCACCTGACGCCATGTTTTGGCTGTTCGTGATGGGAGAAACCGGGGCATTGAACGAAGGGCAGCTTACCGCGGTGCGCGCGTGTAAGCTGCCCTTCGACTAGCAGCGAGCCTACGCTAAAGAGCGGACGTCCGGTTTCCGCTTCCCCGGTCCGAAACCTGCCGGTATCGAAACCACTAGCCTTGCCATTCAGACCAGAGATATCGCTACGAGCCCTGAATGGGGCGAAGTTCGATTGCGTCCTTGGTCGTGTCAAACCACCCAAACGTCTGCCAAGGGCCTCACAGGGGCAAATTTAGGGTCAAATAGCTCAATACGATTAGCACATTGATTAGCACACTAGCGCAGTGATCTAATCAATAACATATGTATATCAATAAAATACCACATTTTATACCTGACTCAAAAGCGATTCAAAATCCCGTTCCGAGAGGAGTGCGGGTTCGATTCCCGCCGCCCGCACCATCCTTTTTAGCAGGCTCCGATAAGCCGACCGCACGGTGGCAGGCGTCTGCCTCAGCGGATTGCATGGGGTCGAACGGCCCGCACTCCGCTGTGCGAAATGACAACCACAGGGTATTGTCATGTTGGCCCTTGGCAACCCCGTCCGGGGTGCGGCCAACGCCTCAGACCAACGCCGCGAAGCATCTTTTGCTGGCTCGCTCCGCACGCCTAGCGTTGCTGCGGCCTCACCTGATCCTAGGCCGGGTTGTTGGACTGTCCGGAAAGACCGCTTGGAAGCGCCATGCGGCCCAAGCCGCCGTTCCTTCATCGTGTGAAAAATCGGCGTGTTGTCGGCTCGCTTATTGGCTGACAGCCCTCAGCGCGCAACTTGCGCAATGTGTCACCCTTTCTCTCCCCCATGACTCCCGTTTCGCCCTAGGGTTTTGCCCCTTGTGCGCCGAAGCCGTGGCGAGTGCGATAAGCCATTAAGGTGTTTTCCATGGCAAGGCCGTGGCCGACATGACCGCCCATCGTCCAGCGCTTCAGCGTGATGCCGACATCGACGCTGGGATAGACCGGCCACGGCCCGCCGGCTATCGATGCGCCGTAGAGGCTGAAGGTCTGGCCGTCGCCATCCACGCCGTGCCATTCCGCCGCAATCGGCAGGTAGCCCAGGCGCGACAGGACCAGTTTCGCAGATGCAAGGCCCGTCACCCTACCCTGGCGGCAGATATAGCCGTGGGCGAGGTCGAGCGTGTCGCTGTGCACCGGATCGGCTGGAAAAAAGCCGTGAACCGCTGTGTCGATCTCCGGGAAATAGGCTCCCAGCCACATCATGCCCGGCAGTTCCACTTCGGTGCGCGGCCCCCAGCTGTGATCGATCACCAGCACGCAATCGACCGGAATGGTTTCGCCCCGGCAGTGGATTTCGCCCCGGATCCGCGCGTGCATATCCCAATGGCCGCGATAGGCCTCGCCCAGCACGAAGCCACCGGTCATCTGGCTGCGCGTGACTGGGTCCATCTCCGGATCAGAGATGTCGTAGGGCTCCATAATGCCCTTGACCTCGAAATGGATTTCGGTCTCGTCGATGCCGAGATAGTCAACTCGGTAGTCGCGCGCACTCAGCGCTTCGACCGACAGTCCGCTGGCCAAAGCATACCTGCGAAGAGGCTTGGGGCGCCAGGCTGGTGATGGTGGTTCGCGACGTATAGCGCATCGTGCGAGCGATCCACCAACCCGCGCCAGATGCGGACATCGGTCATCACCACGCCGAGATTGGGTCGGAAAAGCGCCTGCAGGTGGCCGCAAATCCGCCGTTCCGCATTGAAGAAGGCGAAGTAGTTGGTCTCGGCCCAGTCGTGCACGGCGGGATCGGTGGCATGAAAATCGATGTCGGCGTCGGTAATCATGATCTGCCCCCTTTTTCACATTTCCGGACGCAAGGCGCCCAACTTGCACGTAGACGGGTCAATGCCTACGCGCCCGCCAGCGCTTCAACCGTATTGTGCGGCGTAGGTCTTCGCGAAATCGAAGTAGTCCATGTTCCAGGAAAACTCGCACACGCCCACGCCCGGCTTGCCGTCGAAATCCAGCGTCGCGCAGCCGGTGTTGATCAGCGTCTTGGAATCGTGCGACGATGTCAGCACGCCGAACATGGTGAAGGCGATGCGAGACTGGCGGCCTGCGGTATCGGTCACGGTGACGTCGAAGGTCTTCTGCACCATCTCGTCGGCATAGGCGAAATCGTAGTCGACCCGGGCAACGTGCCGCATCTCGCCATCCTTGAAAAGGAAGCCGCGCAGTTCGGTGCGGCCGAAGCCCTGCATCTCGAAGAAGTGCATCGAGCTGTCGCCGGTGGTGGCGTGGATCCACTTGTAGTGCTGATTGAGCCCCCAGATGCGCGGGCCCCAGCTGTGATCGCGCACCAGGAAGCCCTCGTGATGCAGCTTGCGCCCGTCGAGCTCGAGCTCGGCGACCACCCTTCCGTGCTGCTCGGTGCGGTCGCTGCCGAAATAGGGCGGATTGCCGCGCGGGTGCGAGCTGAAGGCATAGGCCGGATGGGTGGCGGTGAACTCCCCCTTGAAGCGGATGCGGGTGCCGTTCCAGGCGATGTTGACGCGCTTGAGCGGCTCGATCACTTCCATGTGCAGCGGACCATGGCGCCAGTCGTCGAAGTTCATCGCGTCGGCAACCGGACTGTCCTCGACCTCGACGATCTGCTCGGGGAAATCGGGGCTGAAGAAGCATGCGGTCGACTTGCCCGCGCCGGTGCCGAGCATAGTCGGGTAGATGAACCCGGCGATGTTGTGCTCGGGTATCAGCAGGATGTGCGCGAGCGATTCACGCCCCTCCGGCGTCAGCTTGTGGCGAAAGGCGAACTCGGCAGGGGGCGAGGCAAGGGGCGGCGATGTTTCGGGCATGGATCGGGATCCTTTCGTTGACGCTCGCTTGTGCGGGCGTCCGGAGGTCGGGCAAATTCAACCGTTGGTGCAGGCCAGCGCCTGCTTCATGAATTCGGGCGTGAGACTGAGATCGATGACCGAGTAACGAATGTCCTGGTGCGCGTGGTCCTGCAGGTTGCGCACGCCCTTGTTGAAGATGATGCACAGCCGCATCGCCGAAAAGGCCATATAGAAATCCAGCCCGGCCTGGTTCACCTCCGGCCCGCCGCTGGCGCGGTAATGGGCGAGGAACCGGTCCCATTCGATATGCTGTGAAAGGATCGGGCGGACATAGGCCAGATCCTGCTCGGGCGCACCGATCATCGCGCATTCCCAGTCGAGAATGCCGGTGATGTGCCCGTCCTCGACCAGCACGTTGTGGATGTTGAGATCGCCGTGGACCAGCACCGGACGGCGCGGATCGGCGGGGACATTGCGATCCAGCCAGTCGAGCAGGTAGGTGACGAACGGCGCGGGCAGATGACCGGCCCGATGGTAATAGTCCTTCCACTCGGCGATCTGGCGGCGATAGCAGCTTTCGATCGTGTCGGTGGCCACCGCCGGGCTTTCGAAGCGTCCCAGAAAGCCCGACAGGCCGGAAAGGTTCATGCTGTGCAGTCGGGCCATATGCCCGGCGAGTTGCAGGATGATGGCTTCGGGAATGGAGGCACTTGCCGCGCCGAGGAATGAACTGGGCACCGCGCCGGGCAAGGCCTGCATCACGTAGAAATCCGCATCGACGCCGGGAAAGTCCTTCGCCAGCCACAGCGGTTCGGCCAGCGGCAGCAGGCCGGTGGCGTGCAGGTCGCGCAGCAGGTGGAATTCATGGTCGATCAGGAAGGCGCCCTTGCGCACCATCGGCACCGGATCGCTCTTGCGCACGATCAGCACACGCTCGGCGCCACTGCCTTCGCGGACGCGCGTCCGGAAGGTCTGCTTGCCGAAGCCGCCCGAGATCGGCTGCATATCGACCATGCTCACGTCCGGGCCATCGGGGTGGACGCTGCGCAGGAAAGCTTCAAGCAAATCACGCGAAAGCGGCGCACCTGCAGGAACAGCAACCGGAACGCCAGCGGGTACCGGCATGTCGCGCTGTGTGAGCGGATAGTGCTGGTCCCACAATGCGACATCGAGCAGCAGCGTGGACAGCTCATCCTGCGCTGCGGGCGGCGAGTCCGCGCGGCGGTCGGCCAGCGCATCGGCCAGTGCCGCGATCTGTGCGGTCAGCGCATCGTGCTGCGCGGCAAGCGCGGTAAAGCCGGCGCCATCACTGACGGTATCGCCGGGTTCGGGCACGGTGATGCCATGCGTGGTTGCAAAAGCGGCCAGCCGCGTGGCCAGCGGCGCGCCGGCAATGATCTGCTGCGCCAGCAGTGCAGGCGCGGCGATTTCGCGCTTGAGCAGTTCGTCGAGCACCTGACCGACCATCGCGGCGGCAGCCTGACCGTCACCCGATGTCAACTCGGGCGCGATCTTACTTTGCAGCGTGTGCAGGGCGACGCGCAAATAGGTGGCGTTGTCGGTGATCTTCATCGCGCCCTCCCTGACTACGCGCGGGCATCGCTGCACATTGGGGCAAGGTCTGGCAGTTCGGCCGGGTTCGGGTCGAAACCCGCGTCCTTGCACCACACCCGCTCGCGGCTGTTCTGGCGACACACGAAGGCGAGCAGCGGCGGGTCGATCCGCTGCCGCCAGTGCGCCTCTCCATCGTGCGCGGCGGCGGTGGTCAACTGCGCGATGCCGTCCGCCAGTGCCAGGTAATCGGCGTGGGGATTGCCGGAATCGCTCGCCAGCAGCGCCTCCAGTGCGGCCGCGGCGGCCAGGCTGCGCGGCCCGCCCGCGGCATCCTGGCCAATTGCCGCAGCGGTGGTCTGCGCATCGTCCCGGCACAGCCGGTGGTAACGATCCGCATAGGGCAACTGCTTCAGCAGCGCCGATAGCTGCGCCATGATCAGCGCGGCCTGCTCCACCGCCAGCGCCTCGCCCGGATCGATGGCCGGGACGACGACATCGCGAAAGCCATGCAACATGCTCTGCAGCCGCACTTCGATGCTGGGGGTCATGCCGCTTCTCCTTGCAGCAGTCGGCACAGCGTACCCGAAATCCCGATCCCGCTGGATGCCAGGAAGCCCAGGAACGCGCTCTGGTGGTTGGTGCCGTCGCGCGCGGCCCGCACACCCGAAGCCAGGTTCATCGCCGACAGCTTGAAGCTGTTCAACACGTGATACCAGTGCAGCACCTGCCGATCGATCACCCGGCCGGCGCGCGCGCAATAGCCATCGAGAAATTCGTCCACGGACATCATCGAGGCGATCAGCTTGCGCCCTTCCGCATCCCGGCTGCAGAACAGCGGCTCGAGCGAATAGGCGACATCTTCATGGAAATCGCCGATGTGCGCGAGTTCCCAATCGAGCACCGCGGTCATTTCCAGCGTATCCTGGTCGAACATGAAATTGCCGAGGCGGTAGTCGCCATGAAGCAGCACCGGTGCCGCGCACACCGGAACGCGCTCGCGCAGCCAGCAGGCAGTGTAGGTAAGCAGCGGCAGGGCATCGACCTGATCGTCCTCCAGCACCCGCTCCCAGAAATTGAGCTGCCAGAGCGCGGCCTGGGTAGTCCCGGCTTGTGGCACGGCATAGGTCGAGAGGTCCGCCCCGGCCAAGTCGAAGCCGTGGATAGCGACGAGATTGTCGAGGTACTGCGGAATGAGCGCCGCCGAAGCACGCTCGCCGACGACAATGCCCACGCCCGAAGGCCCCGCCGTGGCGTCGCGGGGCTTGGTGTCGCCACGCACGAAGCGGGTAATCATCGCCGGCTGGCCCATGTGGCGACCATCAGGATCGACGAAGGCAACGCTGGGCGCGGGCACGGTACCGCCAATCGCCGTGATCAATTGCGCTTCGCGCGCGCGGCACGTCTCGATGATGCCTTCGAGCGGGTCCATCCGCAGCACGAGCTTCTCGGCCGTACCGGTCGCCGGATCGACCAGGTCGAACAGGAACTGCTCCTTGGAAGCCCCGCCGCCCATCCGGCGGACATTGTGCGCGTGCCCGGCAACCCCATGCGCGCCGAGCAGGCGGCCCAGCCGCTCGGCAACGTCCTGCGCCTCGCGCGGCTTGTAGCTGCCTTTGCCCTGGCGTGCATGCTTGGCCTGCAGCAGCGCCAGCAGGTGCGGCTCCATGTCTTCGCGCCAGCCCGGCGCCGTACCGCGACCGACTTCAGATTGCCCCACCGTGCCATCCTCTCTCATTGTCATTGTCTTCGATATTCAGTCGAAACCACATTGCCCGCGGCGACAAGCAAAAAAAACGGAGCCCCATCCATTCCCAGGGTAAAGTGGAAAAAGGAACAGGGCTTCCAGTATCAAGGATTTGCGGGCTTGCGATGGCCGAGGGAGGTCAACCAGGCCCGCAAAGCCTTTTGACTACTTCATCTTGAAGCCGAGCGTGATCCCGTAGGTCGCGGGCATTCCGGCTAGGCGCCCCTGGGAATCGTTGGAAGGGATCACCGTGGTCCAGTAATAGCTGTCGAAGATGTTCTTGCTCCACAGCATGACCTTCCAGGCTCCGTCCGCCGCTTCATAACCAATGCGGGCGTCGGTGGTTGCGTATCCCTTGATGTTGAAGACATTGCCGCCAATCCCGGCGCGCGTGATCGACGTCGGAGCATAGGGGAACATGGCGTAATTGATGTAGCCACCCTCCTGCTTGATACGAAGTCACCCTTGCGGGCTTCAAAGTAGGAGAGTGACCGATGACGATTTATGCAGGATTGGACGTATCTGACAAGACCACGCATATCTGTGTGGTGACAAGCGAAGGCGCAGTGGTGCGCCGTGATGTGGTGGCGAGCGATCCGGATGTTCTGGCGAAGTGGCTGAAGCGGCATTGCCCCGGTCTGGTTCGGGTGGTGCTGGAGACGGGGCCGCTGTCGGCGTTTCTCTATCACGGGCTGGAGGAGCGGGGCGTGCCAGTAATCTGCATCTGCGCGCGCCATGCCAAGGGAGTGCTGTCCACGCGGGTGAACAAGAGCGATCCGCATGATGCCGAGGGCCTCGCCCAACTGGCGCGCACCGGCTGGTTCAAAGCGGTGCGGATCAAGGGCGAGGCGACCCATATCACGCGTGCCCAGCTCAAGATTCGCGAGCAGCTGGTGCGCAGCCGGGTGGTGATGGCCAATCAGCTGCGGGGCCTGCTCAAGCTGTTCGGCCTGCGCATGGGTAGTGTCACCACGCCGGGCAAAAGGGCAGAGCGGCTTGCCGCGCTGTTCACCCAGCGGCCGGAACTCAAGTCGGTGATGCAGCCGCTGGTCGAGAGCCTTGCGGCGCTTGAGACGCAGATCGCCCGCTCGACCAGGCTGCTCGCCGCCACTGCTGCGGCAGACCCGGTTGCCGCACGGCTGATGAGCGTGCCCGGCGTCGGCCCGATCACCGCGCTGATCTTCAAGAGCAGTATCGAGGACCCGGCGCGCTTCAAGCGGGGTGAGGAT
>JANLQW010000114.1:0-10136 GCA_031368085.1 Novosphingobium sp. | reverse complement strand
GCCGCCGATGATCGAAATGATCACCCCCTTGGCACCCTGCATCGAAACGCCGTCGAGCAGCGGGTTGGCGATCGCCTTTTCCGCCGCCTCAAGCGCGCGGTTTTCGCCGCTGCCCTCGCCAGTGCCCATCATCGCCTTGCCCATCTCGCCCATCACCGAGCGCACATCGGCGAAGTCGAGATTGATCAGCCCGGGCATCACCATCAGGTCGGTGATCGAGCGCACGCCCTGCTGGAGCACTTCGTCGGCAAGCTGGAACGCTTCCTTGAAAGTGGTTTCCGCCTTCGCAATGAGAAACAGGTTCTGGTTGGGAATGACGATCAGCGTATCGACGTACTTCTGAAGCTCTTCGATCCCGGCCTCGGCTGCGCGCATCCGGCGGGTACCTTCGAACAGGAACGGCTTGGTGACGACGCCCACGGTCAGCACGCCGCGATCGCGGGCGGCCTTGGCGATAACCGGTGCGGCGCCGGTGCCTGTGCCTCCGCCCATGCCGGCGGCGATGAAGCACATATGGACTCCGTCCAGCACTCGCTCGATCTCCGGCAGGGTTTCTTCCGCCGCCGCCCGGCCGACTTCGGGCCGCGACCCGGCGCCGAGCCCCTGGGTTATATCGGGCCCAAGCTGAATGCGATGCTCGGCGATCGAATTGTTGAGCGCCTGGGCATCGGTATTGGCGACCAGGAAGTCGACACCTTCGATTTCGGCTGCAATCATATTGGCGATCGCGTTGCCCCCCGCACCGCCGACCCCGATCACCGCGATGCGCGGCTTCAACTCGTCAATCGCCGGTGGCCCGATATTAATGCTCATCTCGCTAACTCCTGCCAGGCACGCGAAGAAAAAGTCCCCTGATCCTGCGACTTTGCACGCTTCGACTCGGCGAATCAAAGTGGGTTGAACCTTTGTCCACAGACCACACTGACCTGCGACCGATTAAAAATACTCCCGCACCGCGCGGTAGACGCGGTTGACCAGTCCTGCTCCACCGTAGCGCACCGATGTCTGTACCCCGCCGCGGACCGCCCGGATGTCGACCGGATCGGCGGCGGCATAGAGGACAAGACCCGCGAGCGTCGCAAAGCCCGGCTTGGCATGGCCCTCGGCAAGGCCGGAAAGGCGCGGCGGACTGCCGATCCGAACAGGCCGGCCAAGCGCCGCCTGGGCATAATCGGCGATCCCGACCAGCTCGGCGCCGCCTCCAGTCAGCACGATCTGCTGTCCGCGCTGGCCGTTGAAGCCAAGGCTCTTCAACGCTTTTGAAATATGTTCCATCTGCTGACCGAGCTGGCCGGTAATCACCGATACCAATTCGGCGCGGGGAATCTGGTTCTTGTCGTCGGCATGCCGCGCCAGCGGGCCGCGCGCTTCCTCGCCCGGCGCATTGACCGCAATCATTTCGCGGTGGTCGGCCGGGCTGGCAAGGGCCGAGCCGCCCACGCATTTAAGCCGCTCGGACTGGAACCGGCGGATGCCGAAGTGCGAAGCGATGGCATCGGTTATATCGGCCGAACCCGCCGGTATCGTGGTCATGCCGAGCAGCATGCCCGAGCCATGCACCGAAACATTGGTCACTTCCGCGCCCATCTCGACCAGCGCCACCCCGAGATCGCGTTCCTCGGGGGTGAGGCAGGCATGGCCCGCCGCGACTGGCGAGGCGACCACCGCCTCGACCTGGAGATGCGCGTTCTGCACTGCCTCGGTGATGTTGCGCACCGGCGCGCCCTCGGCCAGCATGACGTGGATGTCGACGCCGAGCCGCTCGGCATGCAGGCCCTTGGGATCGCCGACTCCATTGGCCCCGTCGAGCGTGTAATGCGCCGGCTGGGCGTGCAGCACCATCCGGCCGTCGGGCTGGATGACATCGCGCGCGGCCACCAGTAGCTGGTCGATATCGTCCTGCTCGATGCGCCGTCCGCCCATATCGACTTCGACCTGGGCGATCTGGCTGGCGAGGCCGCCGCCCGAGCAACCGATCCAGACACTCGAAATGCTGGTGTTGGCCATCTTCTCGGCTCGTTCGATGGCATCGCGCACGGCGTAAGTCGCCGCCGCCATGTCGGTGACATAGCCGCGCCTGATGCCCTGCGCCGCGCGGTGGCCAGAGCCGAGCACGATCATCTCGCCGGTCTCGGAAAGGCCGGCGATCATCGCCGATATGCGGAACGAACAAATGTTGACCGCGCCGAACACGCGGGTGATGCGCGGCGTCGCCATCAGTGCTCCTCCTCCGACGATGATGCGGATCTGGACGGCGAGGCCGCCGCAGATCTGGATGCGGACTTCTCTGCGGATGCCAGTTTGGCAGCCGCGATGTCCTTCATTTCGCGCTCGGCCCGGCCGGGAATGCGCATGGTGATGCGGTCGGGCGCGCGCATGTCGAAGGCCACCACCTTGCCGCCAAGCAGCCGGTTGGTGCCATCGAGCCGGGCAAACGAAACCAGCGCGGCGGCCGAGGCCTTTTCGCCCTCAGGCAGGGCCAGCACCTGGCCGGTCTTGAACACAAGATTCCAGCGGCGATTGCCGAGCCAGGCCGCCTCGCGCACTTGCGGCCGTAGCGCCGGGGCGGCATCCAGCAGCGCTGACAGCGTGCCGACCTGTTTGCCGACTTCGAGCCCCGACAGGATCAGCTTGCCTTTGGCGCCCGCCGACGAGATTGGCTCGAGCTGATGGCCGGTTTCATCGATCAGCACCAGATGGTCGGGCAAGCGCAGCACCGCGTGCGGCTTGCGCTCGACGATATCGATCACCAGCGTATCGGGCAGCTGCCGCGAAACCCGCGCGTCCTGCACCCAGGAAAGCTCAATGAGTTCGGCCCGGAGCGCAGCGACATCGACCAGCGGCATCGCCAGATTGCGCTGGGCCAGCGCGCGTTCGTAGACCTTGAGCTCATTCAGCCGCTTGACCCCGCGAACCTCGACCCGGCGCACCGCGAACCCGGTTTTGGCGGCGGCGGCGGCAATCTGCTGCCGGGCCAGCGCGGGAACGCCGGCAGCCACCGCGACGATTGCCGCCAGGGCGACCGCAACGCCCAGAATCAGCACGAGAAACAGCTTGTGCAGCTGATTCTCGTTGAGGGGCACCCACGCCATGACGAGGGCCAGCAGCGAGCCGGTCTTCGCCTTCGCCGCCTTGACCTTGCGCGCCTTGGCCTGCGCGCCTGCGGTCTGCCGCGCGTTGGGGCTGCGGCGCTTGACTGTGCGGGCGGTCATGGCGCCACCTTGCCCGCGCCCGCGTGCTCCAGCGCGTCGGCGACAATCGCCTCGACCAGATCGGCGTAGTCCATGCCCAGGTGTTTCGCCTGTTCGGGCACCAGGCTGAGCGACGTCATACCGGGCTGGGTGTTGACTTCGAGCAGGAACAGCCCCTCGATGCCGCGTTCATCGTCCCAGCGGAAATCGGAGCGGGTGGCGCCCCGGCAGCCGAGAATGCGGTGTGCGCGCAGGGCGATGTCCTTGCAGGCTTCGGTGATTTCGTCGGGGATGTCTGCGGGGCAGGCATGTTCGGTCATGCCGTCGGTATATTTGGCGTCGAAATCGTAGAAGCCGGATTTGGGCTTGAGTTCGGTTACCAGGAGGGCGCGGTCACCGAGCACCGCAGTGGTCAGCTCCTTGCCGCGGATGAAGGGTTCGGCCAGCAGCCGCTCGAACTCCTGCCACGGTCCCTTGGCCTCGCGGCTAATCGGATTGCCGTAATTGCCGCCATCGGTGACGATGGCGACACCGACCGAGGAACCTTCGTTGACCGGCTTCAACACATAAGGCCGCGCCAGCGGATCGCGCTGATAAAGCTCGGCCGACTCGACCATCCGCCCGCCGGGCATAGGAATGCCGTGCGGCACCAGAGCCTGTTTGGTCAGCTCCTTGTCGATGGCGATTACCGAGGTGGCGAGGCCGGAATGGGTGTAGGTGAGGCCCATCAGGTCCATCATCCCCTGCACGCTGCCATCTTCGCCGGGGCAGCCGTGGAGGGCGTTGAACACGACGTCGGGCGCGGCTTCGGCCAGCTTCAGCGCAACATCGCGGCCCATGTCGATGCGGGTAACCGTGTGCCCGCGCGATTCGAGCGCCTTGGCGACGCCCTCGCCGCTCATTAGCGACACCGGGCGCTCCGAAGACCAGCCGCCCATCAGGACGGCGATGCGGAGCTTCCGATCAAGCATCAGCAAAAATTCCCGTCTGCCCTGAGCTTGTCGAAGGGCCGCCCTTGTTCCTGCGCCGCATTGCAAGTTTCGAAGAAAAAAACGGTCCTTCGACAAGCTCAGGACAGGCGGGATAGGAATAAAAAATCATGGCTTTCCCACCCTCTGGATTTCCCATTCAAGTTCGACCCCCGAACTTTCCTTCACCCGCCGCCGCACGTCCTCGCCAAGACCCTCGATATCGGCGCTGGTGGCATCACCGGTGTTGATCAGGAAATTGGTGTGCTTCTCACTCACCTGCGCCCCGCCCTTGGTCAGCCCCCGGCAGCCGGCGGCATCGACCAGCTCCCAGGCCTTCGCGCCCGGCGGGTTCTTGAAGGAAGAGCCGCCGGTTTTGGAGCGCAGCGGCTGCGAGGCCTCGCGGCTGGCGGAAATGCGGTCCATTTCGGCCTGGATGGTCGCCGGATCGCCGGGACGACCCCGAAAGCGTGCGGCGACGACAATCGCCCCTTCGGGCAAATGCGAATGGCGATAGGTGTAGTGAAATTCAGCGACCGGCAGCGTCACGAGCTCGCCCGACCGCAGCACGACATCGCAGTCGATCAGGATATCCTTGACCTCGCTGCCATAAGCCCCGCCGTTCATCCGCACGAAGCCGCCGACCGTGCCGGGGATCGAGCGCAGGAATTCGAGACCGGCGAGGGCGTGATCGCGCGCCATGCTGGAGACCAAGATACCCGAGGCACCGCCGCCGCAATTCAGCGTCGTTTCGCCCCTCGGTCCGACCTTGGCGAAAGCCTTGCCAAGCCGCACGACAACGCCCGCCACGCCGCCATCGCGGACGATCATGTTCGAACCAAGCCCCAGCGCCATGACCGGGACCTGCGGATCGAGATTGCGCAGGAAGTCCTGCAGGTCGGACAGGTCTTTCGGCTCGAACAGCCACTGCGCCGCGCCCCCCGATTTGAACCAGATCAGCGGGGCGAGCGCGGCGTTTGGCGTGAGTTTCCCCCTAACCCCGCCTACCCTGAGCTTGTCGAAGGGCTGCATTTTCTCTTCGGCTGTGTCAGAAGAAGAAAAGGACGATCCTTCGACAAGCTCAGGACGGACGGATTTGGAAAAAACACTCATTTTCCCCTCCGCGCCGCCACGGCATCCGCCAACCCCGCCGCCCATCTAGTGATATCGCCCGCACCCAGGCAAACCACCATGTCGCCCGGCTCGATGGTTTTGGCCAGAGTTGAGGCCAAAGCCTCATGCCCCTCGATGACATGCGCGGAGCGATGCCCGCGCGCCTTGATCCCTTCCACCAGGGCAAGGGCATCGACACCGGCGATCGGCTGTTCGCCTGCCGGATAGACCGGCGCGGCATAGACCACATCGGCGTCGTTGAACGCGGTCTGGAAGTCTTCCATGTGATCGCGCAACCGCGTGAACCGGTGCGGCTGAACGACCGCGATCACCCGGCCACTCACGCTCTCGCGCGCGGCGGACAGCACTGCCCGGATTTCGACCGGGTGGTGCGCGTAATCATCGATTATGGTGACGTCCCCGACTTCACCCACCTTGGTGAAGCGCCGCTTGACCCCGGTGAACTTGGCAAAGCCGGTCTGGATCACCTCGTCCGCGCAGCCCATCTCGACTGCTACGGCAACCGCGGCGATCGCGTTCTGGACATTGTGACGGCCGGGCATCGGCAGCTCGATCCCCTCAATCCGGCGGAAGCTGCCATCGCGCTGGCGAATCGCGACGTCGAAGCGGTTGCCGCCGGGAACCGGAGTGACATGCTCGCCGCGCACATCGGCCTGGGCGGAAAAACCGTAGGTGATCACCCGCCGGTCGCGCACCCGGGGGATTATTGCCTGCACTTCGGGGTGGTCAATGCACAGCACTGCCGCCCCATAGAACGGCACATTCTCGATGAATTCGACGAAGGCCTCCTTCACCGCGTCGAAGCTGCCGTAATGGTCGAGGTGTTCGGGATCGATGTTGGTGACCACGGCAATCGTCCCGTCGAGCCGCAGGAAGCTGCCATCGCTCTCGTCGGCCTCGACCACCATCCATTCGCTGGCGCCGAGCCGGGCGTTGGAGCCGTAGCTGTTGATAATCCCGCCGTTGATCACCGTCGGATCGATCCCGCCGGCATCGAGCAGCGCCGCGATCATCGAGGTTGTCGTGGTCTTGCCGTGGGTCCCGGCGACCGCGACTGTCCGCTTGAGCCGCATCAGCTCAGCCAGCATCTCGGCGCGGCGGACCACGGGCACGCGCCTTTCCAGCGCGGCGGCAACTTCGGGATTATCGCGCTTCACCGCGGTGGAGGTAACGACAACCGCAGCGTCGCCCAGATTATGCGCAGCATGGCCGATCATCACCGGGATGCCGCGTTTGCGCAGGCCCTCGACGACATAGCCCTCGGCAATGTCGGAGCCCTGAACGCTGTAGCCGAGGTTGTGCATCACCTCGGCGATCCCCGACATGCCGATCCCGCCGATGCCGACGAAATGGATCGTGCCGATGTCGGTGGCGACGCCAGTCACGCCGGACTGCCCGCAGCCAGCGCAGGCTGCACCGCAACCGTAGCCTGACCGCCAACCCGGATCACATCCATCAAGGGGGCCGCGCCGAAGCTTTCGACCAGATCGGCAAGATCGCGCGCGGCATTGGGGTAGCCGCAATTCCACGCGGCATGCGCGGCATTGGCCAGCGTATCGGGATGCTGCGCCATCGCCTGAATTTGCTTGGCCAGCTCCACCGAGGTGAATTTCGTCTGCCGGATCGATCTCGCCCCGCCCGAGGCGACCATTTCTCGGGCATTGGCGGTCTGATGATCGTCGGTCGCGATCGGCAGCGGCACCAGGATCGCCGGGCGGCCCACCGCAGTCAGCTCGGCGATGGTAGAGGCGCCGGCGCGGCCGATGAACAAATGCGCATCGGCGAGACGTTCGGCCATGTTCTCGAAATAGGTGCCCAGTTCGGCGGGAATGTCGTGCCCGGCATAGCGGGCGCGCACCGCGTCGATATCCTCGGGCCGGCATTGCTGGGTCACCTGCAGCCGCAGCCGCAGCGCCGTCTGCAGCATCGCGAGGCCATCCGGCACGACCTCCGACAGCACCCGCGCGCCCTGGCTGCCGCCGGTGACGAGGATCCGCAGCAGGCCTTCCTCGGTGAAGGGCGGATAGGGCTGATCGCGCAGGGTGAGCAATTCGTCGCGCACCGGATTGCCAACGAGATGGACCTTGCCGCGATGTTTCGGCGAGAGGCGTTGCACCTCGCGGTAGGCCGTAGCGATGGCATTGACCCGTTTCGCCAGGAACCGGTTGACCCGGCCGAGCACCGCGTTCTGCTCATGGATGATCGTCGGGATTTTGGCGGAATGGGCGGCGAGCACCGCGGGCAGAGCGGGATAGCCGCCGAAGCCGACGACGGCCGAGGGCTCGAAATTGTCGAACAGCCGCCGCGCCATGCGCCGGCCCTCGCGGATCGCCAGCAGTCCGCGCAGCCAGCGCAGCGGGTTGAGCCCTTCGATCCGCCCGGCGGGAAGGATGTGGACGGGGAGCGAGGCGGGCTTGCCGGGGATCGCCGCACCCCGCTCGTCGGTAATCAGAGCAACATGGTGCCCGCGCCGCTCCAATTCGCTGGCAAGCGCAAAGGCAGGAATCAGATGCCCGCCGGTGCCGCCCGCCGCGAGCACATAATGGCGCACGACGCCGTTCATTTGCGCCCTCCGATGTCCCGCAACGAGGGACGCTCGCGCTCGAGGAAGGGGTTGCGGCGGGTGATCGCCAGCAGGAATCCGGCGCCGAGGCACAGCGCGACGGTCGAGGAACCGCCGTAGGAGATCAGCGGGAGGGTCATGCCTTTGGAGGGAAACAACTGCAGGTTGACCAGGATGTTGATGAATGCCTGGCCGCCAAGCTGGGCAGTAAGCCCCGTCGCGGCAAGTACAGTAAACAAATCTTCCTCCTCCACCAGCCGCAGCAGCACCCGGACGACGATCGCGAAATAAAGGATCACGATCATCCCGCAAGCGAGCAGGCCGAATTCCTCGCCGATGACAGAGAAGATATAGTCGGTATGCGCTTCCGGCAGTGACAATTTTCGGGTGCCAAGCCACAATCCGCTCCCGGTCCAGCCGCCGGCCAGCAGCGTGCGCTGGGCCAGGTCGACCTGGTCGAAGGCGGTGCCGCCGCCGATGAACGCATCGATCCGGTGGCGGGCGTTATCGTAGAACAGGTAGGCGGCCACTGCCACGCCGACGCCGCCGGCGCCGGCCAGCATGATCCGGCGCACATCGAGCCCGGTGAGCAGCATCAGCGCGAACCAGACACCGCCGAACAGGATGGCGGAACCGAAGTCAGGCTGCACCATCAGCAGCACGCCGACCAGAGCCATCAGACCGAGGCTGATCTGCAACACCGGCAAATTCGGATCGCGCACCCGCCATGACAGGATCCAGGCCAATCCGATGGCAAAGGCGGGTTTGAGGAATTCGGAGGGTTGCAGCGAAAATCCGAGATTGAGCCAGCGCCGCGCGCCGTTCACTTCGCTGCCGACGAACGGCACCAGCATCAGCGCAACCAGCATGGCGAATCCGAGGACAATCCCGGCGCGCCGGGCGGCGTCCTTGGGCAGGAGCGAAGCGCCGATCAAAGCGGCCAGTCCCAGGATCTGCCAGCGCAGATGCAGCACGAAGAAGTGCAGATCGTCGAGCTTGACAGCAGCAGTCGAAAGCCGCCGCGCGCTTGCCGGCGAGGCGGCTGCGACCGCGACCGTGCCGACCGCCATCAGCATCAGCACCAGGCCGAGCAGCACCCGATCAATCTCGCGCCACCAGATGGTCAGCTCGCTGCGACGGCTGCGGCGGTAGCGTATTCCGGTGCCGGATCGCATGCCGCCGGAGCCGGGGATGACGGGCGGATTGCTGGCCATCAGGCAGAGCCTCCGTGGACGGCCGGCGCGGGCTCGATCAGCGCTTCGACAATCTGCCGGAAAGCATCGCCGCGCGCCTCATAGTCGCGGAACTGGTCGTAGCTGGCGCAGGCCGGCGAGAGCATGACGACATCGCCCGGCTGCGCCGCGGCTATCGCCTCGCGCACCGCCTCGATCAGCATTTCGCTGCGGCTGACCGGCATATGCGGTGCGAGCAGTTCGGCGAACAGCGGCCCGGCATCGCCAATCGTATAGGCGGCGGCGACATGGCCGTACCACGGTTTGCATTCGTCAAGATCGTCGCCCTTGGGCAGCCCGCCGACAATCCAGTGGATACGCTTGTCGGGGCTCGGCGGATAGGCCGCGAGCGCCGGCGCGACGGAGGCCGGATTGGTCGCCTTGCTGTCGTTGACAAACAGCACGCCGCCCGCTTCGGCGACCCGTTCCATGCGGTGCGGCAGTCCGCGAAATGTCGGCATCGCCGCCCGCCATTGTGCCGGCGTCAGCCCCAGCGCCTCGGCGATGGCAACGGCTACCGCGGCGTTCTGCAGATTGTGCGGACCTTGAAGCGAAGGCCATCCGGCCTGCAATTCCGCGAGGTCCGCGCCATCGACGCGGTGGATGAGGTCTGCACTGCGCCGATTGAACGAGCCGCGGGCGATGCCGGACGTTACTGCGTCCTGCATGCCGAACACGGCGTGCTGATCGGACCGTTGCATGGCGAACAGGCGCGCTTTCGAGGCGGCATAAGCCTCAAAACTGTCGTAACGGTCGAGGTGATCGGGGGTGACGTTGATTAGCGCGGCGACATCGCAGGCCAGGCTGCGGGTCAGGTCGAGCTGATAGCTCGACAGCTCAAGGACATAGACTCCGCCCGCTGCCAGCGGCTCCTGACCCAGCACCGGCAGGCCGATATTGCCGCCCATCCGCGTCGGCAGCGCCGCGCTCTTGAGCAGATGATGGACCAGCGCGGTGGTGGTCGACTTGCCGTTGGTACCGGTGATCCCGACCACCCGGTGCGGCGGCAGGCTTGCCCTGGCGAGAGCGAACAGTTCGATATCGCCGA
>JANLQW010000105.1:0-2620 GCA_031368085.1 Novosphingobium sp. | reverse complement strand
GCGCCGCACATCGCGGCCCATTGGGCCTATCTGCTTGATCCGCTCGCACCGCAACATACCGGCGATAGCGGCGCAATTCTTTACCGGCACGTAGAGCCTCAGCGGATGCCGTTCCTCGCCTATCTGGCTGTCGACGATCCGCGCCGCATCAGCCGCGACGATTGGGTGCGGCTTGGTCTGGCGGCACCCCCTGGGAAGCCAGGGTCATCGCCCTTCGGTACGAGTTTCCTCAATGACTTTGAATCGCGATATTGCTACGATCGCTTCTGGGATCGGGAGCGTGGACACGATCAAACAGGAACCCGCATGATCTGTTCAGGCCATGTATTCATTATGGTTGGCGACGCGGGCAACCCACACTTCATCGATTGCGAAAAAGGAATTCTCGCGAAGTTTCGCCATCAGTATTTCCTTCTTGGGTTAATCGCGCATTTCCACCGCGCCACGTTGCTTGCCTTCCGCGATCGGCTGGTTTCGGCGATGAGCCTCCTGAGCGATTACTCCGGCGAGACAGTAAAGAAGTTCAAGCGAGAGATCCGGCTCATCCACGAAAACTTCCTGCGGTTCACGCACCGCTATTGGTTTCATGATGTCTCCAATCAGGGGCCGGCAAGCGACCTCTTCGATCGCTGGGTAGCCCAGCTCGGAACCGATCGCCTCTTTGCAGAAGTGCGCGAGGAGGTGCACGACATGATCGACTACCTCGATAGCGACGGGCTGCGCCGTCAAGCGAATTCGGTGGTGCGCCTTACGGTTGTGACCTTCTTCGGCTTGATCGGGACCATCGCGACAGGCTTTCTTGGCATGAACCTGATCGACCTCACCCAGGTGCCGCTGTGGCACAAGCTCCTCTACCTGATAGCGGTCCTGGTGCCTGTGGCGGCGCTTACGTTTTACACTGCCGCAAAATCCCAGCGCCTTTCGGAATTTCTTGAGGCCATCTCCGACTCCCGCTTAACGGCCCGCCAAAAGCTGCGGGCGTTCGTTCGGGTCTGGCGGCGAAGGTAGCATCAGGAGCGTCAGGTCGTCAGCGCCGTTAGGGCGTCAGGTCGTTTTCTGCGCGCTTCCCAGTAAAAGATTGTTGCTGAATTCGTTGCTGCCCCTCGGCCAGCATCGCCGCCGTTTCCGCGCTGGACCAGTCGTGCCCGCCGGTGAAGCGCCATACTTCGCGGCCTTGCGCATCATAGTAGATTGTCGTCGGCAGGGTGCCGGCACCGTAATGGAAGGCGAGGTCGTTTTTCGGGTCGAGCCAGGGATCGAGATGCCTGAAGCCGCGTTCGGTCAGGAAGGCGCTGACCTTTTCGGTATTGGTCATGTCCTGCGCGACGGTCAGCACCTTGACCGCGCCACCATTGCGCCCCGCAAGCGCGTCCAGCATCGGCAGCTCAGTGATGCAGGGTGCGCACCAGGTCGCCCAGAGATTGATCAGCAGCGGCTTGCCCTTGAGGCTTTGCAATAGCAGCCGGCGACCGGCCTGGTCGGCCAGGGTGAATGCGGGCAGGGCGCTTCCCTTGTGCGAGCGGTCGATGGTTCCGGTGATTTCGGCGCTCTGGGCTGCGGCCGGGCTTGCCGAAGCCTGCGGTTGCGCCTTCTCGCCGCTTTGCCTATCGCAGCCTCCTAACAGCGCCGGAGCAATCACCGCCAGGCCAAGGACAGCAAGCGTGAGCGAGCGGGTTAACAGCACGGCAGGCTCCAATTCGATGTGGGGCGGACGGTTCGCCGAAGGGCCGTCGGCGATCATGCGCGAGATTAATGCCTCGATCCCGTTCGACAAGGCGCTTTGGCGGCAAGACATTGCCGCGTCAAAGGCGCATGTCGCGATGCTGGGGGCGACCGGCATCGTCGATGACCAGGACGCGCTGACGATCATCGCCGGACTCGACCGGGTCGCGGGCGAATATGAGGCCACCGGGGTTCCCGAGAACTGGGACCTCGAGGACATCCACATGACCACCGAGAGCCGGCTGGCCGAGCTGATCGGCCCTGTTGCCGGCCGGCTCCACACCGCGCGCAGCCGCAACGATCAGGTGGCGACCGATTTCCGCCTGTGGGTGCGCGAGGCGTGTGAGCTCGCGGACAGGGGCCTTGGCGCCTTGCAGGTCGCGCTCGTCACCCGGGCGGGTGAGCATGCGGACAGCATCATGCCCGGCTTCACCCATTTGCAGACGGCGCAGCCGGTCACGCTAGGCCATCACCTGATGGCTTATTATGAGATGGCCGCGCGCGACCGCTCACGCTTTGTCGATGCGCATACCCGCCTGAACCAGTGCCCGCTGGGCGCAGCCGCGCTGGCCGGGACCGGCTTTCCGATCGACCGGCACATGACCGCGCAGGCGCTGGGCTTCCTCGGACCTACGGACAACAGCCTCGATTCGGTATCCGACCGCGATTTCGCGCTCGATTATCTGAGGGCTGCTGCCCAATGCGCGCTGCATCTGTCGCGGCTGGCTGAGGAATTCATCCTCTGGGCCAGCCAGCCGTTCGGCTGGGTGGCGCTGCCCGACAGCCTGTCGACCGGCAGCTCGATTATGCCGCAGAAGAAGAACCCCGATGCCGCCGAACTGGTGCGCGGGCATTCGGGCCGTATCATCGGCTGCCTTACCGCGCTGATGGTGACGAT
>JANLQW010000101.1:0-5507 GCA_031368085.1 Novosphingobium sp. | reverse complement strand
AGGCGATTCAATCGAGGCGCTCGATGCCGTGACAGCTGGACTCGGCGAAGGCATGGACTTCCTGGTGTTCGACACCCCCGGCCGCGACGATCCCTTCGCCCGCCACGCCGCCACCAGCGCCGATACGCTGGTGACGCCGCTCAACGACAGCTTCGTCGATTTCGACCTGATCGGCCAGGTCGATGCCGAAACCTTCAAGATCCGCCGCCTGTCATTCTACGCCGAACTGATCTGGGAAGCCCGGAAGAAACGCGCGATGGCGACGATCAAGGATCAGCGCCGCGAGATGGACTGGGTCGTGGTCAGGAACCGCACCCAGCATGTCGAAGCCCGCAACATGCGTCGGCTGGAAGGGGCGCTCACCGAATTGTCCAAGCGGGTCGGATTCCGCGTCGCCAATGGGCTGTCCGAACGGGTGATCTACCGCGAGCTGTTCCCCTCGGGGTTGACCCTGCTCGATAAAGGCCAGCTGGGCGAGCTTGGCACCAGCCATCTCGTCGCCCGCCAGGAACTGCGTGCGCTGCTCGCCGGGCTCAACCTGCCGGTGCCGGCCAAGGCGCGGGCTGAGGAATTGATCACGGCGCAGGCATGAAGCTGCTCTGGTTCCTCGTACTGGCGGTGCTCGCCTGCAGGCTGTTGACCCGGCGCTGGCCCTGGGAACTTATCGGCCTGTCCAGGCGTTTGGATCATATGAGGCGCGCCCGCGCCTTGCTGGGGGTTTCCAAGCATGCCGGCCATACCGACATCGTCGATGCGCACCGCCGGTTGCTCGCCATGGTCCACCCCGACCGCGGCGGCACCAACGAGCAGGTTCATGAAGCCAATGCCGCGCGCGATTTGCTGCTCGGCGCTTTACCGAAAGACTAGATCGGGAAATAAACCCGATGTGCCAGCTCCGTTCGTGCCGGGCCAAGGCAAGGCAGGCCGCATTGCCGCGATATTGACACAAAATATCTCGACTTCGCGCGCCATGGCCGCAGTTTTCCCAACTTTCCGGGAGCCGAGATGACCCACCGCTTTAACCCCACTATCCTTCGCGAATACGATATTCGCGGCATAATCGGTGAAACCTTGGGGCCGGACGACGCCCGCGCCATAGGCCGAGGCTTCGCCACCTTGCTGCGCCGGGCTGGCGGCAGCAAGGTGGCGGTCGGCTATGACGGGCGCGTCAGTTCGACGATGCTGGAGGAGGCGCTGGTCGTAGGCTTGCTGGAAACCGGGGTCGATGTCGTGCGGGTCGGCATGGGGCCCACCCCGATGCTCTATTATGCGGAGGCGTCAGCCGAAGACGTAGATGGCGGCATTCAGATAACTGGCAGCCATAATCCCGCCAATTATAACGGCTTCAAGCTGGTATTTCAGGGCCGGCCGTTCTTTGGTGCGGACATCCTCGAGCTTGGCCGCATGGCGGAAGCCGGGGACTGGCTCGCGGGCGAGGGCAAGGCCGAGCGCCGCGAGGTTCTCACCGCCTATATCGATCGACTCATCGAAGGTCTGGCCGGGATCGGTGACGATCGGCTGGCCGCTCTTCGGATCGGTTGGGACGCGGGTAACGGCGCGGCCGGTCCCGCGCTCGAACTCTTGACGGCCAAAATGCCAGGGGAGCATCATCTTCTCTTCACCGAGGTTGACGGGAATTTTCCGAACCATCATCCGGACCCGACCGAGGAGAAGAACCTTGCCGATCTGAAGGCGCTGGTCGCGGACAAGCATCTCGATTTCGGAGTAGCTTTCGATGGCGATGGCGACCGCATCGGTGCGGTAGATGGAGAAGGGCGGGTGATATGGGGTGACCAGCTGCTCATGATTTATGCCGAGGATCTGCTCCGCCAGGTGCCGGGGTCGGTGATTATCGCCGATGTGAAGGCATCCCGGGCTCTATTCGAGAAGGTCTCAAGGCTGGGTGGACGCCCGCTTATGTGGAAAACCGGACACAGCCTGATTAAATCCAAAATGAAGGAAACTGGCGCGCCTTTGGCCGGGGAGATGAGCGGCCATGTGTTCTTCAAGCATGAATATTACGGCTACGACGACGCGCTATACGCCGCGATCCGCCTGATCGCCGCCTCGGCGCGGCTGGGCAAATCCGTGACCGAGCTGCGCAGCGAGATGCCGCCGCTGGTCAATACGCCCGAACTGCGCTTCCAGGTGGATGAAGCCCGCAAGTTCGCGGTGATCGGCGAGGTCAAGGATCGGCTGGCGGGATCGGGGGCCGATGTCGACGACACCGACGGCGTGCGCGTTTCGACCGAGGACGGCTGGTGGCTGCTGCGCGCCTCCAACACCCAGGACGTGCTGGTCGCCCGGGCAGAGAGTTCGGACCAGGCGGGGCTCGACCGGCTGATGCAGCAGATCGACGCGCAGCTGGCTGCCTCAGGGCTGGAGCGCGGCGATCAGGCGGGTCATTAAAGCGGAACTTTGGCCGCAATCACCGCGGCAGTTCGCTGGCCCCCATCAGCATCTCGTCCACCGCCCGCGCCGCTTGCCGGCCCTCGCGGATCGCCCACACCACCAGGCTCTGCCCGCGCCGCATGTCGCCGCAGGCGAAGATCTGCGGGTCGCTGGTGCGGTAGTCGAGGACGTTGGCGGCGACATTGCCGCGCCCGTCGAGCGCGACGCTTGCCTGGTCGAGCATACCCTGCTGGTGCGGGCCGACGAAACCCATGGCGAGCAGGATGAGGTCGGCCTGGAGGCAGAATTCGCTGTCGGGAATTTCCTGCAATTGGCCACCGACCCACTCGATCCGGACACATTCGAGACCAGAGACGTCGTTCTCGCCCTCGACACGCTTGGTCAGAATCGACCAGTCGCGCTCCACGCCTTCCTGATGGCTCGACGAAGTGCGCAGCCGCATCGGCCAGTCGGGCCAGGTCATCGCCTTGTCGGGCGTCACCGGCGGCTTGGGCATGATCTCGATCTGGGTGACCGAGGCGGCACCCTGGCGGATCGAGGTGCCGACGCAGTCCGATCCGGTATCGCCGCCGCCGATGACGATGACATGCTTGCCGGTTGCGGTGATCGAGCCGCGCGGGGCGGCGCGGATTTCGTCGTCGCCGGCGTTGCGCTTGTTCTGCTGGGTGAGGAATTCCATAGCAAGCCGCACGCTCGGCAGTTCGGCGCCGGGGATATCGAGCCGTCGCGCATCCTCGGCCCCGCCCGAAAGCACCACCGCGTCGAAGTTCTCCTTCAACGATGCCACCGAGAGGGTAACCCCGACCTCGACCGAGGTGCGGAACTGGACGCCTTCGGCTTCCATCTGCGCCGCTCGCCGGTTGATCAGATGCTTTTCCATCTTGAAGTCGGGAATCCCGTAGCGCAGCAATCCGCCGACCCGGTCGTTCTTCTCGAACAATGTCACGCTGTGCCCGGCGCGCGCCAGCTGCTGGGCGCAGGCCATGCCTGCAGGGCCAGAGCCGACCACCGCGACGCTTTTGCCGGTCCGCACCGCCGGCACCTGCGGCACGATCCAGCCTTCCTGCCAGCCCCGATCGACGATGGCGCATTCGATCGATTTGATCGTCACCGGCTGGTCGCTGATGTTGAGCGTGCAGCTCTCCTCGCAGGGTGCTGGGCAGATGCGGCCGGTAAATTCCGGGAAATTGTTGGTAGATTGTAGCACGTCGAGCGCGTTCTTCCAATCGCCCTCATAAACCAGATGGTTCCAGTCCGGGATGATGTTGTTGACCGGGCAGCCGGTGTGACAGAACGGGATGCCGCAATTCATGCAGCGAGAGGCCTGCGCCTTGAGCTCGCCCTCGGCTGGCGGAACGATGAATTCCTTGTAGTGCTTTATCCGCGCCTTGGGATCGGCATAGCTGCGATCCTTGCGGTCAAGCTCGAGAAAGCCGGTTTCCTTACCCATAATCTGGCGGCCCTTATTCGGCGGCGACCGAAGCGGCTTCAAGCCGTTCGGTATCGAGCTGCTTTAATGCGCGCGCATAATCGCGCGGCATCACCTTGACGAATTTGGGCAGTGCTGCCGCCCAGTCGTCTAGCAGAGCGCGGGCGCGCTTGCTGCCGGTGTGGAGGTGGTGGCGTTCGAGCAGGATACGCAGCCGCTCGGCATCGTGGCGCAGCATGTCGCCCATGCCGGCATCGTTGACCCCGTTGCCGCGCTGCTGCGGCCGGCCAGCGCCGTCTTCCTCGTCGCGCTCGGGCGAAACCGGTTCGAGATCGACCATCGCGCCGTTGCACAGCTGGGCGAATTCGCCGCGCTCGTCATAGACATAGGCGATGCCGCCCGACATTCCTGCGGCGAAATTGCGCCCCGTTTGGCCGAGCACCAGCACCACGCCGCCGGTCATATATTCGCAGCCATGATCGCCGGTGCCCTCGACCACCGCGATTGCGCCGGAATTGCGCACGGCAAAGCGCTCGCCGGCCACACCGTTGAAAAACGCCTCGCCGGCTACCGCGCCATACAGCACGGTATTGCCGACAATGATGTTCTGCGCCGGATCGCGGTCGACATGCCCCGGCTGGCGCACGATCACCCGGCCGCCGGACAGGCCCTTGCCGACATAATCGTTGGCATCGCCAGTGAGATCGAGCGTTACTCCGTGCGCCAGCCAGGCGCCGAAGCTCTGGCCGGCAACTCCGGTGAGGCGTACATGGACGGTGTTGTCGGGCAGGCCAGCATGGCCGTAGCGGCGGGCGACTTCGCCCGACAGCATCGCGCCGACGGTACGGTTGACGTTGCGCACCGGTAGTTCGATCCGCACCGGCTGGCGCTTGTCCAGCGCATCGACGGAGGCGGCGATCAGCTTCTGGTCGAGTGCCTTGTCGAGACCATGGTCCTGCGTCCCGCTCCAGTTCAGCGACGGGCTGTCGCCCTGCGGTACCTGGTGGAGCAGGCGGGCAAGGTCGATGCCCTGCGCCTTCCAGTGGGTGATCGCCTGCCGGGAATCGAGCCGGTCGACCCGGCCGGTCATCTCGGCGACGTTGCGGAAGCCCATTTCGGCCATGATGGCCCGCAGTTCCTCGGCGACGAAGAAGAAATAGTTGATCACATGCTCGGGCTGGCCCGTAAAGCGCGCGCGCAGCACCGGGTCCTGCGTGGCGACGCCGACCGGGCAGGTGTTGAGGTGGCATTTGCGCATCATGATGCAGCCCGCCGCGATCAGCGGGGCGGTGGCGAAGCCAAATTCGTCGGCCCCGAGCAGCGCCGCAATGGCGACGTCGCGCCCGGTGCGCAGGCCGCCGTCTGCCTGCACCGCGATGCGGCTGCGCAGATTGTTAAGCAGCAGCGTCTGCTGGGTTTCGGCGAGGCCGATCTCCCAGGGCGAGCCGGCGTGGGTCAGCGAAGTCAGCGGCGAGGCGCCGGTGCCGCCTTCATAGCCGGAAATGGTGACATGATCGGCGCGGGCCTTCGAAACGCCCGCCGCAACCGTGCCGACGCCGACTTCGGAGACCAGCTTGACCGAAATCCGCGCGCGCTGATTGACGTTCTTGAGGTCGTGGATCAGCTGGGCGAGATCCTCGATCGAATAGATGTCGTGGTGCGGCGG
>JANLQW010000100.1:0-6270 GCA_031368085.1 Novosphingobium sp. | reverse complement strand
GGTCTATCATGTCCGGATCGAGAACGGATCGAACCAGCCGGTCCAGCTCGTCACCCGCCACTGGCGGATCACCGACGGCCGCGGCATGGTCAACTTCGTCGATGGTGAAGGCGTGGTCGGCGAACAGCCGCTGCTGCGGCCGGGGCAGAGCCACGATTACGTGAGCGGCTGCCCGCTGGCGACGCATCACGGGTCGATGGAGGGGCACTTTACGATGCGCCGCGCCGACGGGAAACTGATCGAAGTGGCGATCCCGTTTTTTCCTTTGGCCGCGCCTGCCACGGCGGGGTGAGGGAACTCAAGGGGAGTCCCCTCCCGACAACATGGCGGACGTTCGCCTCATCCTCGGACTATCTCGAAAGCCGCCGTTATAGTTGTGTTCGTCCTCCGCTTTGTTACACTTGCGCTGTCATCGACTGACTTTTGCCGGGGGTGAAGAATGGATACCGATTCGCGCACGATATTCTCGGCTATGCTCGCGATCGGCGGCACCGTAGCACTATCCGCCTGCGGATACGCCCAGGCAGCCGGGCGAAGCAATGGATCGAGCGCCGCGCAAGAACTGGCTGGCAAGCTCGGCACGCTTGAGGAGCGATCCTACGCTGCATGGAAGTCGGGCGATACGAAGTTTTGGACCACGTTTCTTTCCGAGAAGTTCGTGGGCTGGGGTCGTTCGGGAAGGCTCGACAAAAGCGCGGCCAAGCGCGTTCTGAGCGGTGCGGGCTGCCAGATCGGCAGTTATCGCTTAATGGACAAGCAGGTCAGCCAATTGACGCCAAACGCGGCGGTTTTGACGCATAGGACCGAGGTCAACGGCACCTGCGGCGGCGAGCAACTGGCGCCCGCTTCCTACACCGCCACCGTTTACGTCCGCGAGGCCGGGCAGTGGAAGGCAGCCTTCCGCGCGCAGTCGGCGATCGTCGATCCAATTAAGGCGACCATACCCGTCGCGAGCGACCTTTGGACCGGCGGGCCGACGCGCAACGACGCGTCCACGCAAACCTTACTCGGTCGCGAACGCGCGGTTTGGAGCGCGTGGAAGGATCGCGACGCCAAGCGCATCGACGCGCTCCTGGGCGATTCTATCCAGTTCATCGACATTTTCGGCAACCACATCGCGACGCGTCCCGAAACCTTGAAAGCATGGTCCGGCGAAGGCTGCGAGGTGAAGAGCTTCGACATCAGCGGTGCAAAGGCGACGATGTTCGCTCCCGACTTCGGCGTGTTGACCGTACGCGCCACCACTGATGGCAAGTGCTTTGGGCAGGATGTAGGGCCCATTTGGGGCACCTCCCTCTACGTCAAGCGCGGCAAAACTTGGCTCTGGAGCTTTGGTATCAATGTCTTGGCAGGCGCGGGTTCGGGCTGAGGGGCGGGGCCAGCAAGGAGAGTCTTTGGGAAACTTTCCTTTCCGTAGACCTCTCCCGCGTGCGGCTCGCGGTAGGCCGTTGCACCGATGACCGTCGCCGATGTCGGTTAAACGACCCCGTCGGAACGAAAGCTGCCTGTCCGGAATCCACCCCATTTCGGACCTACAGCCTAGCAACTTCGTTCGCCAAATCCCGCCGTTCCGGTTTTGGGAAGCCCGTAGAGGCAGGTCAATGGCTGGAATGGGGTGGTTTCGAGACTGGCAGGTTTCGGACTAGGAAAGCGGAAAGTGGACGTTCGCATTATGGCGTAGGCGGGGCCGATTGCAGACAAGCCGCAATTAGATAGCGAGCTGGCAAAAGCCGCCTTTCGGCTGACGACCTCCTTGCGGACAGTCAGATCCGGTTGAAGCGCCTATGCTCAATTCTCCTGCGAATCGAGCACGTAGCCGAGGGAGCGCACTGTACGCAGCGGATCGGGAATGTCGTGCGCGGAAAGCGAGCGGCGCAGGCGGCCCACCCAGACGTCGACAGTGCGCTCGTCAAGCGTCTCTCCGTCTTTGCCGAGCCGGTCGATCAGCGCAGCCCGGCTGAAAACCTGATCGGGGTTCTCCATAAAATGGACCATCAGGCGAAATTCGTTGGGGCGCATGGGCACCGGCTTACCGCGGATGCGAATTTGGTAGGCGGCGGGATCTATCGTGATCGCACCTTGAACCAGCTGCGCGCGGGACGGTTTGTCCTTGTCACCAAGGCTGTCGATGCGTTCGAGCACGCGGAGCGCGTTCAGAGGGCCGACTAAGTAATCGTCGGCTCCAGCGAGCAGGGCGCGGCGCTTCGCTTCCTGGTTGGGTTCCTCAAGTACCATGGTGAGGTGCGCATTCCGGGTCGCCTCGCCTTCCCGCAGCCGTCGGCACAGCTCCAAGCCCGACATGGTCGGGCAGAGCCAGTCGACAAACCCCCAGACCTTGCCGCTCGGCACGTGCCTTGGCGGCAGGTCGCCGAGCGACACCAGGCTCCATTCGGGCCGCTGGCGCGTGATATCGGCGAGAAGCCCGGGAGCGGGCGAGCTGATAAGAACGGTGGTATGCTGAGGCATGACGATGCGCCGCGTCTGGTTTCTTAGCGGTCATGCCCGCGCCAAGTGACAGTTTGATGATGTTGACGTGACAATTTGAACACTGTCTGGCTCAGGTCCGTCCTGCGTCGCTTGCCTGTCCCGCTTCGCGCGGGTCCGTGTCATATTGATGTCACAACAAACCTAGTGAATCCGCGTGGCAGTCGTCGTATCAAGTTACGATGAGAAGGAGCGGACCAGCGATGCCGCGCGCGGCAATCTTGGCTGCGATGTTATTTATCGCAGCACCGGCGTCCGCCGAGAAGCTCAGCTTCGACTACCGGCTGTCCCCGCCGCTCAAATCCGTGCTCGACAGCGGCAATGCGGCGATGATCGATTATAATGCCACCAACCCGCGCAACGTCGTGGATTTGATCGCGGTGCGGGGAATCTCGGCCAAGAACTGGACCGAGGCACTGGTAATCGTCGCGCGCACCCCGGACGGCAAGGTCAAAAATGCCGCTGACTGGGCGGCCGAATTGAAGCGCCAAGCCCAGGCCAAGTGTGCAAGCACCCTAACCGAACTCGCGCGCGACGATATCTCGCTTACGCTTGAAAGACGCTCGACCGGTTGTCCTTCTGGCTACCCATCGGTCGCACTTTATCGTGTGGTCGCAGGCAAGCGTTCGCTGTTTCTCCTCGCGGTGCTGGTCAAGGATGATCTCAGCGAGACCTCACGCAACCAGTGGCTTGCGCTGATGAATTCAGCCCACCTCGAATAGACCGAGCTCCCGCTGCATTTGCGTTGACATATTACGGTCATGGCGCTGTCACCGTGCTTACGCACGCACGACGCATGGCTTGCCTAGAGGCGCCATAGAGGCCTGAGGGGCCGATTCGGTCACGCCGCAATCCATCCCCCGGACAGGCTCAAGACTGCAGCTTCAATGTCCAGGGGAAATACCCAGTGATCCGCTTATCAATCCGTTCGGGCGCGTACATCCTCGCCCTAGGGACCGTACTTGGCCATGGGGGCGTAGCGCAAGCGGCGGTGACCATTACCGACGATGCCGTGACTATCGACGCCGCCGCCGATCCAACGACTGTCCAGGCTAGCGGCGATTCAGGTGCGACTGCGCCCGAAGACGCCGCCCGGACGGCGTCGAGCGAAGGCTTGACTGAAATCGTCGTCACCGCGACCAAACGCGAGACCAACCTCCAACGCACTCCGATCTCGATCTCGGTCATGGGTGCGGACACGATCCGTGAGCGCAAAGTCCAGAGCCTGCTCGATCTCGCCGACGGCGGCGTACCCAGCCTCCGCGTAGCAACCTTTGAGGCGCGTCAGTCGGCACTGACCATTGGCATCCGTGGGATCGTCCCTCTCGACGCCAACCAGCCCGCGCGCGAACAGGGAGTCGGCATTTATATCGATGGGGTCTACCTTGGCCGCCAGCACGGGCTCAATACAGCCCTGTTCGATGTCGAACGGATCGAAGTGCTCAAAGGCCCGCAGGGCACACTATTCGGACGCAACACCGAAGGCGGCGCGCTGTCGATGGTCAGCAAGGCCCCGAGCGGCAAGCTGGGTGGGCGGATCGAAGGCGGCTTTGGGAACTTCGGTGCCTACAATGGTGCGGTCCACCTCGACCTGCCTGAGACTGCCGGATTTTCGGTCAAGCTCGACGGCGTACTGTCACACCAGAATGCGATCACTGAAAACCCCTTAGCCGGGCAATACGGCTGGGGTTACTACCACCGCAAGGGCGGCCGCGCCGCGGTTCGCTGGAAGCCCACCGACACCATCACCAACGATTTCGCCTACGATGTGGCCAAAGATGAGAACACTCCATTCTATAGCCAGTTGCTAAACTACAACCCTAACAACTGCGTGAGCGGGGGTACCAATACTGCGCCTCTGGCGATCCCGGCTGGCAGTCATTGCGTCACGCCCGGCACAGCGTTTACCGGTATCCAGGGTACGATCCGCGCGTTGCCTCCCGGCGTTCTCGTCAACGGGACCACACTGCAGAAAGTTGCCGACATCGGAGTGCCGCAGAAGCTAAGCGTCGACCGAACTTATGGCTTCACGAACACCTTCAAATGGAAAATTTCACCTGAAATTGAGGTCCGTTCGATCACTGCTTGGCGCGGCGTTGATGTGGAGCAATGGGACAATTCAGGCGGTTATCACCGTGTGCCGCTGATCAATTACACCGCTGCCTGCGCTGGCGCGAACTGTGCATTTAGCCGCTACAGCCTTGCCGACTTATACCAGCGCCAGTTCAGTCAAGAATTTCAGGCTGTCGGCACCATCGGTTCGGTCGACTACGTGGCTGGTCTCTATTATTTTAAAGAGCACGTCAGCGATGATGCCGCGACCCCGAACTCGATGGGCGCGACTTATGTTAGCGCGACCAGCGCGATCTATGCGCCCATTCCGTTCTGCGCCGCGACGAACCCCGCAACTGCTGCCAATTTCGTTGGTGTTGCCGTCAGAGGCTGCAACATCGATCGAGCATCGGAAGTATTCTCGAAAAGCTATGCTGCGTATGGGCAATTGACCTTGAACGCCACCGACGCACTGCACCTCACCGTCGGTGGCCGCTACACAGAAGACAAGAAGAAGGGCGCGTTGCTTGCTTCGCGCAATATTGACTATCGTGACCCTGCCAACGCTGCAATCTTGGCCCGCAACGGTTATGTTCCGCTCGACAAGAAGTGGACCCGCTTCAACCCGACCGCGACGATTGCCTATGATGTCAGCGACACCGTGCACGTCTATGCCAAGTACGCCTCGGGCTATCGCGCGGGAGGGGCTAGCTCGCGCACCTCGGATTACCGCGCGTTCAATCCCGAGGACGTCAAGAGCTACGAATTGGGCATGAAGGCCGACTTCTGGAACCGTCGCGCGCGATTCAACCTCGCAGCCTACATCATGGATCGTACTGGCAGCCAAGTCGACTTGAGTACAATCCAGCCCACCGCGACAGGGAACTTCAACAACCTGGTGACCTTCAACGCCCCCGGTACTACCAAGATCCGCGGGGTCGAGGCCGACCTGACACTCAAGCCGGCCGATGGGCTCACGATGGGTCTGTCCTATGCCTATACATACACCGATATTCCCCCGGTGAGCGTAACTTACACTGCGTTCTGCACTGGCGTTGGGAAACCATCTACGGCTTGCACCTCGGCGGGGCAGGCGCTCAACAGCACGACGGCGCTGCAGAAGTTCTACATCGTCTTCACGCCCCGCAATGCAGCCGCTGGAACAATCGACTACGAAATCCCGGTTTCGGGCGATACCCGATTGAAGTTCCACCTCGACGCGAACTATGCTGATGCAACCCAGTCGTTCGACCAGTTTGCTACCAAGGCCGACAGCTCGTTCATCGTCAACGGTCGCATTTCGCTACTCGACATCGGATTGGGCGGCGGGGCTGCTAAGTTCAACCTCAGCGTCTGGGGCCGTAACTTGTTCGACGAACAGCACGTCTATCGCCGCGATCCTTCGAACAGCTTGCCGGCGGTTCAGTCCTCCCCCGTGACCGGCGTGCCTAATGTGGTCGCAATCGGAAACGTCGGCAATGTTCTTGGCGATTACGGCAACTTCAACGTGCCGCGCGCCTTCGGCGTGGACGCGTCATTGAAGTTCTAGTTCCAACTCCGTTCCTCCTTCACCGGATGGGAAGGTGTCCAGTTTCCACCAATTCTAGCCGTTTGAAACGGCAACTTTTAGGGACGGCAATCGGGCACTCCAACGTCGGTTGTCCCCCGTCAGCACCTATGGCACAGATTTGAGGTTGTGATTTAAGGAGAGATTGGGTCTCGTCGAAGTGACGA
>JANLQW010000090.1:0-5425 GCA_031368085.1 Novosphingobium sp. | reverse complement strand
ATGCGTTCATACGAGCCCAAGGTGGATGCCGACAGCGTCAATTTTCATCTGCTCAACCGCGGCAAGCGCAGCCTGGCAATCGATCTCAAGCAACCCGGCGTGGTCGCGACGCTCCGCCCGTTGATCGAACGCGCCGACATCGTCATTGAGCAGTTTCGCCCGGGCGTCATGGCGCGGTTCGGTCTCGGCGCCGATGCGGTGCGGGCGATAAATCCCGGGATGATTTATTGTTCGATTACGGGCTGGGGACAGTCTGGTCCCAAGAGCGGCGTGGCCGCGCACGATCTCAACTACATGGCCGAAACCGGCCTGCTCGGCCTGACTTGCGGCGCGGATGGAGCGCCGGTCCTGCCGCCGATCCTGGTCGCAGACATCGCCGGAGGTACCTTGCCCGCCCTGCTCAACATTCTGCTGGCGCTACGGCGGCGCGACGCGACTGGAGAAGGCACCACGCTCGACATCGCCATGGGCGATTCGATGCTCACCTTTGCCTACTGGGGCCTTGGCAATGGCCTGTTCGCCGGCGAGTGGCCCACGCGTGGCGGCGAGCTCCTTACCGGCGGATCGCCGCGCTACAATATCTATCGAACCTGCGATGACCGCTTCATCGCGGCGGCGCCGCTTGAGGACCGGTTCTGGAGCGCGTTCTGCGATGCCATTGAGCTCGAGCCCGAATGGCGGTCCGCCACGGCAGAGCCGGCCCGCGCGACGCGCGCCGTCGCCGCTCGCATCGCCGCCCGCACGGGCGACCAGTGGGCGGCCCTTTTTGCGGGCCGCGATGTCTGCTGTTCGATCATTATCGATCTGCGCGAGGCGCTCGTCGATCCGCATTTCCGCGCGCGCGGACTGGTCGACTCGAACGCCTTGGCAGGCGCTGTCCTTCCCTCGCTTCCGGTTCCGATCAGTGCCGCGTTCCGAGGGCGGCAGAATGATCTGCGGCCAGCGCCAGCGCTTGGAGAATACCGGATCGACTGACCAGGCGGCATCGAATGGACGTTGACGTGCAATGCCGCAAACCATAAGCCAGATATTCACTTAATGGAGGCTGATATGGCAGCTGTGCCTGCTCCGCAGTCGAAGGCGGCGCCCGATGTCGCGCCCGACAAGTCCGCGCTGAAAGAATTTTTCGTCGTGTCTGCGGACGGGCATGTGAACGAACCGCTCGACGTCTGGTCGGCGCGGGTCGAGCCCCGGTTTCGCGACCGCCTGCCCCACGTCAAGGTCGACGAGAAGGGGCGCAAATGGTTCGTCGCCGAAGGCATCCGCCCTTCGATGATCCGCGAGGCGCCGCGCGACGAATCCGTCGCCGTCACTGCCTTCATCGAGACGGTGGGCGACGATGCCGAACGCCCGGCACTCGACAAGACCAAGGGCGCCATGTTCCAGAACCAGGGCGGGTTTACCCAGGACCGTTACCGGGACATGGATTATGACGGCGTCGATGCTGAAATTGTGTTCCCGAACAAAGGGCTGACGAATTGGCAGTCGCCCGATCCGGAACTCAATGTGGCGATGTGCGCCGCCTGGAATGACTGGGCGTTTGAGGCGTTCGGCGGCCACAGCCGCAGTTTCCCGGCAGCCTGCGTCGCGCCCGCCGACATCCCGGCCGCAGTCAGGGAGATTGAGCGTTCGGCGGATCGAGGCTTCAAATTCGTGATGATGCCGCCGCTGGTGAAGGGCGCGAGCTACAACCAGCCGATGTTCGATCCGATCTGGGATAGCCTCAGCCAGACCGGCCTGCCGGTGACGTTTCACGCCGGCACGGGCAAGGATCCCCGCACCGCGAGCGGCGATGGCGGCGCAATTATCAACTACGTCGTCCATGCGATGAACACGGTCCTGGAGCCGACCGTGCAGCTGTGCAGCTCTGGTGTGTTCGATCGCTTCCCGAAACTCAACTTCGCCACCATCGAAGCAGGCGCAGGCTGGCTGCCTTATGCCCTGTGGGCAATGGACCACGGGCAGGTTAGCTTCGCCTTCTGGGTATCGCCGCAGCTGAAGTATAAGCCGTCGGAATATTTCCGGATGCATGGCCATGCCAGCTTCGAGACCGATCCCGTCGGAATCGAGCTTTTGGCTCGCATCGGCGTCGAAAATCTTTTGTGGGGCAATGATTATCCGCACATCGAGGGTTCCTGGCCGAATAGTGAAAAGGCGATCAAGTCGTGGTCCAAGGGCCTGACGCATGACGATACGGCCAAGATCGTCGGGCTCAATGCGGCCAGATTGTTCAACATCCCCGTGCCGCCAGCCGCGGCAGCGGGTCGAGCCTGACGGCTGTGGCAGGAGGAGAAGATCGCGGCGGCCCGCTTGCGGGTATCCGGGTGATCGAACTGGGCACGATGATCGCCGGGCCGGTCGCGGCGACGCTGTTGGGCGATTTCGGGGCCGAAGTGATCAAGATCGAGCCGCCTGGAACTGGTGATCCGATCCGGCATTCGGGCCCGTTTGTTGGGGAAGAGAGCCTTTACTGGAACGTCGAAGGGCGCTCCAAGCGGTCGGTGACGCTGGACCTGCGCAAGCCCGAAGGGCAGGCGGTGCTCCGCAAGCTGGTGGCGCACGCTGACGTTCTGGTGGAAAATTTCCGGCCGGGCACGATGGCCCGCTGGGGCCTCGCGTACGACGTACTGAAGGAGCTCAATCCCCGCCTCGTCATGCTTAGCATATCCGGTTTCGGCCAGACGGGACCCAATGCCGAGCGACCAGCCTATGACCGAATTTCGCTGGCATTTGCGGGCTTTCTTAATATGACCGGTTACCCTGATCGGCCGCCGGTACGGCCGGGGACCGCCCTTGCCGACTATCAGGCAGCGTTGCTCGGCGCCTTCTCGATCATGATCGCACTGTACGATCGCGACGCGCGCGGCGGCGGCGGACAGCAGATTGACCTGTCGCTGTTCGAGGCAGTGTTCCGCTTCACCGACGTGATGATTACCGCCTACGACAAGCTCGGGATGGAGCGGCAGCGTTCCGGGAACCGTCATTTTGCCGCAGCGCCCGGTGATCATTATCTGAGCGGTGACGGACAATATGTTGCGCTGACGGTGGCGGCGACGAATGTCTTCAAGCGGCTGTGCGCGGCAATTGGGCGGCCTGAGCTGGGTGAGGAGCCCCGGTTCGAGACGCATATCCGCCGCGTCGAAAATTACGACGAGATCAACGGCATCGTCGCAGACTGGATCAAAGCCCGTCCGGCCGCCGAGGTACTCCGGATTCTGGAAGCGAACGGCCTGCCGCATAGCCTGATATACACGCCTAAGGATATCGCGAGTGATCCCCACTATGCGGCCCGGGGCGCAATCGCGACGTTGGAGCATCCGGTCATGGGATCGATCAAGCTTCCCGCTATCCAGCCTCATTTCAGCAACGGCCCGCCGCCCGAAATGAGGCCGGCGCCGGCTCTGGGCGCGGATACCTCGGACGTCCTGACGGAATTGCTCGGCATGCCCGCCGCAGCGATCGCGGCGCTCCGCAGCAACGGCATTTGCTGATGTCGAATCCGGCCCAATCCCTGCCGCTGAAGGATGAGCAAGGACTTGATTTGCTCGAAGGCCTGGTTGTGCTTGATCTCACCACGTCGGTGGCGGGCCCTTACGCAGGACAATTGCTGGGCGATCTCGGCGCGACGGTGATCAAGATCGAGCGGCCCGGCGCAGGGGATGACTGTCGCGCCTGGGGCCCGCCATTCCTCGACGGGGAATCGCTCTGGTTTGTCAGCGTCAATCGTAACAAGCAGTCCGTAACGCTCGATACTGCGGCACCGGCGGGTCATCAGTTGCTGTTGCGGATGGTTGCGAAGGCCGACGTCGTGCTGGTCAATGTGGTCGCCCGCGTCCAGCGCAAACTCGGGATCGACCACGCGACCCTCGCGGCGGTCAGGCCAGACTTGATCCATGTATCGATCACCGGATTCGGCCTCGACGGTGACCGTGCGGACATGCCCTGTTACGATCTGGTCGCCGAAGGCTATTCGGGGGTGATGGACATGACCGGCGCGCCGGACGGCCCGCCGCAGAAAGTCGGCACGCCCGCCGCCGATCTGCTCGCCGGGCAGGATGCAGCATTGGCCGCAGTCGCCGCGATCGTTCGTAAGCAGCGGACGGGACAAGGCGCGGCGATCGACATCTCGCTGGTCGAGAGCATGACGCGATTCATGGCGCCGCGGCTCGTCCCCTATCTCGGATCAGGCGAGAAAATGCGACGGTCAGGCGGAAGCGACAGCGTGATCGCCATCTACCAGGTGTTTGACACTGCCGATAATCCGCTGACGCTCGCGCTAGGCAACGACGCAATCTGGCGGCGCTTCTGGACCGCGCTGGGCACACCTGAAAAAGCGGAGGAACCTGCCCATGCCAGCAACCCCGGGCGCCGCGCCGATCGTGCCCGGATTGTAGAAGACATCGCGGCGCGGCTAAAAGCGCGCGGCCGCGACGATTGGCTTGCCATTTTTCAGGCTGCGCGCGTTCCTGCCGGTCCGATCTACCGGCTTGACGAGATCGGCGAGGATGCAGCGCTCAGGCGGCGCGGCTTTCTGTACGGCTTCGATCGGGGCGGGGAGCGGGTACCGCAGGTCGGGCTCGGCATCGCGGTCGATGGGGGGAGCGAGGGATGCCGTCCTCCACCGCGGCTCGGCGCCGACAACGACGCGGTCTTCCAGAATTGGCTCGGTTTATCTGCGGCCGAGCAGGCCGTCCTTGCCGCTGATGGCGTGATCTAGAGTCCTTGTATCCGCGCAATTAATTGCGAAAAACCGGTGCCCACTTTTTCGCATCGCGCTCTAAAGGAAAAATGATGGAATTCAGCGAAATCCTGTACTCCGAAGACGGGCCGATCGGAACAATAACGCTCAACCGGCCTGACGATGGCAACATGTTTACCGAGACCATGTGTCATGAGATTCGGGACTGCATCAATGCCGTCCGGCGGGAGACGCGGACCCGGGTGCTGGTGATCACCGGCGCTGGCGACAAATTTTTCTGCATCGGTGGCCGCAAGGAGGGCATGGAGGATAGCCACCTCTACGCCGGCGTCCTGCCCACGCTCGAGATGTACGAAAGCATTGACCGGCTTCAGAAGCCCGTGGTCGCGAGCGTCAACGGATTCGCGGTCGGCGGGGGCAATGTATTGCAAATGGTCTGCGATGTGACCATCGCCAAGGAAAGCGCGGTGTTCCGGCAGGTCGGGCCGATGATGGGCAGCTTCGACGCCGGATATGGGACATGGTATCTCGAAGATCTGGTCGGCAAGAAGCGCGCCAAGGACATTTGGTTTCGCAACCCCAAGATGACGGCGCAAGACGCCGAAGCTATTGGCCTGATCAACAAGGTCGTCCCCGATGCCGTGTTGGCCGATGCAACGCGGACCTTCGCCCTCGAGATTGCCGAGCGTGGGTCATTCGCGCTCGCCGCCATCAAGGCCGCGTTCA
>JANLQW010000083.1:0-8598 GCA_031368085.1 Novosphingobium sp. | reverse complement strand
CGCGCGCGGCGAGCGCTTCGATGGCCAGCGGATCGGCGCTAGTGGGCGCAGCCGCAGGAGCCGGGTCAGGCGCATGTCCCCGGTCCCCCCAGTTGGACCAGGCGATGGCAAAGGCCAGGATCAGTGCGGCAACCGCAAGGGCAATCTTTCCCGCTGGCAAAGTTCCGCTGTTGCCTTGTGTCATTGCTCGGTTCCGGTCCATAGTGTGGCTACCATCCAGGTCAGCAGCCAAGTTCAACGCCTTAGCCGGCGATTTGCGCATATTTCCTGGATAAGGCAATCGGCGGGGAAGCCGGAACCGAGGTAGATGGGGTGAAAGCTCGCGTTCGCATCGCGATTATCGGTTCCGGACCCGCCGGGTTGAGCGCCGCCGCGCATGCCGCGGCCCTGGGCCTGCCGCATGTGATGCTCGAAAAGGCCGACCACCACTGCGACACGATCTTCAAATACCAGAAGGGCAAGCATGTGATGGCGACGCCGAGCAAGCTGGTGCTGCGCTCGGACCTCGCTTTCGATGCCGGCAAGCGCGAGGCGATCCTCGATCTGTGGGACCGCCAGATCGCCGTAGCCAATGTCCAGCTGGGCGCCGAAGTCATCAAGATTGAGGGCGACAAGGGCGATTTCACGCTTCGGTTGAAGGGCGGCGGCGAAGTCAACGCCGAGGCGGTGATCTTCGCGATCGGCACACAGGGCAATCCCAACCTGGTGCGCTGTCCGGGGGCCGATCTGCCGCATGTCCAGTATCAGCTCGACGATCCCGGCGAATATCTCGACGAACATATCACCGTAATCGGTTCGGGCGATGCGGGGATCGAGAACGCGCTGGGCCTGGCCGCCGATCCGGCCCAGCGCAATGTCGTGACCATTCTCAATCGCGGGGCGGACTTCGCCCGCGCCAAATCGGCCAACGTCAAGCTGCTCACCGAGGCGGCCGAGGCCGGGCGTATCGTCATCCGCACCGAAACCTCTCCCGCCGAGATCCGCCCTGGCGAACTGGTGCTCGATACGCGCGACGGGCAGGAAACCATCCGCTGTGACCGGATTATCGCCCGCATGGGCTCCACCGCGCCGCGCGCCTTTATCGAAGCCTGCGGGATCGACTTCACCAGCGCCGAGCGCGAGGCGTTCCCGGTGCTGTCGCCGGTGTTTGAGACGAGCCGGCCCGGCATCCATGTGATCGGCGCGCTTGCCGGCTATCCGCTGATCAAGCACTGCATGAACCAGGGCTATGATGCGGTTGAATTCATCAACGGCAACACTGCGCTAAAGCCGGCGGACGAGCCGATCTTGGCCGCCATGTTCGCGTCGCTTGCCCGCCAGCGGACCGTCGATCAGTGGCTGGACCTGCTGGGCGACCGGATTGAAATCTTCAGCGAGCTCTCCACCCTGCAATTGCGCGAGCTGTTGCTCGACAGCGATGTCCGCAGCTTCGCTGCGGGTGACATCGTCTTCAGGCGCAACGATCCCGGTTCCTCGCTGTTCGCCATTGCCGAGGGATCGGTCGCGGTGGAGGTGGATAAGGACGATCCGTCCCGGATTGTGGCGATCGGCGAGGGTTCGATCTTCGGTGAAGTCGGCCTGATATCAGGGCGGCGGCGGGGATCGACGATCCGCGCGGCCGAGCCCACCCTGGTGGTCGAGCTGTCGCGCAATGCCGCGCTCAAGCTTATCGCCACCGCCCCCGGTGCGGCGCGCACGGTCACGCGCATCTCGGTCGAGCGCCAGCTGTTGCAGATCTTCGGCTCCGGCCTCACTCCCGGGGATGTCGCCGAACTGGTTGCCGGTGCCGAAGTCCAACCCAAGCGTGCCGGCGAGACAGTCCTGGCCGAGGGCGACGCCGGAACCGACATCTACATCGTCCGCCGCGGCTCGATGACCGTCCAGAAGACCATCGCGGGAAAGCCGGTGTTCCTCTCCTACCTGCCGGCCGGGTCCTATGTCGGCGAAATGGCCCTGATCGACGGTGCCCCCCGCTCGGCCACGGTCAAGGCGGCGATCCGTTCCGAAGTGATCCGGCTACCCGGTGAAGCCTTCGCCCGGCTGCTGGCGCAGAGGCCCGAACTGCTGCGCAAAGCACGGGCGGACATGGATTCCCGCCGTGAGGTCAATGCCTTCATTGAAGCGAGGAAGGACGGTTTCTCCGGCGTGGCCGACATGTATTCGCAGACCGCGCAATTCCTCGTCGACAACGGCATCGGCGAGGCAACCGATGTGCTGCTGATCGACGAGACGCTCTGCGTCGGCTGCGACAATTGCGAAAAGGCCTGCGCCGACAGCCACGATGGCCTCTCGCGGCTCGACCGGGAAGCCGGCCGGACCTATGCCCATCTGCATGTGCCGACCAGCTGCCGCCATTGCGAACATCCGCATTGCATGGCCGATTGCCCGCCCAACGCGATCCAGCGTGGACCCGACGGTGAGGTGGTGATCGACGATAGCTGCATCGGCTGCGGCAATTGCGAGCGCAACTGCCCTTACGGCGTGATCCGCATGGACAGCGTGCCACCGCCCAAGCCGCCCTTGCTAAGCTGGCTGTTTCTCGGCCTGGGTCCGGGACCGGGCGAGGCATCCAAGGCCTGGCGCAAGAAGCATGCGGCCAAACATGCCGAGCAGCCCAAACAGGCGATCAAATGCGACATGTGCTCAGGCATCGGCGGCGGACCTGCCTGTGTCCGCGCCTGCCCGACCGGCGCGGCGATCCGCGTTGCACCGGAGGGTTTCCTCTCGGTCGCCCGGATGGCGGAGGGAAGCTGATGGTTCGCGCGTCCGCTTCCGCGCCGACGACGGCCAGGCCGGTTTCGACAAGCCATGAAGGCTTCCTGCGCCATGCCCGCTTTCGCTGGCTGAAGGTCGCCCTGGTCAGTTGCGCGGCCGCCATCCTGGGATATATCGCCGCCGATGTGCAGCCGCGCGCCAATGGCGGCAGCTGGTATGGCTATTTGCTGGGCACGATCGGAGCGTTGCTGATTGTCTGGCTGGCGCTGCTCGGTATCCGCAAGCGCGCCATGACGCCGGGCCGATGGTCGCTCAAGGCCTGGACCTCGGCGCATGTTTACCTCGGTTTCGCGCTGATCCTGATCGCCACCTTGCACACCGGATTCCAGTTCGGCTGGAACGTGCACAGCCTGGCTTACGGCCTGATGATGCTGGTGATCCTGTCGGGTATTTTCGGCACTGTGGTCTATGCCACTCTGCCGGCCGCGCTCAGCCAGAACCGAGAGGAAATGACCCAGGGCCAGATGATCGACAGCATCCGCGCGATCGACCGACAGCTGCACGACGCCGCGCAGCCGCTGGCGCGCAGCGATGCCGATCTGGTCATAGCCGCGCTGGGCCAAAGCGAGTTCGAGCGGGGGGTGTGGCACCGGCTGTCGGGCAAATATCCAGATTGCGCGACCCTGAAAGCCATCGAAGGCCTGGGCCTGACCGATGCGGCTGGCGGGGGGGGCGCTGCTGCCGGCCGGGTCGAGACGTTGCTGATCCGGCGCCGGGCGCAGCTTGAGCGGCTGCGCCGCCACCTGCGGCTCAAGGCGCTGCTGGAGGTCTGGCTCCATATCCATGTGCCGGCAACTGTCGCGCTGCTCGCGGCGCTCGCTGCGCATATCATAAGCGTATTCTATTACTGGTAATGCACGGCGTGACTTTCAGGCTCAGGCAGATCGAACTCACGGCTGACGGACGCGAGATCGTGCGCGACAAGGATGTCGCCCAGCGTGAACTGGCCGTGGGGCGCGCAGCCGACAACGCTATCCACCTGCCCGACCTCGCGGTCGAGGCGAATCACGCCGTCATCACCCGGCTGGACGACAATAGAATCGCGGTCACCTCGCTCGGCACCCTGGGCTTTGGGCTGGATGGCAGGGTTACGCTAGCCGCGACTGTCGATTGCCGCGCTGGGGCGGAACTGCGCTTTGGCAGTTTCCGTATCACGGTTTCGCAGGCTAGCGATGGCGCAGTCCTGCTGACGATCCGCCAGATCGCGGACAAGGGCATTCTGGCCGCCGATTTCGACGAAAAGCGCAGTTTTTCGCTCGCAGGTTTGCTTCCGGGCAAGCGGAAGGTGTCGTGGCTGGCGGCGCTACTGATCCTGGCCATTTTCCTGGCGCTGCCCATCGCCAGCCACCGGATGCGAGAGGCTGACGCCAGGTCGCCGGTGATCGGTGACGCCAGCTGGCGCCCGGGCAAGCTCAGTCTCGCGCATCATGGCCTCGAGGATCGCTGCGAGGCCTGCCATGTCAAGGCCTTCGTCTCGGTGCGAAACGAAACCTGTGCCGGGTGCCACAAGGACGCGCATGACCATGCCCCTACCACCCGCCTTGCCGGGGCGCGGGCCGATCCGGCGCTGGGGGAGAGCTTCCTTCGGTTCGTGGCGCTTGGCTTCGGCAAGCCGGGCCCAGGCGCCTGTGTCGATTGTCATAACGAGCATGAGGGAGCAGGCCGGATGGCGGCGCCTCAGCAGCAGTTCTGCGCCGATTGCCATGGCTCGCTGGGCGAACGGCTGCATGATACGAAGCTGGGAAATGCCGGTGACTTCGGCAGGCTGCACCCGCAGTTCGCAGCCCGGATCGTCACCGATCCGGCTACGCGCCGGCTGAGCCGGGTTTCGCTCGATGCCCACCCGCGCGAGAACAGCGGCCTGGCATTTTCGCACAAGCTCCATCTCGATCCGATGGGCGGCGCCGCGCGCATGGCCGCCTCGATCGGGCGCGAGCGGGGGTATGGCAAAGGCCTGGCCTGCAAGGATTGCCACCGTCCGGGGGAGGATGGCATCCGCTTCACGCCCGTGAACATGGAGCGGGACTGCGAGGGTTGTCACAGCCTGGCCTACGACAAGGTCGGCGACACCTTCCGGACGCTGAAACACGGCGATGTCGCCCAGATGATCGCCGATCTGCGCGCGGCCGACTTCAGCCCGACCCTGGTCAGCGGCCGGCGGCGTCCCGGCGACTATGCCGCCGGCGGCTCGTATTATGCCAACTTCACGGCACCATTCAGCGGCGAGGGGCTGATCCGGCGGGCGCTGTCGCGCGACGGCGTCTGCGGTGAATGCCACACGCCGGCCGTGCAGGGCGGCAAGCCGGGGGTGATGCCGGTGACACTGGTTTCGCGCTATATGGCGCATGGCTGGTTCGACCATAAGCCGCATACGCAGGAAAAGTGCAGCACTTGCCACGCGGCGGAAGGGTCCGATTCTGCCGGCGATCTGCTGCTGCCGGGCATCGCCACCTGCCGGACCTGCCATCTTGGCGAAGGCAGCCGCAAGGCCGAAGTTCCCTCGAGTTGCGCGATGTGTCACACCTACCATCCGGTCGCGGGCGCTCCGCGCAAACCGCGATCCAAGAATAGTTAACCGATGTTGTCTAAAGGCTGGCTGCAGTTCGCCGTGGGGAGACACTGGTGCTGATCGCGCAGATCACCGATATCCATATCGGCTTCGACCGGGGCAATCCGGACGAGGCTAACCGGCGGCGGCTGCGCGCGCTACTGGACCACCTGGCGAACGGTCCCAACCGCCCCGACCTGCTGCTGATGACCGGCGATCTGACTGAATCGGGTGACGGCGAAAGCTTCGCCTGGCTGGCCGAAGTGGTGCGCGACTGTCCGTTTCCGGTCTGGCCGATGGTCGGCAACCACGACGACCGCGCCGCGCTGCATGCAGCCTTTCCGGACACGCCGCAGGATGGCGGCTTCGTCCAGTACGCCGTCGCGCTGGATGGCCTGCGCCTGCTGCTGCTCGATACGCTCGAACCCGGCCGCCACGGCGGGGCCTTTTGCGCGAGCCGTGCGGCCTGGCTCAGCGCGCAGCTGCAGGCGCACCCGGACACCCCAACCGTGATCGCCATGCATCACCCGCCCTTCGTAACGGGCATCGACTGGATGGATCCCGATCCCGCCGAGCCATGGATCGCGCAGTTTGCCGAGGCTACGGGCGGCCACGACCAGATCCAGGCGGTCCTGTGCGGCCACCTCCACCGGCCGATTGTCACGCGCTGGAACGGCGCGACGCTTGTCGTCGGTCCATCGTCTGCCCCGGCAATATCGCTGGACCTGCGGGCGATCGATCCCGGCCATCCCGATGGCCGCGCGCTGGTCCGGGACGAGCCGCCCGGCTATGCGCTCCACCGCTGGGACGGGCGCAGATTAACCACCCATTTCGAAAGCCTCGGCAATTTAGCCGCGCTGGCAAGGTTCGACGAAACCATGCAGCCGATGATTCGGGGAATGCTGGCAGAGCGGGGGGTGATACTGCCGAAAGTCTGCCTCAACCCCCGCTCGTCCTAAGCTTGTCGAAGGACTGCTTTTTCTTCAGGCGGTTGTTCACGAGGCTCGAAGAAAAGGACAGTGCTTCGACAAGCTCAGCATAGACGAATTTTGGGTCAGATAATCGGGACGATGCCTTACCGCCCCGCCCGCCAGCCCGCCATGTCCACCTCATCGCGCACCTTGAACGGGAACCCGCGCCGGTTCAGGAACAGCCGCTCCATCTCGGGCCGGGTGAAGGGCCGCGAGCCGAGCCGGCCGAACACCGCGATCTGTCCGCCGGTTTCATCCACCGCGCGGTCCCGGTCGAGCCCCTTGGAGAGCGAGAGCGCGGGCGAGGGGGTCTTCGCCCAGGCAATCAGCTCGGGCCTGGGTGCCGGCGAGAAGCCATAGAAATTGGGCTGGCTCGCCGGTGACGTCAGCTGCAGCACTTTCAATCCGTTGCGGCCATCGGCGACATAGGCGAACAACGAGGCATTGGTCGAGCCGACGATGACATCCTCGGCATCGTTCAAGCGTCCCTCGAAGGTCAATTTTTGCTTGATCTGCGGCGCGGCGGGCCGGGTGATGTCAATGATCACCAGACCATCCTGCTTCGCCGCGACATAAGCATAGGTGCGTGCCAGATAGATGCGGCGGGCATCGGCCAAACCGACCGTGCCGGAGGGCACCGCGACCGGGTTCCTGAGGTCGGTGACGTCGAACAGTTTGAGGCCATCACGGTCCGTCACCCACAGGTAGCGAAACTGGATAGCGCTCGCCCGTGCATCGGCCAGTTCGCGCACCGCGGCGAGTCGCGGCTTCAGCGGGTTCCTGAGATCGACGACCACCAGACCCCTGGCGGCGGTGATATAGGCGACTTCCCCGGCCAGCACGATATGCCGCGCGCCATTGAGCACCCCGTCCGGGTTCCAGGTAACGGCGCGTTTCAGGAAATTGTTGCGCAGCTCGCCATCGGCAAAGGTTTCGACATTGACCAGGATCAAGCCCTCGACGCTGTCGGTGACGGCGGCATAGGAATAGATCGGCAGGAACGGCTGTTCTTGGTTGATCTTGCGCAGCTGCGCGGTGCTGCGCTGGGGGTTGATCGGCTGCATGGTCGGCAGCGCCATGCAGGTGGCGTCTTGCGTATCGACCCGCGCATCGTGACCGAGCGGCGAGAACGGGGCGGAGATGATCGGGTCGGACACCCCCTTGTTGGCGATCGAAGCTACGTCATAGACGCGCAGGCCGCCGCGCCCTTCGGCGACGAACATATATTCTCCGCGCAATTGCAGGCAGCCGACCCGGCCCTTCGTGCCCTGCACGACATTGCGGAATTCCTCGAGCGGCCGGGTCTCGCCGGATAGCCCGCCGGCAAACGTCTTGCCGCGCGTCCAGTCCTTCAGCTCGCGGCCATTCTGCTCGACATGCATGCGGAAATAATCGGGATAGGCGTAGCGCTGGAGGTAGGAGCCGATCACCGCCTGCGGCTCGTCCCATTCGGTCACGCGCACCGCCTCGAAGCCGCCTTCCAGCCCGGTCCAGGCATTGAGGCCGACGAAATTGACGTAGTTCGTGCCCAGCAGCAGCAGCTGCGCCATGATCGCATTGTTGTCGTCGGCGGCGGACAGATGGCAATCGCTGCAGGTCTTGGTCTCGGTTAGCCGCACCGTATGCGGGAAATGCGGCGTGAAGGCCTGGCTGGAGAAGCCGATGCCGCTGATCGGCGGTTGCTGGATATAGATGCGCTCGCGATTGACGTTGGTCGATGACAGCACCAGGCCCGAGGTCGAGCGCACCGGCGCGATCTGATTGCCCTTGGTCGTCATATGCTTGCCAAGCTGGAACATCTCGTCGCGGGCGACCTGCGGGTTGTAAGTTGCGAAATTGCGGGTTTCTTCGCCCTCGTAGTGGTGCGTGGTGCTCTTCCAGTTGGCCTCGATCGGCAAATGGCAACCGCCGCAGCTGGTGGTCCAACTCAAATGGCAGGTAAAGCATGCCATCTGCTTGTCGTCGTGCGCGCGGTCACCCTTGCCGACGCCGGGGCCGAAGGCGAATTTACCGTCTTCCGCCCCGGATCGGCTCATTAGTTTGGCCCGCGCCGCTTTGATGTTGAAATAGGGCGAGGTGGGATCGACGCTATCCTTCACCAGATGCACCACCCAGGCCAGCTTGGGATCGACAATCGAGCGCTGAATCAGCGTACGGCGTCCGGAATTATCGAAGCTCCATTCAAAGCGGCGCTTGCCGTCGGGATTGCGCAGCAACGCGAGGTTGTTGCCTTTGGGCGGCGCGGCAGGGCCCGATGTCATCAGTGTGGGAAAAGCATCAGCATTGCCGTGGCAATCCTTGCAG
>JANLQW010000052.1:0-7951 GCA_031368085.1 Novosphingobium sp. | reverse complement strand
TCTCAAGGCGGCTCCGTCAAAATCCTCTCGCAAGCTGATCGCTGATCCCATGGTTCGCCCTCCAATGCAGAACGCCATAGATTCAGACTTTTGCCTGTTTGGGAATCCCCTTCCTGAGTCAGCCTCAGCGCAGGTTGGTATTAGGTGGCCCCAGCACCAGCGCAGTTAGCTGCCATTCATTCAAATGCGATTTTCCCTCAACCGCTTACATTGACCGGAAGCGGAAAGCTGCCTCCAAATAAAGAAATTCGGTTGACGGCAGGCTTCTGTCTTCAAACGGGCAAGCCACCGCTGGCATGCGCCACTTGTCTGCCGCCAACTTTTGTCAGGACAAATGCGCCCAGAAATCCGGCGACGAAGACGACGGGCATCGCCCCGTTCGAACGCAAGCGCCCCGCCAGAAAGCCGTTCCCCGAGCACCTGCCCATCGCCTGGCGACGGAACGGGTGCCTCCTCGATGCTAAAATCGCTCGCCCGAACCTTGCCGACCGGGCGCGCCTTCAGGACCAACTCTTCGATTGCCGGCCACCGCCCTGCCTCCGCTAAGGTTTTTTCGGCAGTGCGAAAGCAACGATGGTGTCGCTCAGCGGCAAAGACTGCAGCATGACATGGCCACCGGCGGCGGCAACCACGAACTGCCGGCCGCTGGTGGGGCTGACGTAGGTCATCGGGTTGCCATTTGCACTTGCGGGGATGCGTGCCCGCCACAGCTCTTTGCCGGTGACGCTGTCGAACGCGCGGAACGCCTTTTCCTTGACGTAGCCGGTGAAGGTGATCCCGCTGCGCGTCGTCACCATTCCCCCCCAGCCGGGCATGCCCATCGGGATTGGCACGCCGAGCGAAAGGCCAAACGGACCGCTATCCTGTGCCGTACCGATCGGACGTGACCACATCAGCTTGCGCGTCCGCATGTCGATCGCACTCAGCTTGCCGAACGGCGGCGCGTTGCACAGCACGTTGAGCGGCGAGATCAGCCCGCTCAGGAATACGCCATAAGGCGTTCCCAACATTGCCTGGGGAAGTTTGAAGTTCGTCGCGGAATGGGACGTCGACTTGGCGTTATTCAACAGCCGATCGGCTTCCTTTCGCCCGACCAGCTGGGCAATCGTGCCGTAGTAGAACGAATTGACCAACATGATCTTGCGTTCAGGATCATAGGACACTCCGCCATAGTTCATGCCCCCGCCTATGCTCGGATAAATCAGCGATTCGTCGGTTCCCGGCGGCGTCATCGGTCCGTCATAGCGCAGTTCGCGGAACCGGATGCGGCACCACAGCTGATCGAGCGGGGTCAGGCCCCACATGTCCTTTTCCACCAGCGGCGACCCGGAGAATGACGGCATTCCGGTAGAGAACGGCTGCGTCGGGGCGATGCGCTCGTCCGGCACCGCACCGCGGCTTGGCACCGGGCGTTCCTCGACCCTGGTCAGCGGCTTGCCGGTGCGGCGATCCAGCAGGAATATCTCGCCGCGCTTGGTCGCCTGGGCCAGCGCGGGCACGGCCTTGCCGGCGATGGTGGCATCAAGCAGCGTCGGCTGGGATGATACGTCATAATCCCACACATCGTGGTGCACAGTCTGGAACGACCAGTGCACATCGCCGGTCGCGGCATCAAGCGCGACGATCGAACTGCCGTATTTGTCGTCTGCCGGGCGACGCTGGCCACCGAAGAAATCAGGCGTCGGGTTGCCGGTTGGCACATAGATCAGCCCCAGCGCTTCATCGCCGCTCATCGGCGCCCAGCTGTTGGGCGAGCCTCGGCTGTACCATTGCCCCGGGGGCGGCCCGCGGCGGTTGGCCGGATTCACCGCATCCCACGCCCACGCCATCTTGCCGGTGACGACATCGAACGCCCGGATCACGCCGGAAGGTTCGTCGGTGCTCTGGTTGTCGGACATGCCGCCGCCGACGATGATATTGCCGCGCACGATAACCGGCGCGGAACTGATGAAGTAGTAGCCGGGCAGGATCTCGCCCATGCCCTCCTTGAGATCGACGATGCCCGTCTTGCCGAACGACACACAGGGCCGGCCGGTCCGGATGTCCAGCGCGATCAGTTGCGCGCCGAAAGTTCCGGTGATGATCCGTTCGGGGCAATCCTGCTGACTGGAATCGGCGTGATAGGCGACTCCGCGGCAAGTCCGGACCGCCGACGCCCCTTCTGGATTTACTTTGGGATCAAACCGCCAGAGTTCCTGGCCGGTTTCCGGATCAAGCGCGATGACGATATTGGTTTGAGTACACAGCACCAGCCGGTTGCCGACCATGACCGGGGTGGCCAGAAGCGGGCTTGGCGTGCCTTCCTGCTTGACGCCGGTATGATAAGTCCATGCCACTTGCAGCTTGTCGATATTGGTCTTGTCGATCTGCGTGAGCGGCGAGAAGCGCTGCCCCTCCAGCGTCCGCCCATATTGCGGCCACTCGCCGGGATTGAGGCCGTCGGGAAGCAACTGGGTCGGCCAGGACCGATCCGCAACGGCGTCAGGCCCCGGCTGGAACGCGGCGACGGCAATCGCCAGCAGGCCCAGCGCGCCCGCAGCGCCCGGTGCGAAGGCCGCCTTGCCGATGGGCCGACGAATCCCCGGCAGCAGGAACAGCAGGCCAAGCACCGCCGGCCCCATCAGTCGGGGCATCAGTTGCCAGCCGTCCAGACCGACTTCGAGCAAGGCCCATGCGAGAGTGGCGGCCAGAAATGCGCCATAGATCCATGCCGAAAGCGGCTTCGTCCGCCACAGCAGGGCGCCGACCGCCATCACGATCAGGCCGGCGAGCAGATAATAGATCGAACCACCCAAACTGACGAGCTTGACCCCGCCGATTGTCAGCGTCAGGCCGATAAGCAAAAAGAATGCAGCCAGCAGCCGCGCGAGTATTCTCTTGCCTTCGACCATACGCCCCTCGCCAGAATTATTGTTGTATCCGAATCATTTACCGACGATCGTTGCGATCGGCAAGAACCCGACGCGGTCTTTTTGCCGGGCGGCCGGATCGACCTGGGTCGGCCACAGCGTTGATCCAGGGGGGGCTGCGGCTCGGTCGCGATTTCGTTTGCCGCGCGCTCGGAACAATTAGTTAGCTACGATCCCTGATTAGTTCGATGTACCGCAGCATTGATCTGGGGGTCTCTGGCGGAATGGGCCCAACCAAGCAATGTAAGAATATGCACTCAACTTCTGCGCACGCACGTCTCGGGCAGGCTTCCGCTTGCGCCAACATCCCGGACATTCGATCACAATTTTTGTTGCTTGAGAGCCGACGTTTTGCTCGTCGGCGTGACGGGTAACTTCGTGACACCCGTGGATCCATACTTGTGGCCGAAACCCACTTGCAGATCTGTGTAGCGGCGTTCTACAAATTCGCTCGACTTGACGACTGCGAAGCTATTTGTCTGGATCTGACGCACCTATGTGGCGCCGAGGGAGTGAACGGGACGCTGCTAATCGATGGCGAAGGCATCAACGGCACGATTGCGGGATCGGGCCACGCGATTGATTGTGTCCTCGCATATTGCCGCCGCTTGCCGGGGTGCGCCGACCTTGAGGTGAAAATACTCGCGCGCGGAGACGGTGACATTTCATCACATGAAGGTGCGGGTGAAACGCCGGATCGTGACGATGGGAGAGCCGCAGATTGATCCGATCGCCGGAACGGGGAACTATGTCTCGCCGCGGCGCCCACGGACTGCGGCATTGTCGCTCGCGCATCCGTATCTGGAATGGCGCTCAAGCGTTCCGCTCCAGCTGGCGGCGGAGTGACTCACACAGCGTATATCCGCAGCACGACAGCCAGGAGAGCAGCACGTCCTGATGTGTCTGGCCGTCGCTGGCGCGCAGCGCGCTGCCCAGCGCGAGCGCGAGTTGCTTCCAGGTGCAAAATAAGATGTGCCAATGCAGCGTCTTGCGATCGATCGGCAGTCCTCCGGCCGCCTCGTATGCCTCGACCAGCGCGTCCTCGTTTTCGAACATGCCGCAATGGAACGGCTTGCCGTCCTCGCGCGTGATGTAGAGGTCGGTCAATACCCAGGCCAGGTCACCATGGCGATCGCCGACATATCCCAGTTCCCAGTCGAGGATCGCGGTGATCTGGTGGCTGGCCTCGTCGAACAGGAAATTTCCAGTCCGGAAATCGCCGTGAACGACCGAAGCACAGTCGAGTTTCGGGGCATTTCGCCGCAGCCAGTTTTCGGCCAGTGCCGCGATCGGCACGTCCTCATAGCGGTCCTCGGCCCAGCTTCGCCCCCACCAGTTAAGGATCATCTCGGCCGCTTCGGTCGTGCCGACGCGCGGGATGTGAAAGCTCGGCAGGGCTTCCGAGTTCGGTTCGGCGCGATGCAGAGCGGCCATATAATGGACATATTGCGGCACCAGATCCCGGCGATATTCTTCGGCAAAATGAATACCCATGCCGGTGACGTTCGATGCCGCCTTGGCGGGCTTTTGTACCCCGGTCACGAAACTAGAGATCATGCATGGCGTGCCCATCGAACTGCCGTCAACGTCAATCCAGTGAACCGCCGGCACCGGCATCAGCTTTCCGCCAAAGCGCATCAATTCGAACTCGCGGGCGCGGTCGGTCTCGACGATCGAAGCGCCCGGATCACATCGCAATACCATGCGGTCGCCTTCCCGCCGTGCTCCTTCCTGCACCCAATCAAGGTCGAAGACGAATTGCTCCTTCGATGCGCCGCCGGTCAGGCCACGCAAATTCCGGACGGTCACCGGTCCCTGCGCCTCGCGCGCCAAAAAGTCAGTCAGCCGCTCGTACACCTCGTCGAGTGTCGGCACGACATATGCCTGACCGGCCTGCCGCTTTTCTAGTCGGCGATTGAGCGCCGCGTCGACGGTGGGCTCGGTGGGATAGCGATCGCGCGGACTGCCTTGGTCTTCTCCACTGGCGACCTTATTCAATTGCACTGCCTTGGCCATCTCTCTCCTCACCTGACCAGTATTCCATATATCTTCCTCACCAACTGCGGGACTTGCGCCCGGCTCCGGCATCCACACAAAAATTGTACACCTGGTTTGTTATTTGGCAAAGGCTATTGGGTCAATCTGCGGCAGGAGCATCACTGCCACAGGACCGACCGATTGTCAGGAGGGTGTCACATGATTAGGCCAGAGGACGCAAACTACCACCTGCCCGATGATATGGGGTATGATTGGGCGGAGACCGCGTTCTTCTCGATCTATCTGCCCGCACCTAACGTCACTGCCTGGATTTATCTTGTCGCGCGCAAGGGCATTGGCGCGATGGTCTGCGATGTTGAGGCAATCGACCGGATCGGGAGAACGTCGCTGGATGCGCTGTACATGGACTTTCAACAGCATTTGCCGGTTCCGGAGCGGTTTGACTCCTTCTCCCTGCCCAACGGCTTTACGCTGGCCGCATCCCGCGCACCGCGCGACTACAAGGTCGATTATGTTGGCGTAGACGACACGGAGTTCCACTGGGACGTGAAAGGGCTAATGGAGCCTTACGATATCCACGATGCCTCAATGGACCCGCTGGCGTCGACAGATCCCAATGCCAGCGGCTTCGGCTCGGCTTATGCAAATCACTTCGATATGACCGCACATGTTGCCGGCACCGTGCGGATCCGAGGCAAGACGTACGATGTCGATTGCGTGAGCACGATGGACCATAGCTGGGGTCCACGCAACGAGCGCGGGATGAAGCCGATGGGCTGGATCAACGGCAATTTCGGTACCGACTTAGCATTTCAGACGATCTGGTCGTTCGACCCGATGGCCAGCGGATGGGAGCAATTCAATCTGGCGCATGGTTATGTTCTGACCGAAGGCGAGGTCCGAGGGCTGACCGGGGGGCGGATTCGCACCGCTCGGCACGGCGCCTTCCCAACCGGCTATGAAGCTGTGCTCATCGATGCTGCGGGCCGGAGCTATTTGTTTACCGGCCATGCGGTCGCACAGCATCCCTGGGCCTGCTACAGCAACAGCTTGGCGATGTTCACGACCATCCGTTGGGCGTATCAAGGCCGCGAAGGCTTCGGTCTGGCGCAGGAGAATTGGCCGCTCGACATGTTGACCGGCCGCCGGCTGGCCTGAAGGAGACCGAACGGTGCAACCGAGCTTTGAGCTTCGGATCCAGACGATGGTGAAGGCAATGCGCGAAACGATCATGCCGGCGCTCGACCCGGCCAACAGCGCGGCGATCGAGCAGGCCTATATCGTCATGGGCTCGCTAGAGTTGCTGCGGCAGCAGATCGACCACGCCCATCCTTTCGAGGTGGCTGACGCGCGCGGCATGGCTGAACTGGTTCGCGCGATGATCTGTGAGGCGAGCCTGCCTTCGGGCGAGGCCGCCGATGCAGTAGCCGCCCGCGCATTGCTTGCCGTGGAGGACCGCGATTCGCCACTGTCAGCGTTGCGTGAGTGTAATCGCGCCTTGCGCGCCGCGATCGGGTTGCTGATTGCGGACGCTTTTGCCGACGATGATGTCAGCAGCCGCATTCAAACGCTGGTCCTTAATCATAGCGAGCGACAGATTGACCGCGAACGTGCGTTTGTCGCTGCCGCAAATTTCGACGTGTTTCCGAACTCGCTGCGCACGATCAAGGAAACATTATCGCGCGCCTCCTGAGCCAGAGTAAAGGATGGGTTTCGATTGCCCGACGCCGAGCCGCGCGAGCGGGGCGCTTGATCAGCCAAGTCGGCCCGGACATTCGCCCGGGTCGCGCAAGCTGGGGATGCCTATGTTCGACGACCTGTCAGATCAGCCGGTCCTGGACATTTACATCGCGATACGCCAATTTGCGAACAAGGCGGAAGACGGGAGGTCCGGCAGAGAAAGAGGACCAGAGGCTGTTCCAGCCGCCCGTTTCCAGGCCTCAAGCTTCGCTTTGGACTACTCAGTTTAACGCATTACGTAACCCGGAGAGTTGATATGCCACTATGCCCCGAAGACGGTAGGACGGACGACGAACGCACGGTGCTGCAATTCTGCAGCCTCTGGGCAAAGCAGGACGTCGATGCGATGCTTGAGTACTTCACGCCGGATGGGCAGTACATCGACATGCCGTTGCCTCCGCGCTGCGGGCTGGCCGAGATCCGGGCCTATATCGAGGGTATTTTCACCGCCTTCACCTGCGAGATCGAGACTACGCGGATCGCTTCATCTGATTCCGTCGTTTTTACGGAACGCGTGGATTATCTCACGCGCACCGACAAAGCCAAGCCAACCGTACCGCTTCCCGTTGCCGGCATCTTCGAAATGAAGGACGGCAAGATCTGGCGCTGGCGAGAATATCTGGACCTGCGCACGGCCGAGGAAGGCCTGGGCCTGATTGTGCGCTCCAGCGGCACGATGAGCGACGCTTCCTAATCTCAGAAATTCGCAAAGCGCGCACGGCCTAGTCACGTTTATTTTTGCGCGGGCAGATTTCTTGCTGATGCGTTGATTATGCGGCCGCGGCGGACGAGAACATCCACGCGGTCCATAGCCGGGGTTTTCACGAGATCAGGTGACGCCGGATATCGAAGCCGTTGCAGATAGCGACAAGGCAGAACAAAGGAGCTTTTGCAGCGCGCGGGCCATTCACATATGACAACTCCTGCTACTCGCCTCGAGTTGGTACAGATGTTTCGGGTAGCACCTGCGACACCAGCACCGCCACGCTGCGTTCGGCCCATTCGCGCAGCCATTCATCGCTGCGGCTGGCCGCGGGATGGGGAACCATGATCGGGCGGTATCCGGCGTAGCCCATTCTGTCCGCCACACGTTCGCAAACATCGACGAACGGGTCAGTTATCACCACTGCGCCCGGAGTGCCGCGTTCTTCCATCATGACCGCATCGATCAGGCTGCAAGAACTGCATGCGCCGCAATCGCCCAGTCCCGCGATCGCGAAATCGGATTCCGCCGCGATGCGGTCGGCGGTCGGACCGTCGAGCGGGGATCCGGCGGAAGGCTTGGAATGGAGGGTAACCGATGC
>JANLQW010000049.1:0-16125 GCA_031368085.1 Novosphingobium sp. | reverse complement strand
CGGATCAACCGGTAGCTGCGCGCCAGCGTTGCCAGCTCGACTTCCTCGGCCATGTCGGCGTCGTCATCGGCGAAGGTGCCGACATGCACCGGCGCGATCCGGGCGAGGCGCTTCAGAATGTGGTGCGACCTGATCTTGTCGCCGCGATCGGGCGGGAACGGAATGCGGTGGGAGAGGAACAGGATCTCGCGCATCACCCCAGCCCCCGGGCAATCGGAGGTCCGAGCCGATTGGTCAGCGCCAGCGGCAAACGCCGCCATACGGCAATCTGCAAAGCGTGGCCGGCGCTGGTGGGATGGGCATCGCGGGGCGCGGCGCCCGGTGCGGTCCAGCTAGCGTAGCTCAGCGGCTCGGGGACAAAGCCCCAGTTGCGCTTGAAAGCATAAGCGCCGCTGCCGGTTTTGGAACGGCCGAAGTCGAAATCCGTGCAGCCGCGCTGGCGGGCATGGCGCATCAGCTCGAAATACATGGCGTCATTGGCGCGCAGCCGCCGCGCCGCGCCGGTGCCGCCGCCCCAATAGGGCATCACCGCGCCGCGGTGGTAGAGCGAAAGCACGCTGGCGACCGGCTGGCCGCGATGGCGGACGGTCAGAATGTCGGCATCCTCGCCGAAACGGTCGAGGACCGCGGCGAACAGCGCGCGGGGAAACACCGGCGTGCCGAGATTGCGGACGCTTTCGGCATAAACCGCGTAATGGGCCTGGCGGTTGCTCTCCGACCTGCCGATCTCGATGTCGAGCGCCTGATCGAGCCCCTTGCGCACTTCGGCGCGCTGTTTGCGGGGGATGGCCAGAAGCTGGGCCTCGTCGTCAGCGGCCAGCGGCGCGATAAAGCGGCAATGCGACTGGTTCCGGATCGACCAGCCGATCCGGCCGTCCGGCAGCGCCCCGCCGCGCAGCTCGATCGTTGGGCAAGACCGGCGCTGCGCCATTTCCTCGGCCGCGGCAAAAAGCGCCTCTGGATCGCAACCCTCACCGGCCAACACGCCGCCGCCGACGGCAAATCCGCTCGAGGCGAGCAATCTGCCAAAGACCGGCGAATGTACTTCGGTCAGCGGCAGGAACGCCGCTATCTCGCCGTCGAACTCACTAACCAGCGCCAGCGCCCGGTTGCCGGTGCTTTCGGCGACCGCCTGCAACCAGGCCGGCCGGTGGAACGGTGTGGCGTCGGGATGGGCGGCGACGAAGGCCTCGATCCGCGCGCACTCCCCCGGGTCGCCCAAATCGGCAAAGCTGGGTATCTCGCGGGGCGGGAAGAATGGCGCGTTCATTCTGCGAGCGCCAGGGCTGTTGCCGCTTCGCGCGCGGCCAGCGCATCCATGCGGCCCCAGGAAAAATCGAACACCAGCCGGCGCAGCTTATCAGCCATCCCGCCAAGATTGGTATAATGCCGCAACCTGGACTTGATCGGCGCGCCTGACACGCGCGGCTGGTCGGGATCGATCTCCCAGGGGTGAAAATAGAAAATTGCCGAATGGCCCTCGTGGCGATTGACCTGGCGGATCGCCCAGCGCGAAAACGCATAGGGCAGCACCCGGAAAAAGCCCCCACCGCCTGCGGCCAGCCGGCGGCCAGCGAACATCGCGGTGGTCACCGGAATTTCGAGCAGCTGCGACCAGGCCAGCGGCTTGAAAGCGAAACGCGGGGCTTCGGGCCAGCCATAGTGGTCATGCGCGATCGGCGCGACGCTCGAGCTGTAAGCGTAACCCTGTTCGGCCAGCACCGTGTAAGCCCAAGGCGTGCGGTGATCGATCGAGAAGCTTGGCGCTCGGTAGCCAGTCACGGCAATACCGGTCGCATCTTCGATTGCCTTGCGGCTCTTTTCAAGGTCTTCGGCAAACATCTTGCGGTCCATCCGGAACACCCGGGCATGATCCCAGCCATGGCTCGCCACTTCGTGCCCGGCTGCCGAGATGCGCCGCAGCAAGGCCGGATGGCGCTGCGCGACCCAGCCGAGGGTGAAGAAGGTGGCCTGCACGTCGGCGGCGGCGAACAGGTCGAGGATTACCGCGCAATTGCTTTCGACCCGGTCGGCCAGCCCGTCCCAATCGCCGCGCTCGATTACATTCTCGAACGCGCCGACCTGGAACCAATCCTCGACATCGACGGAGAGCCCGTTGGTGGGCGGATCAGGGTTCACGGTGCAATGTTTCCGGGGGACATTCAGGCGACTGCGCGCGGGCCCGCATCGGCCTCGATCCATTCGATCAGCATCGTCAGCGTATGCCGGATCGTGCGGTCCTGCTCGATCAGCCGTCCCTCCAGCAGATCGATGCGCTCGTGCAGCTGGGCCTCTCTTTGCGCTTCATGCACGGCTTTCGGGACGAAATACGTCTCTGCGGCACTCGCCAGCTTGGCGACGGCCTGTTGAAGTTCGGCTATTTGAGCGTCACGCTCGGCCAGCGCATTCTCGATCCGCGCCAGATGGGCGATATCCGCGGGATTGGCAGGCGCTGCCTGCACCGGCCGGGGCTCCTGCTGCCGGGCGGGCAGCGTGCCATCACCCGCGAGGTCCGCGAGTACCTGCGACAGCATTGCGCCATCCAGGCTCGGCGCGTGATCGACCGCGCCGAGCAGCAGCAGCCGGTGGACGATCTGGTTGATCCGCCGCGGCACGCCGCCAGATGCCCTGTGGAGCTTGGCGAAGATGGCCGGTGCGAACGCCGGATTGCCGGTCCAACCGACGCACTTCAGGCGATGCTCGATATAGGGCTGAACCTCCTCGGCCGCCATCGCCTCCAGATGATGGGTGGCGATCACCCGCTGGCGCAGCTGCTCAAGTTCGCGATGTTCGAGCAAAGTCTCGCGGAATTCGGGCTGGCCGAGCAGCAATGTCTGTAGCAGCGGATGCGAGCCAAGCTGGAAGTTCGACAGCATGCGCAGCTCTTCAAGCGCGCCGATCGACAGGTTCTGCGATTCATCGACGATCAGCAGGCAGCGCCGCCCGGCGCGCGCTTCCGCGTGCAGGAAGGCTTCGATTGCCCCAAGCGCCGACGCCTTGTCATGGCCATGGACCGGCAGACCGAATGCCTGTGCCGCGATATGCACCAGCTCCTCGCCGTCGAGCTTGCTGGTGACCACCTGCGCCACCGTTTGCCTGGAGAGGTCGATCGTCGCCATCAGATGCGCGACCAGGGTCGATTTGCCCGCACCCACTTCGCCGGTGATGACAATGAAACCCTCGCCCTGCGCCAGGCCATAGCCGAGGTAGGACAACGCCTTGCGATGCGTCAGACTTTCAAAATAGAACGCCGGGTCCGGGGTCAGCTGAAAGGGGCGTCCCTTCAGGCCGTAAAAATCTTCGAACATCATATGCCTCCGCAAGGCTCAAAAACTATAGCGCACGCCAACCAGGGCGGACGCGGCCCAAATATCGTCCAGTGTATCCTGACGGCTGATCCCCTCGATCCCCAGCGCCGCTGTCGCCATAAAATGCTCGATGAGGTGGCGGTCATAGGAAACTGCTGCGCCGAAAGCCGTCGCTGCGCCATCCAAGGCCGATCCGCTTTGGAACCAATTGGCGAAAATCTCGGCCCCGACGCGCGACTGCCGGTCGAGCCGGGCATGAACATTGCCCGTCAGCCAGATGTTTTCGTCGATCACCCCGTTGGCGATTGCCAGCACCGTTCCCGGCGCGGCGATGAATTTGCGCCGGTCGTAGCCGCCGCCGAGCCCGGCCTGAATGCGGCCCAGATCGATCGTGTAGCTGGCCATCACGCCGCGGGCGCGAAAAGTTGCGGACCGCAGCGAACCCAGCGCGCCGGTCAGGCAGTTGCCCTTTTCGAGCGTGGCGACGCAGCCCGATATGTCGCCCGACAGCGGATTGCGCACTACCTCGAACTCGGCCGGAAGCCCGGCCAGCGCCCGGTTCAATTGGCCGCCGAATCCCGCGACATTGTCGTAAACCGCGACATTGAGCGCGCTGCGATCGTTCGGCGCATAGGAAAAGCTGCCGGAATAGGTGGTCCCGCCGTAGCGGCGTCCGACATGCGCTTCCAATTGCGTGCGGCGGCTGGGCCGCCAGATGACACCGGCATCCCATATCAAGCCGCTGACGTCATAGGCCAGCACCCGCGGCGAGCTCCGATCGGTGACCAAATGGCCGCCGGCTCCAACAACAGGATCGCCTTGCGCATCGCGCAGCGCATCGCGGCTCGAAATCTCGACGTCCTCGTAACCGACACCGCCGACCAGAGCGAAGTCATAGGAAAGCGGCACGATGATGTCGGCGCGCGCGTGGAAATCCTCGACGCGTTGATCGAGATTGGAGATTTCCTCGCGGCTATAGCCCGCACCGGCGCCAATTCCGACCGGCAAACCCTCGCCGGGGCGGATGCCCGCGTGAAGCCGGGCATCATGCACCGTGCTTTCGTCGAACACGTCCAGGCCCGGATTGCCGGTACCGCTTCGGCCCAAGCCAGGCGCTTCGACCTTGGAATAGCCGGCACGGTAGCCGGCATCCACTTGGACGTTTCCGGCTTGGGTGCTGAGCGAGGGACCGGCGTAAACCGAATAGATCCGGCCCGCCCCCCGGTCGCCGCTGAACGGACCCAGCTCGCCGTTGCCGTCCAACTTGCTGCGGGCGGCGAGCGCGCCGGCCTCGATCCGCAGGACATTGGGCACGACTGCGGCGGAAATCCGCGCGATGCCGCTGATCGTGTCGCCGTCCGCTGCGCGGTCGCCCCAGCCGATCCGGCGTTCGTAACGCAGCGACACCGATGCCTGATTGTTGCGCCCGGCGACATTCGCATCGACGCCGACTGCGAGCCGTGAATAGGTCAGGGTCTCATGACCGGGCGACAATTCGGCCGTCGCGAGCTGCGCTGCCTCGATATAGGGCTCGATGCGCATACCTTGATTGCCGCCGCCGTGGCCTTGGCGATGCCCGCCGCCATGCGCATCCGTGGACGGCGTCTCCGAGCCGCCCGCATGCGCCTGGGCCAGGGCGGTGCCTGGCAAGGCACAGGTCAGGCTGAATGCGATCGCAGCGGCCGCTCTGAAGTGGGAGCGGTACATTATCATTCCCCATACCCGTAATAGGAGCCGAAGCGGCGGCCGCTGGGACTGAAGCTGGATGCGTTAAGCAACAGCTCGATGTTGGGGCACGCCGACAGCAGCGAGATCGCGTCTTCGAGCGCACGCTGACCGGTGCGGTCGGCGCGGGCGATCACCAGCGCCTGGCCAACGTATTTAGCGAGTTCCGCTGCGGGCGAGGCGACGAGTACCGGCGGAGAATCGAAGATCACGATGCGCTGCGGCGCGCCCTGCGTCAGCCGGTCGAGCACCGCGGCCGTGCGCGAGGAACTGAGGAATTCGCTGTCCGAATTGGTCGCGTTACCGGCTGGCAGCACCCACAGGCCGGGAATATCAGTGCCAAGGACATAGTCGGCGACATCCGCCGAAGCATCAGCCAGGGCGTCCATCAGCCCGGGGCCGCCCGGCAGTCCGAGCATTGTCAGGACCGAAGGCTTGGCGAAATCGGCATCGACCAGCAGGACTTCGCCCTGCTTTTCCGCCGCCATCGACAGCGCCAGATTGACCGCGCAATAGGTCTTGCCCTCGCCGGGCAGGGGGGAACAGACCAATATCCGCTGCGCCGCGCCGCCCAGGGCGCCCTGCCCGTCTTCTTCGTGAAAACGCCGCAATTCGGCTGCCTGAAGCAGGATGTGGCGTTTGACGATGCGGAACTCTTCAAGCAGCGCAGTGACGCTGCCTTCGGGCACGATCATGCCCTGACCGCGCAGATGCTGCCGGTCGACGGGATGGCGAACATCCGAAAATTTCGCGGGACCAGGCCCTGGATGCGAGGCGCTCGCTTGCGACGGTTCCGCAAATACGGCGGGTGGGGGCGCGGCGACGGTTTGCAGCGCCAGTTCTGCCTCAACGGGCGCAAAACGCCGCTGAGGCGCGCGGGCGGCCAGATGGTCGGGCACCGGCGGAGCAGCGAATTTGCGCAAATCGAAAGCCGTCACCGCGCGCTCGATGAGCGAGCCGCCGGGCGCGCCGTGGCCCTGTGGGGGCACCGGAAGCTTGCTGTGTCTGGTCATTGCAAGCCCCTCACGCCACCATCCGAACCTGAATGAATTCGACAAGCAGCAGCAGCACGAAGATCCCTCCGAGCGCCACCGTAGCACCCACGAACAGCCGCTGTTTGCGGCGGTGCTGGTCCCGGCTGGCGTCGGTCAGCGTCCGCGAAATCGCGCCGAGGACCGGCCGGCGGATGGCTTGTTCGAGCTTGGCCGTGGTGGCGAAAGTGGCGCGCAGCTGGCCAAGCGCGAAAGCGGTGCCGACACCCGCACCGATCCCGGCCACCAGCACGCCAAGCAGCAGAATCGGCCGGTTGGGCGCTATCGGCGCTCGCGGGCTCGTCGGCGGATCGACCACCTGGAATTTGATCGAACTGCGCTGGGACTGCACCTGCCCGCGCAGCCGCAACTGCTCGCGGTCCTGCAGCAGCTTGTCGTATTGCTGCTTGAGCACGTCGTAATCGCGGGAAATGCGGGTTGCCTCGGCTGCCGCTTCGGGATTGGCAAGCTGGCTGGCGGTACGCGCCGCGACTTCGGCCTGCATAAGATTGCGGCGCGCCTGCAGCGCCTGGGCATTGGCCTGCCGTTCCGCCTTGATCGAGATCAGCGAAGCGTAGGCGGGGTTCGGGATACCCGGCGCTCCTGCGCTGCCCTCGGCCTGGACCTGCGACCTAAGCGCCGTTACCTGGTTTCGGGCGGCAATCACATCGGGATGGCTTTCGGTCAGCCCGCGCGAGCGCATGCTGGCAAGATCGGCCATCGCCTGACCCAGCGCACCGCGCGAACCTGCTGCCGGGCCGCTGCCGGCCAAAGTTGGCGGGGTGCCCTCGAGCTGTCCGCCGATCGCCGCGAGCGCGCTCTGCGCCGCCGCGACGTCGCCCTCCAGCCCGCGCAGTTCGGCGCGGCTGGTCTCAAGCCGCTGAAGCGCCGCCGCACCGCCCTGGACCATCTCGGGATGCTGCGCCTCGAACATTGTACGGCGCTGTTCAGCGGACTCGAGCTCTTTCTGGCGGTCGGCGAGCTGCTGGTTCATGAAGTCCAGCGTTTCGGCCATATCGCCGCGCCCGCCGGCCATGTTCTCCTCGCGGAAGATATCGATCAGCTTCTGGGCGATCTCCTGCGCCAGCCTGGCGTTCTCGCCATCGGACAGCGTGCTGTCATGCGAGACGGCGGCAATCTCGAAGAGATTATCCTGCTGATTGACGACCGTGATCGCCTTGGCGAGACCCAGCACCGCCGCTTCCATGTCTTTGGGTGTGACGACCGTTTCGCCCAGCCGGGTCGAGCGGACGATCTTTTCCAGATTGGCCGCGCTGGTCAGGGTCTGCTTAAGCCGCTCGATGTCGCGCTTGCGGTCGGCCAGGCCAATGCCGATCTGCTCGGCGAGCGCATCGTCGAGCTGAACGAAAATGCGCGCGCGCGATTCGTAGCTATTGGGAACCATGGCAACGGCCAGCCAGCCAAGGAGGCACACCCCCCAGGCCACAGCCAGCGCAAGCCAGCGGCGGTTCCACACGCTGTGGACCGCCGCGAGCAGATCGTCATAGAGCGAATGCATGGTCCCGGTTGCCCCTGATGCCCTCAGAACATGCTTTCGGGGATGATGATCACATCGCCGGGCTTGAGCATGACATTGGCCCGGCTCTCGCCCTTCTTCAGCAGATCGCCGAGCCGCAGCGCGAATTCCTTCTGGCGGCCGCTCTCCTTGTCGAAGCGGATCAGCCGCGCCCGGTTGCCGGAAGCGAATTCCGAAAGCCCGCCGACCGCGATCATCGCGTCGAGCAGCGTCATATTGGCGCGATAGGGCAGCGAAGCCGGCTTTGCCGTGGCCCCGACGACGCGGACCTGCTGGCTGAACGTGCCGGCGAACTTGTTGACGATGACCGAGACCAGTGGATCCTGGATATATTGCGACAGTTGCAGCTTGATGTCCTCGGCCAGCATCGAGGGCGTCTTGCCGACGGCCGGCATGTCGGCGATCAGCGGCGTGGTAATGCGCCCATCGGGCCGCACCTGCACATTCGCGCCGAGTTCCGGATTGCGCCAGACGAAGACGGTCAGCTCATCGAGCGGGCCGACGACATATTCCTCGCCCGGCCCTTCCTGCATCGCGACAAACGAAGCCGGCGGCAGTTGCGGTGCTTTCGCCGCACTGGCACACCCGCTCAGGGCAAGGCTTGCCACAGCGGAACCGGCAAGCAAGCGAGAGAGGCGGTTGCAGGACATGATCAATTCCTCATTCGCGCCGGACCTCGCCGGGAGGACACCGTCCCGGATGGAGACCCGACAATTTCGCCCTTCCCTATCGGTAAAAAGGGTGAATAATGCGTTAGCCTTGACGCATTTGACGGGAATTATTGGGTTTTTGTTCAGCCAGTCCCAAAACGAAACAGGCTTGCTGCGACTGGTTAAACCAGCATTTCACGCGCGGGCCCCTGGCCCAGAAATGCCGCCGGACTGGCGCTGGCCCCGTAGGCCCCAGCACAGAAGATGGCGACGATATCGCCGACATCGGCTCGCGGAAAGCCGGCCTTGTCGGACAGACGGTCGAGCGGGGTGCACAGGCAGCCGACGACCGAGGCTTCCTCGTCGATGGGCGCGGTGAAGCGGCTGGCGATGGCGGCGGGATAGTTGCGGCGCACCACCGTGCCGAAATTGCCCGATGCCGCGAGCTGGTGATGCAGCCCCCCGTCTGTGACCAGAAAAACCTCGCCGTGGCTTAGTTTCCGGTCGATGATCCGGGTCAGATAAACTCCTGCTTCGCCAACCAGATAGCGGCCGAGTTCAATGCAGAATCGCGTCTGCGCCAGCACCGGCGGTAGTTTGGCGAACCGGGCCTTCAGCGCCGCGCCGATGGCGACTATGTCGAGCAGTTCGTCGCCTGGGAAATAGGGTATGCCAAACCCGCCGCCGAGGTTGCAATGTGGTAGCGGCGCGCCGCTCGCCTCGGCCAGCTGCGCCGCCAGTTCAAGCGTTTGAGCCTGGGTTTCGATGATGGCCTCGGCGCCCAGCGCCTGACTGCCGGCAAAGATATGGAAGCCCCGCCACTCCGCCGGGCTGGCGATGATCCGCCGGGCCAGCTCGGGCACGCGCGCGGCATCGATGCCGAACGGCTTGGCCCCGCCGCCCATCTTCATCCCCGAACCCTTGAGGTCGAAATCCGGATTTACCCGGATGGCCAGGCGCGGTCTGAGCCTATCCTTGCCGGCAATCGCCAGGGCGCGGCCGAGTTCGCCTTCCGATTCGATATTGAGCGTAACGCCCGCCGACATCGCCGCCGCCAGTTCGGCGTCGCGCTTGCCGGGCCCGGCAAAGCTGACCTGTGCAGCACTGACGCCAGCCGCGCCGACCATTTCCAACTCACCGCCCGAGGCGATATCGAAGCCGTCCACCAATCCAGACATCAATTCCAGGATCGGCCGATACGGATTTGCTTTAACTGCATAATGCACTGCCAACCGGTCCGGCATCGCCGCGCGCAAGGCGAAAATTTTCGCGCGGATCATGTCCGCAGAATAGACGAACAGCGGTGTATCGCCGGCTTGCTCGATGAGATCGGTGGCTGCATGCCCGCCAATCGCCAGAATGCCATCAACTGAAGTGAAACCCGGCGGGATTGGGCCCGTTGGTTTCATCGCGCCAGCTCCCGTTGCAATCCAGCCCGGTCGATCTTGCCATTGGGACCGAGCGGCAGCACGTCGCGCCAGTGGATTTGCTTTGGTTGCATAAAATTCGGTAATTCCTGCATCAGGTTGCGGGGCAATTCTTGGGCGGCGTCTGAGGCTCCCGGAGCGGCGCGGACGATCAGGTGCACCACCTGACCAAGCCGATCATCGGGCACGCCCACCGCCACCGCTTCGGTGACTAGGCCAGTCGCAAGCGCCGCGTCCTCGATTTCCTGCGGGCTGATGCGGTTGCCCGCGCTCTTGATCATCGCATCGCGCCGCCCGGCGAATGTGAGCAAACCCGCGGCATCGCGCCGCACGCGGTCTCCCGACCAGACCGCCTTGCCGCCATAGCGCGAGGCCGCCGGTGCGGCGCGGAACCGCTCGGCAGTCCTGACCGGATCGCGCCAATAACCTTGCGCTACAAGCGGGCCGCAATGCACCAGTTCCCCCTCTTCACCGTCCGCCGCCAATTCGCCATCATCGCCGATAACGAGAATTTCGGCATGCGGGATGGCCTTGCCGATCGAGGTCGGGTGGGCGTCGATCAGCGCCGGGTCGAGAAAGGTCGAGCGGAAGGCCTCGGTCAGACCGTACATGGCGAACAGCCGGGCCTCAGGAAACAGCGCGCGCAGGCGCTTGACGAGGTCCGGCGTCAATGCGCCGCCGCTGTTGGTCAGCCGGCGCAGCGCGCCGCGTGCTGCCTCCAGCCATTCCAGCTCGGCAAGCTGAATCCACAGCGGTGGGACGGCAGCCAGTGTTGTAATACCGTGGCGTTCAACCGCCTTCATGACGTCGCGCGGGGTCAGATAATCGAGCGGCACGGCGCTGGCGCCGGCGTACCAGGCGGAAAGCAGCTGGTTCTGGCCATAGTCGAAGGCGAGCGGCAGGACCGCCAGCATCCGGTCGTCGGCCTCAAGCTCAAGATAGCCGGCGACGCTCTGCGCCCCCAGCCACAGATTGGCGTGGCTCAGCATCACCCCCTTGGGCCTGCCGGTCGAGCCGCTGGTGTAGAGGATTGCCGCGAGTTCTTCGGGATCGGCGGTCGAGAGCGGCAGCGCCGCCGCAAGCTTATCCGCTCGGGCCAGCGCCTCGGGTTCGGCGACAACCGCGCAGTCGTCCGGCACATCGCTGGCCGCAAGACTGTCCAGCCGGGCTGGTGTAGCGATCAGCATCGCCGCGCCGCTGTCGGCCAGGATATGCGCTGCTTGCGCCCGTTTCAGCAGCGGATTGACCGGCACATGCACCAGACCGGCACGGGCTGCGGCGAGCGGCATCAGGCAAGCCAGTTCGCCCTTCGCGGTCCAGCTCGCCACCCGCGCGCCGCGTTCGGGCACCTCGGCCCGCAGCCAACCGGCGAGCAGCGCGACACGGGTTCTTAAGGCCTTGAAGCTAAGCGTACCCTCGCGCAGCACCAGCGCAGGGGCATCGTCCGCGCCCCGCAGCGCGAGGTGGTCCAGCGGACGGACTGTAGCTTCGGGTTCGGCAGACACCTGGGTTTTGGGCTCCAGCAAAGGGAAACGGCCGAGTGGCAATGGTCGAATATCACGCCGATCTCAAGCAAGTGCAATCCGATGCGCAGCTTTGCGCCTTGCTGGGCGACGGCGTGCAGTCGGCACCGTTCGACCGGCTGGCCTGGTGGCAGGGGCTGACCGAACATTGCGTCGTGGAGCCGCTGCTGGCGGTGGCGCGCGACGGCGAGTGCGTGGCGGTGCTGCCGCTGCGTCGCTCCGGCGCAGGATACGAGGCGCTCGCCAATTGGTACAGCTTCCGTTTTCGCCCCATCGCCTCCTCGCCTGGTGATGCTCCAAGCCTGCTTCATGCCATTGCCGAAAGCTTGGCGGGCCGCACTCGGCGCATTACCTTGTCCGGTATTTCGGACGAAGACAGCAGCACCCAATTGTTGAGCAGGGTATTCAAAGATGCCGGATGGACAGTCTTTTCCGATGTTTGTGACATAAATCATATCCTGTTTCTTAATAATCGCAGCTACGCCGACTATCTCTCCACCCGCCCCGGTCCACTGCGCACCACGTTGCGGCGCAAGTCTGGCAAAGTCGTGACGAAAATTCGCGAGCAGTTTGACACCGCGGCCTGGGCCGATTTCGAGGACGTCTACCGGGAAAGCTGGAAGCCTGCCGAGGGCTCTCCCGAATTCCTCCGCAGCTTCGCCGAGGCCGAAGGGGCGGCGGGGCGGCTGCGGCTCGGCATCGCTCGCGACGAGGGGGGTGTCGTCGCGGCACAACTTTGGACGGTCGAAGGCCATACCGCATTTATCCACAAACTTGCCCACAGAGAGGCGGCAAAAGCGCTGTCCCCCGGTACCGTGCTCAGCGCCGCGCTGTTCGAACATGCGATTGATCGCGACAAGGTCCAGCTGATCGACTTCGGCACCGGCGACGATCCCTACAAGCGCGACTGGATGGAACAGACCCGTCCGCGCTACCGGCTGCAGATGCTGCGGCCCCGTCACCCGGGGAATTGGCCCATTATCGCCCGTGCTTTCGCGAGCCGCCTTGCCGGGAGGGTCAACCATGGCTAAAACGCGCGGGAAATCCGCCCCGGACATGGGATCGCAATGCGCCACGATACCGACTGCCTGCTTCGCAAGATCCTCACGGACGTGCTCGGCCTCAAGACGGGCCAAGCCGAGACGTTCACTCCCGGAACAGGGTTGTTCGGCCATCTGCCCGAACTCGATTCGATGGCGGTCGCGGGCTTGCTCACCGAGATGGAGGACCGGCTCGGCATCGTCATCGAGGACGACGAGGTTGACGGCGAACTTCTTGAAAGCTTCGGCTCGCTGCTCGCCTTTGCCAAGGCCAAGCGCCACTGAGGGCGGCCGATGAAGCCGGTAAGCTGGCCATGCCCGCTAGGCGACGGCGAGACGGCCGATGAAATGACGCTGAGCTTCGACCAGCACCGCCGCTGGCGGCTGCTGATCGTGCCGGCGCTGTTCGAGGAAGCCAACCGGCTGCGGCGTTTCACCGTGGAGGTCATGCGGCGGCTGGATAATGCCGGGGTCGACAGCTTCCTGCCCGATCTGCCGGGTTGCAACGAAAGCCCGCAGCCGCTCGAAAGCCAGACGCCTGAAATCTGGCGCGCGGGAATCGCGGCGGCGGCAAGGCATTTTCGCGCCAGCCACGTGCTGGCGGTACGGGGCGGTGCGCTGCTGGTGCCGCACGATGTGCCCGGCTGGCGATATGCACCAATTGGCGGCGCCAATGCCTTACGCCACCTTCTCCGCGCCCGGATTGTCTCGTCGCGCGAGGCAGGTTTAGCCGAAACGCAGGAGGCGCTGCTGGCGATTGGTCTGGAGGTTGGCCTCGAGCTTTGCGGCTACCGGCTTGGCGCAGAATTCATCCGCCAGTTTCAGGCGCTTGAACAAGCCGATGCGGCGGAAGTGTGGGACATCGAGCAGGATATGCTGGGCGGCAATGGCCTTTGGCTGCGGGCAGAGGCCGGCGAGGACCGCGGGCAGGCCGATGCCCTTGCGGCCATCGTTGCCATCGGGATCAAGCAATGAGCCGGCGCCATTTCACCTTCACCTGCGAGGGATCGCTGCTGGCGGGAACGCTCGACGAGGGCGAGGCGGCGACGGGCCTCATGATCGTCAGCGGCGGTCAGGAACTGCGCGCGGGCGCTTGGTCCGGCCAGGCGCAGCTGGCGGCGCGGATCGCGCGCGCGGGCTACCCGGTACTGCGCTTCGACCGGCGCGGGGTCGGCGACAGCGGCGGTCCCAATGGAGATTTCCGATTGAGTGCGCCCGATATCGCAGCAGCGCTCGCGGCTTTCCGTACTCACTGCCCGCAGCTATTGCAGGTGGTCGGCATGGGCAATTGCGATGCAGCCAGCGCGCTGATGCTGGCCGGGGGCGCGGGCTGCGATGCGCTTATCCTGTCCAACCCCTGGACCATCGAGGACGAGGCCGCCGCCCCGCCGCCGCAGGCCTTGCGCCAGCATTACCGGCACCGGCTGGCCGATCCGGCAGCGCTGCGGCGGCTGCTCACCGGCCAGGTCTCGCCCCGCAAGCTCTTCGCCAGCCTGATGGGAGCAATCTCTCCGGCCCCGCCGCGCACCGGCCTGGTCGCGGACATGGCCGCCGGAATTGCGGGCTTCCAGGGCGAAGCCGTGTTTCTGCTCGCCGAGCGGGACCGCACCGCGCAAGCCTTCCTCGCCCACTGGGAAAGCCGCGAAACGCCGCTACACAGCTGCACCGGCGCATCGCATAGCTTCGTAGAGCCTCCGGCGCAGCAGTGGCTGATCGATCAAGTGCTGGCGATGATGGCGGGGATCAGCGAGCGCAGATCCGATCCGGATTTCCTACCAACTACCGACATTCGGCATGCCGGCCCAAGGCTCCTGCACGGATAGCGCCGCGCCCGCCTGTAGCAGCTCGACCGAGATGCCATCGGGGGAGCGGATAAAGGCCATGTTGCCGTCACGCGGCGGGCGGTTGATCGTCACCCCGGCGTCCGCCAACCGCTGGCAGGTCTCGTAGATATTATCGACCTTATAGGCGAGATGACCAAAATTGCGGCCGCCGTCATAGTTTTCCGGATCCCAATTATGCGTAAGTTCGACCTCGGCGACGCCCTGCTGACCGGGCGCGGCCAGGAAAATCAGGGTGAAGCGCCCTGGAGCATTATCGAGCCGCCGCACTTCCTTCACCCCGATCAGTTCGAAAAAACTGATGGTTGCGACGGGGTCGGTGACCCGGATCATGGTGTGAAGATATTTGGTCACAGCAGCTCCATTTGCCACAATTAGGACAGCGCGGACGGAAAGTGAAACCAAAAAAGGCCCGCCCCAGCATCCGGGAGCGGGCCTTGGTCCCCATCTCGATCGAGTTGGATCAGAACGAGAGTTTCAGAGTGCCGACCACCGTATCGTTCGAATAGCCATCGATAGAATTACCATCGACCGCGACATAGCTGGCACCGACCGACAGGTTCTTGGTGACGTTGAAGGTGGCGCCGATGCTGTAATCGAAGCCCCCCGCATAATCGGCCGAAGCGCCGGTTGCGAACTTGGGCGACAGCGCGCCCTTGGTGTAGCCGACATGCGCTGCCAGTGAGACGGGCGTGTTAGGAATGCCAGCGCTCAGATCGCTATAGACGTAGAGATTGTCATCGTTCCCGCCGCCGTCGAAATTGAGTGCTTCCTGTTTGAAGGCATAGGCGACACCGACCTTGCCTGAAACCGGTCCAAGGGTCGTCGATAGCGATGCATAGGGCTCGAAAAACTCTGCCTTGCCGACTTTACCGCCCGGATAGATATAATAGAGCAAGCCGACATCGGCCGTAACCGCGCTGCCGACAGTGCCGGTCCAGCCGCCATAGACGTCGATTTCCAGATTTCCGTAAACTGAATCAGTGAGTGGGCTGATGTTGGAAAACTCGATCGACGACGCCCAGGTGCCGACATAGAAACCACTGGAGTGGTTGATATTGATCGATCCCTGGATCGCGGGATCGCCGGCCGATTGTGACAGCCCGCGAAACCGGTAATCGCTTACCAGTGCGGCGCTACCGGTAATGGTGAAATCGCTGGGGGGATCGGTTTCATCGGCGAAAGCGGGCGTTGCGGCGATTGCGCTACCAGCAAGAAGAGTTGCGGCGAGAAGGCCGCGAACGGACGTAAGCATATTTATTACCTCACGGTTATTATTGCTTCGTCCCACCTGCGCACTCGCAGAGCGCCTCGTTCTAGGGCGGCATCTTGCGATAGCAACGGTTGGGTGCACGCATTTGCTGCATTGCACAAGAGAAAACCGGCGATCGCTATTCGGTTTTTTGCAGGTGTGGATTTTGAGCAACGCTCCCCCGCGGTTGCAGGCGCGGGTTGTGACCGCATGATCGCACGTCTATACCGCCTGCCCCTATGATCGACGTCCTGCGTAAACTTCTCCGGCCCCGCGCCGCTCGACCGGCACCGTCGGTGCCGGCCGGCGAACGTGTCTATGCGGTCGGCGATATCCACGGCCGCCATGATCTGTTCTTGCCGCTGATTGACGCTATCGAGGCGGACGATCGCGGCCGCAGCCCCGCCAATACCACCATAATCCTGCTGGGCGATCTGATCGACCGCGGTGCCGACAGTGCCGGGGTGGTGGCCGCCGCCCGCGCGCTGGCAGCACGGCGAAAAGTGCGAATCCTCTGCGGCAATCATGAGGAAGTGTTTCTGCGCTGCTTCGATGATCTTGAGCTGCTGCGCCAGTTCTTGCGATTTGGCGGACGCGAAACCGTGCTGTCCTATCCGGTTGATAGGACGCGATGGAACAGCGCCACGCATGAGGAAGCGCAAGAGCTCATGCGCGCGGCCGTACCGGAGGAAGACCTCGCGTTCATGCGCGATTTCGAAGATTCAATCCGCATCGGCGATTATCTGTTCGTCCATGCCGGCATCGCGCCTGGGAGACCGGTGGAAACGCAG
>JANLQW010000209.1:0-2018 GCA_031368085.1 Novosphingobium sp. | reverse complement strand
TTCTGGCCGAGGTCGGGCAGGCGGTGGTCGAGCGCGAGCGCCTCGAGATCGAGGACTTGCGCCAGACCAAGGTGCAAGCACTTGGCCAGCCTCTTGCCGCCGTGAAAATGTTCCGCGCCGCCACCGTCCACCGCGCCCACCACACCGCCGACGAAATCCAGCTCTGCACGCTGCTCAGCATCAAAACCGGCGGCTGCCCCGAGGATTGCGGCTATTGCAGTCAGTCGGTCCACGCCGACAGCGGGGTCGAGGCGACCAAGCTGATGGACGTCCAGGCGGTGCTGCAATCCGCCGCGCAGGCCAGGGATCACGGCAGCCAGCGGTTCTGCATGGGTGCCGCGTGGCGCAACCCCAAGGACCGCGACATGCCCGCGATCGTCGCGATCGTGAAGGGCGTGCGGGCGATGGGGCTGGAGACCTGCATGACGCTGGGGATGCTGACGCCCAACCAGGCCGACATGCTCGCCGAGGCCGGGCTCGATTACTACAACCACAACATCGACAGCAGCCCCGAGTATTACGAGCGCGCGATCACCACGCGGACGATGCAGGATCGGCTCGATACCTTGAGCGAAGTCCGCCGCGCGGGCATCGCGGTGTGCAGCGGCGGAATCGTCGGGATGGGCGTGACCCGCGCCGACCGGGTCGGCTTCGTCCACTCCCTGGCGACGCTGCCGCAGCACCCCGAAAGCGTGCCCGTCAACGCGCTGGTCCCGATCAAGGGCACGGTGTTGGGGGATATGCTGGCCGATACGCCGATGGCGAAGATCGACGACATCGAATTCGTCCGCACCGTCGCAGTGGCGCGGATCACGATGCCGCTGAGCATGGTGCGCTTGTCCGCCGGGCGCGAGAGCATGAGCGAAGCGGCGCAGGCGCTGTGCTTCATGGCCGGGGCCAACTCGATCTTCACCGGCGACAAACTGCTGACCGCGCCCAATGCGGGGGATGACGCCGATGGGGCGATGTTCGCGCGGTTAGGGCTAACGGCGATGGCGGGTGCGGAGCCGATGCGGGCGGCGATGGCCGGGGAAGCGGTGTGAGCATTGCCGATTTTCAGGATTTCTACTATGAATCCGCCGCATGGTAGAAAGGGCTGGCAAATGGGCGTGCAGATGAACATCAAGAACGCGGAGGCATACGAAATTGCCTGCGCGCTGGCCGAAAAGACTGGCGCCAGCATGACGCAAGTGGTGCTCGACGCCTTGCGCGCCCATAGGCATGAGCTTGAGAAGGAAGACAGGTTCGAGCGCGCAATGGACATCATCAAGGCCATGCGTGCGCGCATGTCTCCCGAATTGCTGGCGCTCGACATCGACGACTACCTTTATGACGAAAACGGTCTGCCGAAATGATCATCGACAGTTCCGCCATCGTCGCCGTCTTGCGCGGGGAACCTGAAGCCGATCCCTTTCTGGCCAGCATCCGGTCGCGATCCGGCCTGGTGATGTCGGCCGGAAACTACCTCGAAACAGGCATCGTCATCGATCGCGACCGGGATGCCGTGCTTAGCGCGGGGCTGGACCCCCTGCTCGATCAACTCGGCATCGAGATCGAACCCGTGACCGAGGCCCATGCCCGCCTCGCCCGCCAGGCCTATCGCGATTTCGGCAAGGGCAGCGGACATCCGGCCAAGCTCAATTTCGGCGATTGCTTCGCCTATGCGCTGGCGACCGAGCGGGGCGAGCCGCTGCTCTACAAGGGCGACGATTTCGCTCATGCTGGGTTTGCCATGCTGGTCGCAACGGCGTGAGCTATGCCGAGAAGCCTGATCTGCCACTATGGGCTAGATTCGTGGTCCTGACGCTTGTTGTCGCCGGAATCATACTCAGCCTCGGGAATCTTTTTGTCTGGTTCATGGGTCCGTGCCCTGCCTTTTCGAGCAACACTGTTTGCACGTGGGGTCATGCCAGAACTTTGTGGCTGTTCCCCGGCTCGCAGGTGGGCATTCTAATGGCGATCGCATTGTCCGTTCGCTTTCTACGAAAATGGACGACCAAATAATGTTCAAGAAAATC
>JANLQW010000182.1:0-6804 GCA_031368085.1 Novosphingobium sp. | reverse complement strand
TGACGAAAATCACCGCGTCGGCCTCTCTGATCAGCCGCTTCAACTGTTTTGCCGCATCGGGCTGGTTGGCGTCGTCGTCCTGATTGTAAAGCGGCAGCGCGCCGATATCCGGGAAAGTGAAGGAATGGCCCGCTGCGGCAGGAAGGCGCGTCAGGGCTTCGACCAAGCGGCGATTAAACGATTCGCGGCGCAGGCTGCCAACGACGACGGCGATTGAGAGCGACATGGATAAACTCCTCAACGCAGTGCAATAGCTGGCGTTGCAACCGGTTCCCTGGCGCGCGGCAACAGCCTGATCGGTCTCGTTGACTGCGACTCATCCCCCTCCCCACTGGGAGGGGCTCTGTTAGTTTCGATCAAGGAAATTTGGTATTATTCTTCCTCGCGGAACTTGTCGTGGCAACCCTTGCAGGCGCCGCCAAGTGCTTTGAGGCCCTCGCCCAGCGCAGCCATGTTTCCGGCCTGGGCCAGCGCATGGAACTTGCCAGATTCGACGACAAGTTTTGCCGCCGCCTGTTTGAATTCGTCAGGCTTGGTCCATACGGTCTGCAACGCATCGGTTTTGATGCCGTCAGCCGGACCGCTGCCGGCGGGGAACCAGGTTCCGACCTTTGGCACCAGCGCGTTGATCGTGCCCGCCGCGCTGCGAATCGCGGCAAGATCGGACGACTTGCCGGCAATCTCGTCGGCGATCACCTTGAAGGCATCGCCGATTTCCTCGAAGCTTTCATGCCGGGCATCGGCCGCCCTTCCGGCCGGCGTATCGGGATTACGACTGCAAGCGGTGAGGCTGAGTGCGATCAGCGATAGCAGGGCGTAAGGCAGTCGCATCAAGCGTTCTCCAGGTTCAGACCGTCAGCGGAGCGCCGTAGAGCCATTTTATCTGCCTGAGAACCAGGAGGGTGATTTTTATGGCGCTACGCTTCGGCGGTGATCGCGGCTGCCGCACATTTCGCGTTGGTCTCCTGCGAACCGCCGCCGAGCATTGCCGCGGCAACGAAGCCGCCGACCACGACGACGACGAAACCGGCGGTGGCAAGGCCGAGGTACTTGTCGATGAACGCCTTGATCGGCGCGCCGAACAAGCGAAACAGCACGCCGACGATCATGAAGCTGATGCTGCGCGACACCAGGCTGGCGCCGATGAAGCTGAGCAGCGGCATCGAGATGAAGCCGGCGGTGATCGTCAGCAGCTTGAACGGGATCGGCGTCGCGCCCTTGATCATGATGATCTCGGCGCCGTATTCGCGCAAATAGCACGCCGCCTGCGGAAAGCTCTGCGTCAGGCCGAGCAGTGCCAGCATCTGCGTCCCCACGGTGTCATAAACGAAATGGCCGATAGCATAGCCAAGCATTCCCCCGGCGACCGAGGCCAGCGTGGCGACAATCGCAAAGCGCACGGCCTTCTTCGGCTCGGCCATGCACATCAGCCCCAGCACCGGATGCGGCGGGACCGGAAAAAAGCTCGCCTCGACAAAGGCGAACAGCGCCAGCCACCATTCGGCGTGGGGATGCGAGGCCTTGGCCATGGTCCAGTCGTAGAGGCGGCGCAGCATCCGGTTTCTCGCACAGTGGTCGGCGTCGGCTTAGAGAGGGCATTCGCCAGCGGCAAGGAATAACCTGTTTGGTTATAACTATTGACATTATCACGCTCTTTGGGTACATACAAGGAACATCGCGATCGACCGATTCGCAACGCCGGCTCCCGGCCCTCCCGCCCTTCCCTTTCACGGCACGGATCGACCTTCATGGCGGACCTCAAGACGTCCGGCCGGCGCGCGCGCGCCGCGCCGCCGCGCCGGCCCAGCATTTCAAAATGGACCAAAGCGTTTCTCGCCGAACTTGCCGCCACCTCCAATGTCAGCGCTTCGGCCCGCAAGGCCGGAATTTCTACCACCACCGCCTATGACGCTCGCCGCAGTGACCCCGAGTTCAACCGCAAATGGCAGAGCGCGCTGTGCGAAGGCTACGAGCATCTTGAAATGGAGATGCTCCACCGGCTCCGCACCGGTGAGATAAAGCAGTCCCCCAGCGCCAAACGCGGGACCCGCTCATTCGACAATGCCACCGCCTTCCGCCTGCTGGTCGCCCACCGCGACAGCGCGGCACAAAAGAAGGCAGTCCGGGCGGACGAAGATGCCGACGCAATTATCATCACGATCGACGCCAAACTCGCGATCATGCGCCAGCGCTGGCTGGCTGCCCGGAGCAACGATGACCCGCAATGAATATCTCGACTGGCTGCTACGGCTGGAAGACGAAGATCGCTTCGCCCAGCTCCGCCTGTTTAGCCAGGCGCAGCGCGAGGAATTCGCGACGCATTGGCGGCTGTGGGCACGGCGGCAGCAGCTGGCACCGGCAGGCGACTGGCGCCTGTGGCTGATGATGGCCGGGCGCGGCTTCGGCAAGACCCGCGCCGGGGCGGAATGGGTGCGGGCAATGGCCCGGGATCCGGACGCGCGGATTGCCCTGGTCGCCGCCTCTCTGGGCGAAGCAAGGGCGGTGATGGTCGAGGGCGAGAGCGGCATCCTGGCGGTCAGCCCACCTGAACGCCTCCCGCGCTTCGAACCGTCGCTGCGGCGGCTGAGCTGGCCAAACGGGGCACAGGCGACGCTCTATTCGGCGGGCGAGCCGGAATCGCTGCGCGGTCCGCAGCACAGCCACGCCTGGTGCGACGAGATCGCCAAATGGGACAATGCCGGTGGCAAAGCGATCGCCGCCTGGGACAATCTGCTTTTCGGCCTGCGCCTGGGCGAACGGCCCCGGACGCTGGCGACGACCACGCCGCGCGCGGGGCAACTGCTGCAGCGGCTGTTGAAAGAGGACGGCGTTGCGGTGACCCGGGGGAGCACCGAGGAAAATAGCGACAATCTGCCGGTCCGGTTTATCCGCGACATCCGCCGCACCTATGGCAAGTCGCTGCTCGGCCGCCAGGAGCTCGACGGCGAGATGATCGCCGACCTGCCGGGCGCGCTTTGGACCCGGGCGCTGTTGGAGGAATGCCGCGAGGCTTCTGCCTCTGCGAGCGCCAGCCGGACGGTGATCGGGGTCGATCCGCCGGCCTCGGCCGGGGGCGATGCTTGCGGGATTGTCATCTGCGCGCTGGGCGAGGACGGTGTCGCCCGGGTGCTGGCCGACGCCTCGGTCGCCCGGGCCAGCCCCGAACGCTGGGCGCGGGCCGTGGCACAGGCCGCGCAGGCGTGGGACGCTGACCGGGTGGTAGCCGAGGCCAACCAGGGCGGAGCGATGGTCGCGAGCGTGCTGCGCGCCGCCGACGTCGCACTGCCCTTGAAGCTGGTCCACGCCAGCAAGGGCAAAGTCGCCCGCGCCGAGCCGATCGCCGCGCTGTATGAAGCGGGACGGGTCCGCCATTGCGGCACCTTCCCGGCGCTGGAGGACGAGCTTTGCGGGCTGATTGCCGGCGGCGCTTATGAAGGCCCCGGCCGCTCGCCCGACCGCGCCGATGCGCTGGTCTGGGCCATGACCGAACTGATGCTCGGGCGGCGCGGGGTGCCGAGAATTATCGTCGCCTAGCTTCTCCCCTCCCGGTTGCGGGCAGAGATAATTCGACCTTCGCCGCTTCGCGCGAGGGATGTTTAACCCACTGAAAGGCCACCCCATGTCCTTCCTCCAAAGCCTCGCCGCCGCCTTCAAAGGCGAGGGCGGGAAAGTGCCGTTGGCGCGTACATTCTCCTCGCCCTGGATGTTCGCCGATACGGTCGGCGGCCGCGGTGCGTTCGATTATGCAACGTCCGTCCAGCGCGCCTATCTGGACAATCCGGTGGCGCAGCGGGCGGTGCGGCTGGTGGCGGAAGGTATCGGCTGGGCGCCGCTTCAGCCGGCCGATCCAAAGCTCGCCGCTCTGGTGGGTGCGACCAGTGCCGGGCAGTCGCTGCTGGAGACACTCGCCTCGCAGCTGCTGCTGCACGGCAATTGCTACATCCAGGTGATGAAAGATGCGGGCGGCAGGCCCGTTGAACTCTTCGCCCTGCGGCCCGACCGGATGAGCGTGATCGCCGGTAGTGACGGCTGGCCTGTCGCCTTCACCTACAAGGTCGGCGACCAGAGGCTGACAATCCCGCTGCTGGGCGACGATGCCTCGCCCAACCTCATCCATATCAAGGACTTCCATCCGGCCGACGACCATTACGGCGCCGGCTGCCTCGCCGCTGCCGACCAGGCGGTGGCCACCCACAATGCCGCGAGCAACTGGAACCGGATCCTGCTGGAAAACGCCGCCCGGCCCTCCGGCGCGCTGGTCTATGACAGCAGCGACAATGCCGGGCTGACTCCCGAGCAATTCGACCGGCTCAAGGCCGAACTTGCCCAGGCTTTTGCGGGACCGGTCAACGCTGGGCGGCCGATGGTGCTGGAAGGCGGGCTGAAATGGCAGCCGCTCGGGATGTCGCCCGCCGACATGGATTTCGCCACGCTGAAGGCCGCTGCCGCGCGCGATATTTCGCTCGCTTTCGGGGTGCCGCCGATGCTGCTCGGCCTGCCGGGCGATGCGACCTACGCCAACTACCGCGAGGCCAACCGGGCGCTATGGCGGCTGACGCTGCTGCCGCTTGCCGCCAAGCTGTTTTCGGCGCTGACCGAGGGGCTGTCCACCTGGTTCCCGGGCGCCGCGCTGGCGATCGACCTCGACCAGGTCCCAGCGCTGTCGGAGGACCGCGAGCGCACCTGGTCGCAGGTCAATGCTGCCGAATTCCTGACCGGCGCCGAAAAGCGCGCTCTGCTCGGACTGCCCGAAGAACCGGCTGGTGTGGAGAACATATGATGAACAACAAGGACATGCTGGCGCGGCTGATTGCCCAGGCGTCGGGCGAAGGCGCAGAACTGGTGACGTTACGCGCCATCGTCGAGGAAGCCTGCGAGCTCGGCTCGAAGCGCGTTCTGGCGCATATGGGCCTCGACGATGAGGGCGCGCACGGCGACCTGTTCGAACTCCGCCAATTGCTGCGCGCCTGGCGCGACGCCAAGACCAGCGCCTGGCGAGCAGCCGTGAACTGGATCGTGCGCGGCGTGCTGGCGCTGGTGCTGGTCGGCATCGCCGTGCGGATGGGTGCGACGGACCTGCTCAAGTGAGCTTGAGGTTTGCCGGATACGCCGCCCTGTTCGGCAAGCGCGACGCCGGGCGCGACATCATCGTCCCGGGCGCCTTTGCCCGCACCCTCGCGCAGCGCCAGGAGCCGCTGCCGCTGTTCTGGCAGCACCGGGCGGACCTGCGCATCGGCTGGATCGAGTGGGTCGCAGAGGACAGCCGCGGCCTGCGTGTGGTCGCCGCAGTCGACAATCCGGACGGCGGCGCGGCGGCGGCGCTGAAGCAGGGCAAAACCACCGGCCTCAGCTTCGGCTACCGCGCCCGCAGCTTCACCCGCGATGCTGCCGGGCGCGCGCTGACGGATATCGACTTGCTCGAAGTCAGCCTCGTCACCCACCCGATGCAGCACGGCGCAAGAGTGCATCTGGTGACCTGACAACCAACCCCGCGACACGTCTCTCTCCGGCCGCCTTTGGCGCGGCCTCTTTCGAAAGGTGAATGCCCCATGGATAATTCTACCCCGGATATCGCCGCCTCGGCCGCGACCGATCCGCTCGACGCCTCGTTCGGCTTGGTCGCCCGACAGGACGCCACCGATGAAGCGGTGACCTCGCTGCGATCCGATGTCGATGAGGTGAAGTCCCGCCTCGAACGTGTCAGCCGCGCCGCCGCCCGCCCGCTTATCGGCGGAGCATCGGCATCCAGCCCGGAAGTGAAGGGCTTCGTCGATGGCTATTTGCGCAAGGGTCTGGATGCCGAGCTCAAGTCGATTTCCGGCGCGGTGCTGGGCGACGGCGGCTATGCGGTGCCCCGCGAGATCGATGCGGTAATCTCGGCAACCCTGCTCAAACTGAGTCCGATCCGCGGAATCGCCCAGATCGTCCAGGTCGGCTCGGCCGGTTATCGTAAGCTGATCACCACCGGCGGCACCGCTTCCGGCTGGGTCAGCGAAACCGCCGCGCGGCCAATGACCAATACGCCGACCTTTGTCGAAATCGTCCCGCCCTCCGGCGACCTTTACGCCAATCCGGCGGCGAGCCAGGCGATGCTCGACGATGCCGCGTTCAATCTCGAAGCCTGGCTGGGCAACGAGATTTCGATGGAGTTCGCCCGTGCCGAGGGTGCCGCTTTCATCAACGGCAGCGGCACCAACCAGCCCAGGGGCTTCCTCGGCGCGCCCAACAGCGCGCTTTCGGATGCCACCCGCGTTTTCGGCACGCTGCAGTTCACCGTCTCCGGCAACGCCGCGACCTTGGGCACCAATCCCGAGCTCAAGCTGATCGACCTGGTCCATTCGCTCAAAGCCGCCCATAGGCAGGGGGCGACATGGGTGATGAATTCGTCAACTTTGGCCGAAGTGCGCAAACTCAAGGCGTCGGACGGCAGCTTCCTGTGGCAGCCGGGCATCGCCGAGGGCCAGCCGGACCGGCTGATCGGCTATCCGGTGGTCGAGGCCGGCGACATGCCCGATATCGCCGCCAACGCCTTGCCGATCGCCTTCGGCAACTTCCGCGCTGGATATCTGATCGCTGAACGCAGCGCCACCTCGATCCTGCGCGATCCGTTCACCAACAAGCCCTTCGTCCACTTCTACGCGGTCAAGCGGATCGGCGGACAGGTGCTCGACAGCGAAGCGATCAAGCTGCTGAAGATTTCGATCTGACGAGTGTGCCGGGCGGCGGGCCTCCCCCCTGCCGCCCGGCCCGGGGCCCCCCCCGGGCCCCCCCCCAAAACATGAGGTGGAAAGAAGCCGGGGCGCC
>JANLQW010000180.1:0-15599 GCA_031368085.1 Novosphingobium sp. | reverse complement strand
CATTTTTCGACGGCTGGGGATCCCTGAAATAGCCATCGCCCTTGCCGTAATTGAAGGCCAGGCGCAGGCCAACCTGGTCTTGGACCGGCGAGAATTCAGCCGCGCCCTGCACGGTAACGCGGTCATAGTTGGCATAACCGGCCTTGAGAAATCCGTTGGGTGCGCCGAGCTGAGGCTGGCGCGTGATGATGTTGATCGCACCGCCAGTGGTATTGCGCCCAAACAGGGTGCCTTGGGGTCCGCGCAGAACCTCAACCCGGTCAAGATCGTAGAGCGACAGCCCGTGGGTATACCGGAAGGTCTGGCTGACTTCGTCGACATAGATGCCGATCGGCGAGGCCGTGTTGGCGGCGAATTCGTTGGTCACGCCGACGCCGCGCAGGGAAAAGTTCGGCGAGGTATCGCCGTACTGCGAGCTGACCTGCAGGTTCGGCACAACCGCTCCCAGATCGTTCGACGTCGTGACGCCGCGAGACGCAAGCTGCTCGTTGCCGATCGCCGAGATGCTGACTGGCACGTCCTGCAGATTTTCGCTGCGCTTGGTCGCCGTGACGATGATGTCGGCAAGGCCGCCTTGTGGCTCGCTGGCTTCATTCGCCGTTGAACTGGTATCGGCTTGCGCCAGCGCAACGCCGCTGGTGCCTGTCACAAGCGCAGCAAACAGCGCTGTTCGCAGAGCAGAGTTCCGAATGGTCATGATGCTTCTCCCCATGGCAGACCTGTAGAATTATTGATTGGCGGGAAATAAAGTCGCAAGCCGCCATGTCAACGATTCCGTTGACATTTTTTCAAGGTTACGGGTGGATTTGTCTGCCCCTGTGGGCAAATAGCCACAGGCAATCCGCAAGGCTATCGCCTTCGATGGCAAAAATGGGGATAACGCAGCCTTGTCCGCCGCCGCCAGCGCGGCCGCGCGATCTCAGCCGCGCGGTGCGCCGGCGACGTAGAGGACCTGGCCCGTAACGAAGCTTGATCGGGCATCTGTAAAGAAGGCGACGGCGTTGGCGATATCGTCGGGCTCGCCGGATCTTCCAACGTGAACGTCGCGCATCATCTCTTCGGTCATCGCTTCGATCGTCACGTTCATCCGCGCTGCGACCTCGCGGGTCATATCGGTAACCACGAACCCGGGGGCAACCACATTGGCGGTGACGCCGAACCGGCCCATTTCGATTGCGATCGTCCTGGTGAGGCCCTGTATCCCGGCCTTCGCCGCAGCGTAATTGGCCTCGCCATAGGCCCCGAGCGCAGCAATGCTGGAAAGGTTGACGATCCGGCCCCAGCGCGCTTCGCGCATGTAACCCTGGACTTCGCGGCACATCAGAAAAACCGATCGCAGATTGACGTTGATGACAGTCTCCCAGTCGTCGAGCGAAAGCTTCGCCAGGGTGCGGTCGCGAATGATGCCGGCATTGTTGACCAGCACCGTGGGGGCACCCAGAGCCTCGACGACCTCGGCAACGCCGCGCCGCACGGCCGCTTCGTCGGAAACGTCGACGGCCACCGCGACACCGCGCCGACCGGCGCTCTCAATGGCGGCAATGGTATCGGCACAGGTCTCACGCCGCAGGTCCAGGACCGCCACGTCATGACCCTCTTGCGCCAGGCGGCGCGCGATGGCGGCGCCAATGCCCCGTGCGGCGCCGGTGACTATGGCGATCTTACGCAGCGGCGGTTCGAAATGCTTTGACATGCGCCTCAATATTCCACGAGTTCGTTGACCATCTCCACCCTGTGTGACACATCCGGGAAAATAAGGATAGAAGCTCTATGGTTGTGCAAGTCGATGCTGTTGTGATTGGCGCCGGTTTTGCCGGCCTTCGCGCGCTGTATACACTGCGGTCGATGGGAATGTCGGTCGCGGTGCTGGAGGCGGGCGATGACGTGGGCGGGGTGTGGCATTTCAACCGATATCCCGGCGCGCGCTGCGATGTCGAAAGCTTCGATTATTCCTATCGGTTTTCGCCGGAACTCGAGCAGGAGTGGCGGTGGACCGAGCGATACGCGACGCAGCCCGAAATCCTGCGCTATGTTGCCCATGTCGTCGACCGCTTTGACCTGCGCCGCGATATCACATTCAACGCGCAGGTTACGCGCGCCACCTATGATGAGACGCGCGCGCTGTGGGATATCGAGGTTGACGGCGGCGGGATTGAAGGCGCGCGGCGCTGGCAAGCTGGCAAGCTGATCCTGGCGGTGGGGCAACTGTCGACGCCGAAGGATACCGTTTACCCCGGGCAGGAAACATTCGGCGGGCGCATCATTTATAGTGCGAAGTGGCCCAAGGACGATGTCAATCTGGCTGGCAAGCGCGTGGCAATCATCGGCACGGGATCATCCGGTGTGCAGATGACCCCGGTGATCGCGCAGGTGGCATCGCATTTATCGGTGTTCCAACGGACCGCCAACTTCTCAATTCCGGCAGCGAATGCTCCCATGTCCGACGAGGAAGACCGCACGGGCAAGGCAAACTATCGTGAGCGGCGCGAGGCAGCCCGCAATTCGCCCAGCGGCCTCGGCTTCGTCCCGGACACGCGCTCGGCAATCGATGTTCCCGAGGAAGAGCGTCAAGCCGCCTACGAGACGGCGTGGAACCGGCTCGGCTTCGGTTTCGCGCTGACCTTCAAGGACATCCTGCTGGACGAACGCTCGAACGAGACCGCGTCCGATTTCATCCGGTCAAAGATCGCCGAGCAGGTCGATGATCCGGCTGTGCTGGAGAAACTGACGCCGAGGGGTTTTCCGTTCGGCACCCGGCGCCCCTCGGTCGATAGCGGCTATTTCCCCGCTTTCAACCGCGCCAATGTCGATCTGGTCGATATCAGCGAGACACCGATAGAAGCAATCACCCCGCTCGGGATCCAAACCTCCGCAGCAGAAATCCCGTTCGATGTTATCATTTACGCGACCGGGTTCGATGCGTTCACCGGGTCTCTGCTCAAGCCGGAAATTACCGGGCGCGGCGGCTTGACGCTTCGCGAGAAGTGGTCGGCAGGCCCGACCAGCTTCCTTGGTCTAGGGGTTCACGGCTTCCCGAACATGTTTATCATCGTCGGTCCAGGCAGTCCCTCGTTGCTCAGCAATGTCTTGTTGTCCTCGGAGGAGCAGATTGACTGGCTGGCGGCGCTGTTCGAATTTGCTCGCAGCCGCGGTATCACAGAGATCGAGGTCACTGCCGAAGCCGAGCGAGACTGGGTTGCGCACGTCAACGAACGCGCCGAGGAGACGCTCTACCTCAAGACCCCGTCTTATTATCTCGGCGCCGAAATGCCGGGCAAGCCAAGGGTTTTCATGCCCTATTCCGGAGGTGTTCGCGGATATCGCCGGATATTGGAGAAGACAGCGGCAAAAGGATATGAAGGCTTCATGCTGGACACCGCTGTGCAGCAGGCCAATGCAGGAGACAATTGATGGGTAGCGTAGCTTTTGCCGAGGCATTCCCCTTGGTGTCGAAGGACACGCCGGTGGGTTTCGAACTGCAGCCGCTCAAGAAGAAGGCGGCGATCCAGCTCATGGGATCGCGGCTTTGGGGCCGCTTCAATCCCAACCACTGGGATCCGGTTTACGCCGCAGCCACAGGCCTGGAGGCACCCATTCAGACCGGCGAAATGTCGTCAGCCTATCTGGCTGAGATGTGCGTAAATCACTTCGGCGCGCAGATGTTCAAGAATGCGCGCGTAGTTTGCAAATATGTCGGCTCCACGCTCGCCAATGAAGTGATTACCACGCACGGCGTCGTTCGCGAGAAGGTGCCGAAGGGCAACGGCTATCGCTTCACTGTGGACATCTGGTGCGACAACGAGGCGGGCGAAAAGAAGACGGTCGGATGGATCGAAGTCGACGTCGATGTCTGAACGCCATCGATTTGCCCCGGAGTCAGGTTCTAGCATCACAGGAATACACCGATGACCAACGACAAGGTTAAAGCTGAAGATCTCCGTCCGCAAAGCGCGATACAAGCCGCCCAGACACGCGCCTTCATCGAGGGGCTGGAACAGGGATCGCAGACCTATTGGGACATGGTCGAGATCGGCGATGAGCTGTCCCGCGACCTGCACATCACACCCGAACTCGTAATCCTCTATGCCGATGCGGTCGAAGACTTTAACCCCTGGTACGAGGGGTGGAGGATGAACACCTGGACCATCCCCGGAGAATCGCCGTTCGGCGGAGCGATCGTGCCGCCGCTGCTGCTCTCGCATTTCGTGTTATCGGTTCAGTTCGACCACACGAAGCCTTTTGCGATTGGCTCGATCCATACCTACCATGATACTGAAATCCTCGAACCAATTCCTGTGGGGGCTACCGTCCGCATTACGACGCGGGCGAGCGACAAATATGAAAAGCGGGGCCGCCGCTATGTGCGCCATGACGTAACCGTGACCGATACGTCGAGTGGCCTGCTGTATTTTCGCGAAACGCGGGACATCCTTTCCTTGTGAGTGGCCCGCCAGGCGGATTGGTCGCGGTTGCCGAGGGCCTGTTCGAAGTCCAGCCGGAAGGACCGCGGCTGATCGGCTCACGTTGCGCGAGCTGCGATACGATTTACTTCCCCGTAGCCCTGAGTTGCCGCAATCCGCACTGCGCGGAAAAGCGCATCGAGCCCGCGCTGCTGCCAAACCGCGGCGCACTGCTCAGCTATACGGTCCAGCGTTACCAACCGCCGCCGCCTTTCAGGATGGACAACTGGGAACCCTATGCGATCGGCCTGATCGATCTGGGTGCGGGATTGGAAGTTATGGGCATGCTGACGGGCCTTGCGTTTGACGCGATCCAGATCGGCATGCCGGTCCGAATGGTGGTTCAAACGCTCTATACCGATGCCGAGCGCGGCGCGGTGGCAACCTACAAGTTCGCGCCCGCCGAAGCTGGAGACGTGGCATGACGCGGCCGGTTTACGTGGTGGGTGCCGGGGCTCATCCCTGGGGTAAGTGGCCCGACAAGCCGCAGCTCCAGCTGGCGCTTGAAGCGATAACCGCAGCGCTCAAGGACGCATCGCTTTCGTGGCCCGACGTGCAAGGTCTGGTCGCCGCCAGCTCGCGCTTCGAAGGCGGCATGGGCTGGGGTTTGCACGCCAATGAGATCGTGCAGGCCGTGGCGGAACAGGGCATAGCTTGCGTCAACGTCGGCGGTGCCTGCGCGGCAGGCGCGATCGCGTTTCAAACCGCTTATGCGATGATCGCCAGCGGGCAGTATGATGTGGTTTGCGCGATGGGCGCCGAACGGATGCCGAAGGGGTTCATCCCCCGGCCACCCGGCAGCCAGGACGATATTACCGACAGCGATTATCTGCGCTGGGTAGCAATGGGCGCCACCAACCCTGCTTACTGGGCGATCGAGGCGCGTCGGCGCATGCACGAATTCGGCACGACCGCCGAAACGCTGGCCAAGGCGTCGGTGCTGATGCGCCGCAATGCGACCGGCAATCCCAACGCCCGGTTCCGGAGCGAAACCAGCGTTGCAGAGGTGCTCGCCTCGCCGATGGTTTCCGATCCGCTCCATCTGCTCCAAATCTGCGCGGTCAGCGACGGTGCGGCCGCGGTGATTTTGGGAAGCGAAGACTACGCCAGGCGCGCCGGCAACAAATTGGTTGAAGTGGCGGGCTGCGCCACCGCGACGGGCCAGTTCGGCGATCCGGCGCGCCGCATTCCAACCGTCTCGAGCACGGTTCGCCCCGGGGTGACCCATACCAGCGAGGTGGGCACGGCGGTTGCCCGCGCCTGTGCCATGGCGGGAATAGGCCCTGAGGATGTCGACGTGCTCGAAATGGCCGACAATACGGCCTGGCATATCCTCGCCTGGCCCGAGCAGTTCGGCTTCTACGAACCCGGCAAGGGCGACTGGATGCTGGAGAACGGCAAGCTCGCCATCGACGGCGAACTGGCGATCAACCCGAGCGGCGGCTTTCTCTCGTCCGGAGAGGCGACGACCGCCCAGGCCGTGCTGCAAATCTGCGAACTCACCTGGCAGCTTCGCGGGCAGGCAGAGGGGCACCAGGTGCCGGGCGCTCGCGTCGGTATGTCAGCGGTGCTGGGCCTCGGCGCCAATGGCGGTTCGGTAATATTGAAGGCTTAGAGCAGGGTGCTTACCGGAATGAGGCCAAGCCCGTCTACCCTGAGCTTGTCGAGCCGAAGGCGATCGTAGGTCTACGGCTGTCCTTTACTTCGTGCGTCAGAATGTGCGGCCCGAAGAAAAGCAGCCCTTCGACAAGCTCAGGGTAGACGGTTTTGTTCAGATTGAACGCAAGCCATAGCCAGTCGCTCAATCGAAGCCCAGCTTGCCCATCGCTCTAGCATCGAAACCGGCTTCATGCAGGATTTCGCGCGAATGTTCGCCCAGCGCAGGCGCGCGTCTGCCGACTGGCTGACCCGTCAGGTCGATCGGCAGGCGCAGCTGCATGGAGTCAAGCAGCTTGCGCTCGGCCACAACCGGGAGTGCCCATGCTTCGGCCAGATCGTTGACCCGCCCGCAGGATATCCCTGATTTGCCCAGATGGCTGAGCCAATGACTGGTCGATTGACCGGCGATCACGTCCGCGATTGCCTGATCGAGTGGCGGGCGGTTGGCGAGCCGGTCCGCCATCGTCGTGAAGCGGGCATCGGCGGCCAGTTCCGCCAGACCGAGCGCCGCGCAAAGGCGTGGAAATTGGGGTTCGCTTGCAGTGGCGATCATGATTTCGCCATCGGAGGCCTGAAATACCCCGTAAGGAGCGGCACTAGGCGCACCGGAGCCGAGCTTTTCAGGGGGCCGGCCGGTAGCGAGCATGGCGAGCAGCTGGTGGTTCATCAATGTAAAGGCCGAGTCGATCAGGCTGGGGCGGACATGCTCCGCCCCTCCCCCCGCATTCCTGCGCAATATCGCTGCGAGCAGGCCCATCGCCGCCCACATCCCGGTGGTGAGATCGAGCACCGAGGGCGCGAGGCGGACGGTAGGTGCGCCGGGCGAGCCGGTGAAACTCATCATTCCGCTCACCGCCTGCACCAGCGCATCGTAGCCGGGCATGGTGCGGCCAATCGGGCCATCGCCAAACGCCGAAATCGAGGCCATGAGGATGCGCGGGTTGCGGGACTGTAGTGCCTCGAAGGTGAACCCCAGCTTCTCGCCGAGGCCGGGCGGGAAGCTTTCGATCACTACATCTGCGGTTTCGACCAGGCGCAGCAACGCCTCTTTGCCCCCTGGCGACTTGATATCGAGCAACAGGCTGCGCTTGCCGCGATTGACGGCGAGGAAGACGGTCGCCTGCCCATCGATCTGCGGCGGAAGCGCGCGTGTGTCATCGCCATGCGGCGGGCGCTCGATCTTGATCACGTCCGCTCCCATGTCGCCGAGGATCATGGCGGCGAAGGGGCCGGCGATATTGGTGCTCAGGTCAAGCACCTTGAGGCCGGGGAGGGTCTGCTCGAAATTCATGTCGAGTGCCGCCGGTCGGGAGTCCAGAGCTGATCCAGCGTTTGCTTGACTTCGACTGAGAGGATTTCGGGGAGTTCGATCAACTCGTCGCGGATGAAGCGCTGCATTCCGGCAAAATGGACACAGGCTGCGTCAGTCAGGCACAGGGTGATTTCGGCGTGGCCGCCTTGCACTGCGATCCGCTCGATCAGACCCATCTCGACGATGCTGATCGGCTTGCCAAAGGCGATGCTGCACGGCTCGGTGACGCGGGCGAGTGCTGCCTTTATGCGGGCGATAAGGGCAGGATCGGTCATTGCCGGATCGCGCTCCACGGGCCCGGGACGGCAGCCGCGCGCGCGCGGGAGAATTCGTCGTCGATTGGCTGTTGCTCGATGGCGTAGAGGCGGGCCGCATTCAGCCCCATGATTTGCGCGCGGTCCTGGTCTTGCAGCGGGCGGATCCCAAACTCCTGCTGCAAGGCCGCGGGAAACTGATAGCCGGCAAACGCTTCAATCAGTGGCCGAGGATGCGCCAGGTTGTTGCCACTGGCAAACAGCAACCGGTCCGATCCGACTTCGGTGACCAACTTCCCCAGAACCTTGGCGAACACACGCGGGCGGGTGAGGATATAGGAAAACGTTGTCTCGAGCGTCAGATAGAGATTCACATGGCGATGCATCAGGCGAATCGTCTCATCGAGAAACGCCGCGCCGCCGTGGACCATTTCAAAGGTCATATCCGGGAAGCGGTCAAGCGGCGGCCCCATGTCGTCGATATCGAACGCGGATTTGGGGGCGGGCTCAAGCCACAGCGCCTTGTGGATCGCGATCCGGGTGAGACCGAGCTTGCGCACAGCTTCGAGGAACGGCGTCGCCCAATCCTCGCCGTCCATCCGCCAGCCTTCGCCCTTGCCGTCGTAGAAGAACGCGGGGTAGAGCTTTACTCCATCGATCCCGAGTTCGCCGTGCTGGCGGGTGATCTCTTCTATGGCGGTTGCGGCAATCGGCGTGCCTACTGTGCCGAGCATTTTCACCCGGTGCGGGAAGCGATCCCTGAATGCCGCGCATTTTTCCGGCAGCGTAATGTGCCCCAAACCAAAGCCGAGATTGGGGAGCGAATGGAGGATTGCGAAATCCACCGGACTTTCGACGAACTCCGCCCGCGCAATCACGTCGAAGCTCAGATCGCGGAAAAATTCATGCGGTTGCAGGATATAGTCGGCGTGCGCCTCGTCGTAAGACAGCTTGTGCGAGGCATAGACCGCATCGATCTGGGCCTGCGCCGCCGGGTTCTGGTTCTGCGGCGACATGTTCCACGGATGGACGACAGCGTCGACGATCACGCCTTGTCAGCCTTGTTATAAATCGGTTCGCGCCTCTCTAGCGCTGCGGCCACGCCCTCCCGCAGATCGTCGCTATAGGTGAGCGCAGCGACCGCCCAGAAACTGGCATTCATCGATCCCGCCAGATCCATGTGCCAGCTTTGGCGAAGCTGCTGCTTGGTTGCCTCGATGGCGAGGCGCGGACGTTCGGCGATCCGGCCGGCGAGTGCAATGGCTTCCGCAATCAGGACGTCAGGTTCGGCGATGCTGTTGACCAGCCCGATAGCCAGGGCACGCTCTGCATCGACCAGGTCACCCGTCAGCGCCAATTCCGCCGCCAGCCCGCTCCCGACCAGTCTGGGCAGAAAATATGTTCCGCCGTTGCCAGGATTAAGCCCAAGCTTGATATAGGTCTCGCCCAGCTTGGCGCGGCTTGAAGCAATGCGGATGTCGCACGCCAGCGCCAGATCAAGGCCCCCGGCCGTCGCCCCGCCATTGATCGCCGCAATCACAGGCAAGCGGCACGAAACCAGGCGCTGGGTGACGGGCCACAGCACGCGGGCGTTGTAGGGTTCCTGCTCGCGGGCATGATCTTCGGCAAGATACTTCTGGAATTCGACCAGATCCGCCCCGGCGCAGAATTGCTTGCCGGCACCGGTCAGCACCAGCACCCGCACGGATTTGTCCGCCTCCAGCACGTCCAGCGCCGCGAGCATGTCGCGCGCCATTTCGGGGACGACACCGTTGCCCCGGCTTGGCCGGTTGAGCGTAATCATCGCGACCCCGTTTGCCGGGCGATCGAGCAGGATAGTTTCGTAAATCATGGGGGAAGCTTACGAGCGTTCAAGGACCGTGGCTATCGCCAACGCGTAAGCACCGTCGAGCCAGCCGCCGCCGTTGACCGCAAGCGCCCGCCGCGCGCCTTCGACCTGGCGTGCGCCTGCCGTGCCGCGCAGCTGGTGGACCAGCTCGACAATCTGCGCACAGCCGGTTGCGCCCAGGGGATGCCCCCGGCTGAGCAGTCCGCCGCTGGTGTTGACCGGTATGCGCCCACCAAGATCGGTGGCGCCCTCGCGGATCAGCTTGAAACCGTCGCCCTCCCCGCACAGGCCGATCTCATGATATTGCATCAGCTCGGCGGGCGCTGCGGCATCGTGGAGTTCGATCACGTCGAAATCCTGCGCACCCATGCCCGTCATGCCATAGGCCTTGGCCGCTGCATCATCGACCGGCTTGCCGCCCGCACCTGACGCGACCGACGACGCCCGAACCCGCACGACCGGTTGACCGAGGGATGCCGCGAGCTTCTCTGAACACACCAGAAGGGCCGCCCCGCCATCGGTCACCGGCGAACACATCGGCAGGGAGAGCGGCGCGACGATCATCCGGCTTGACAGGACATCCTCCAGCGATTGCGGGGTGCGCAAATGGGCGAGCGGGTTCATCGCGGCATGCCGCCGGTTCTTGACCGCGACCCGCGCGAAGTCAGCTGGCTCGGCACCGTACGCATCGAGATAGCGCTGCGCCACCGCGGCATAATAGTCCATCAACAGGGAGTTTGCACTGATCTGGCCGGGTTCGGATTCGCCAATGTCCTCGATATCGGTTGAACCGCGCAGGGCATTGAAAGGCCGGCTTCGGTCGGCATGGGTCATCTGTTCCGCACCGACGGCGAGCGCGACTTCCACCGCACCGCTCGCCACCGCCTCGCAGGCGAGACTAAACGCCGATCCACCAGATGCGCAGGCGTTTTCGATGTTGAACAAAGGCACTTTTGCCAGCGGCTGATGGCGAAGCGCAACCTGCCCCCGGATCATTTCCTGCTGCGTGACGATCCCGGCGATGGCGTTGCCGAAATAGATGCGCTCGATCCGGTCGGATGCAATCCCGCTATCGGCAATTGCTTCCTCAATCGCAGCCAGCGCCATGCTGCGTAGCCCGCGCCCGGTCTGCTTGCCGAATTGGGTCATTCCGATCCCGGCGATGGCGACGCCCTTCATGCCCCCCTCTTCATTCCGGCGCCTTGGTCGCCGCAGCGCCGCCGCCGATGCGGCCCTCAACCCCGCCCCAATAAGCGTCGCGCACTTCGCGGCGCAGGATCTTGCCATAGCCGCTTACGGGCAACTCATCGGCGAAGTCGACTGCCTTGGGCTTCTTGTATCCGGCCATATGCTCGCCGCAAAAGGCGATGATCTCCCCTGCGGTGAGGGTTGCGCCAGGCTTGACGACAATGACCGCATGGACCGCCTCTCCCCAATAATCGTCGGGAATGCCAAACACGACGCAATTGGCCACCTTGGGATGGAGAATGATCACCTCCTCCACTTCGCGCGGATAGACATTGTTTCCGCCGCTGATCACCATATCCGTGGCGCGGTCCAGCAGGAACAGATAGCCTTGCTCGTCGAAATAGCCGATGTCCCCGGTGTGCAGCCAACCGCCTCGCAAGGTTTCGGCGCTCGCCTCCGGGTTGTTCCAGTAGCCCGGCATGACAACATCGCCGCGCACGACGACTTCGCCAGTCTGACCAGCGGGTAGCGGATTGTCGTCGCCGTCAACACAATGCGCCTCGACATCGGTGCGCACCTGCCCTGCCGAGCCAATGCGCGGATCGCCCGCGCTCAGCAGTCGCTGATGCGCCGCCGCCGACAGCCCGGTGATCGTTATCGGCGCTTCTCCCTGCCCGTAAAGCTGCACAAAAACCGGCCCAAAGGTCGCCATCGCCTGTTTGAGTTGATCGACATAGATTGGCGCGCCGCCATAGCAGATCGCCTTGAGGCTCGAGAGATCATGGCGGCCCGGCACATGATCCTCGAGCATCTTGATGATCTGGGTCGGGGCCATGAAGCCAATATGCGAAACCTTGAGCCGCTCGACTGTCGCGAACAGATGATCAACATCAAAACTGGCGGACTCGGTAATCGCATTGGTCGCGCCGCGGGCAATGGCGGGAAGTGCCGAAACCCCGCTGCCGTGCGACATCGGCGCGCAATGCAGCACAATCTCGCCTGGCTGGATGTTATAAAGATCAGCGAGATAATTCATGATTACGCAGCGAACCATCCGGTGGTTCCACATCGCGCCTTTGGGCTTGCCGGTCGTTCCGGAGGTATAGAACAGCCAGCAGATATCGTCAGCTGCGGCCTCGACGGCAAGGGGGAGCGCGTTGTCAAGGTTAAGCAAATTGCCGAAATCATCGGTCGATAGGCGGTGCGCAAGACCGGAAAACAGATCAGCGTGCGCCACAATGCCGTCGGCAAACTCGGGGCCGTGAACCAGAACCTTCGCGCCGCAGTTCCCGACGATATACGCCAATTCCCGCGCATGAAGCCGCGCGTTGACCGGCACTACGACCAAACCCGCCGCAAAGCAGCCAAAAATGACTTCCAGAACCCTGGGCGAGTTGGCAAGGCAGAAGGCCACGCGGTCGCCCGCCTCGCATCCCAGCGCGCGGAGGTTCCCGCCAACCGCAAGGGCGCGATCCCGGAACTGGCGATAGGTGAGACTCTCTGTCCCGTGCAGCAACGCCACCGTATCGGGCCATTGCCGCGCCGATTTTTCAAGGAATGCGAAGCTGTTCATGATCTAACTCGACGAAAAGTTGCACAGGGACGGCGCTCAATCTCGCTGCCTGAAACAGCAACAAACTCGACCGCATCGTCGCACCTGTAAGCGGACCAGTCATCGTCGCCGTTCGCCTCAAGCCGCGCGAGCAGTTGCACGCCCTCGGCGAGCTTTACCACACCGATGGCATAGGGCAAATCATCCTCAAACCCATCGGGCGCGCCCTGGCGAAGCACGCAAAAGCTATGCAGCACCCCCTTCCCGCCCGATTTCGCCCAGCCGAGATTATCCGACTGGCAATGCGGGCAGGCATAGCGCGGCCACATGTTGGGTTTGCCGCAATCATTGCAGTTCTGGATCAGCAGCTCGCCGCCTGCGAGGCCTGCGCGGAAGTCAGAAACGATTACCGGTGTCTTCATCGCTCAACCTCCCAATTTCGTGCGCTCGAGCAGCAGGATTTGCGCGTCCATATAGCTCCCGCCAGTTCCGCCGATGATCGCCCGTTCGCAACCTTCGACCTGACGCCTGGACGGTGCACGGTGGAGCAACTGACGTATCCCCTCAACGAGCAATGCCGTCCCGCCGCCAACCCCGGTATGCCCGGCCGAAAGCAAGCCGCCATTGGTGTTCATCGGCAGTTTGCCGCCGGGATCGCCGTGGCCCGCAGCGAACCAGCGTGCGCCTTCGCCCTTTTCGCAGATGCCGATGCCTTCAAGCGCAATCGCGGTGACGGCGGCATAGCTGTCATAGATTTCGCCAATGTCGGCATCTTCAGGGCCCCAGCCGGATTGATTCCACGCCCGTTCAGCAGCCAGCGGCCAGCCGAGCACGGCCTGATCCGCTTCCTGGCTCAGGCAATAATGGCTGACACAGCCGCCCGATCCGGCAACGCGGATACCGTGGCTGATCCCGCGTTTTTTCGCGATGCCGGTATTGGTCATGACGAACGCCACCGCGCCATCCGCCATCGGCGGACATTCGAAGCTGTGGAGCGGATCGGCGACCATACGCGAGGCGAGAATCTGCTCGACCGTGAGAGGCTTGGTGTAGAACATGGCGTTCTCGTTGAGGTTCGCCCATTTGCGCAATGTGACGCAGACCGAGGCCATCTCTGCCGCCGTGCTGCCCGAGGCGTGCATGTACCGCCGCATGATCATCGCACCGATGGCGTTGAACTGGATGCCGGTCGGCAATTCCCATTCGCCGGGGATGCCGTTCTTCGACAGCATCGTGATCATCTCGTTGAGGTCTGCGGAACCCCAGCGCTCGCCCTGCAGAACGAGGACATTCCGTGCGTGACCGGTCGCGATCAGCCCGTGCGCCGCACGCGCCGCATTGTCGCTGGTCGAGCCGCCAGAATGCACCATAAAGCTCGACTTGCACGAGCCATGGATGCCCAGCTCCTCGACCATGCGGGAGAATACCAGATCTGCCTGGTCCTCACCGCTGTGCAGGCACGGGATGAGCAGGATCGTATCGATATCGCGCGGCGCCATCTCCGCATCCTTGAGCGCCAGAATCGCAACCTTGGTCAGCGCCTCGATAAAGCCGCGATCAGGATATTTCCCCGATGGAATTTCGCCGATGCCGACGAATACCGGGTCATTTTCTTGACCGGCATCAACATGCAACTGCCAGTTTTCAGCCATTCAAACTCTCCGCTTCGCGAGCATGGTCTGGAGGAACGTCATCACTTCATCGCCCGACTGATTGCGCACCAGGTAAGTAACCGCGAGCGTGCCATATTTGCCGCCGCTCGCCTCATGACCCGTCACCTCGGCAACCACATGCAGCGTGTCCCCGGCAAACACGGGCTTGGTCGCCTTGAGACCGGTAATTTCGACTAGGGCCGCAATCGCATCCCCGTAAAACCCGCTTCCGCCAACCAGCCCGATAGCGAGCGAAAAGGTCAGCGGCCCATGCGCAATCCGCTGCCCAAAACGCGAGCCTGCCATGAACGCGGCATCCGTGTGGAGCTGATAATGGTCCCCCGTCAGCCCTGCGAAAGTGGTGATATCGCCGATGTCCACCGTGCGCCCGCGCGTCGTCATCACATCGCCAAGTTCGAAATCTTCGAAGAATTTCGATTGGGGATCAGACAAAACGCGGCCAGTCATTCTATCATCCAAACAATCATTTGTTTTTGGTATGGCGAAGGGGATTGCAAGTCAAGACTGCGATCAAGTTGACCTCAAGTCCGCACCCCCATCAGCAGCGTATCCGCAATTATCTCACCCACCTCTTCGGGCGACAGTCTGCCATCCGGTGACAACCATTCCGGGGTCCAATTTAGCGCACCCAATATCGCCAACACCGCGATCCGAAGGTTGAGGTCTGCGCGGAAAGCCCCTGCCTTCATCCCGTCATCAATCACACCGATAAACGCCTGTTCATAATCGCGGCGTTTGCCGATGGCAGCCTGGATGTTGTCGTCACCCAGATAACGCCATTGATGGAAAACGACGAGCGAGCGTTCGGGATTGTCGGCGACGACCGCGACATGGGCAATCATCATTGCGCGGAGTTTGGCTGTAGGGGTTGCATCCGATTCGGTGTGGGGGTGGACCGCTGCGAGGAACCGGTTGACGCCATCCTCAACAATATCGGCAAGCAACGCCTCCTTGCTCGCGATATGGGCGTAGAGGCTCCCCGGCAATACACCGACAGCCGCGGCAATGTCGCGCATCGAGGTGCCTGAATAGCCCTGCTTGCCGAACAGGCGAATCGCAGCATCCAGGATCGCATCGCGCGGCCCTGCTACCGATGCCATCCAACCCGCCACCTCTCGTGCCTTAGCCGTCACGCCCCAACCCCATCGACTTGGCGATGATGCTGCGCAGAATTTCGTTGGTGCCGCCGCCAACCATGCCGTGCTTGGCCTCACGGAAATAGCGTTCCATGTGATATTCGGGAAGCTGAGCGTAGCCGCCGAGCGCCTGCATCCCGTTGAAGGATATTTGGAACAAGGTCTTGGCGGTGAACAACTTGGCCTTGGCGACGTCAGCATTGGCCGGCTCGCCACGCGCAAGCTTGTCCGCTGCGTAATAGACCATCAGGCGCGCGGCGGCGAGTTCGGTTTCGTCGTCCGCCATGCGGTGCTTGAGCACCTGATAGGACGAGAGCTTCTTGCCGAAGGCGTCTCGTTCGCTCAAATACTTCTTGGTGTCGTCCAGCGCGGTGCGGGCATTGCCAACCTGTGAGGCGGCAATGCTCAGCCGCTCAAGATCAAGATGTTCGCCGATATAGTGCCAGCCCTTGCCCACCTCGCCAAGCAGCGCTGCCTTGGGAATGCGCATGTCATCCATGAAGAATTCGGTGGTGC
>JANLQW010000098.1:0-10453 GCA_031368085.1 Novosphingobium sp. | reverse complement strand
GCTACGCGCTGCCACCTCCCCGTGCCGGGGAGGTTCTAAGAGCCGCGCAAACCGTCGCGCCATAACTTCGCGCATCATCGCGAAGTCATCGCCCGGTGCGGTCTCGGCGCGCTTGATGGTCCCTTTGCGGTACTGGCCCTTGAGAAAACCGTCCGGCCCGGCGACCACCATCGCGCCGAGCGCATTGGTACCCGAGATATGGCTGTTATCGTAGATCTCGATCCGCTGCGGCACGTCGGGCAATTCAAGGAATTCCGCAACTTCGCGCAGGATCTTCGCCTTGCTTCCGCTTTCCGCCATCCGCCGCTCCAGCGCCTCGACGGCATTGCGCTGCGCCTGCTCCATCATCCGCCGCCGGTCGCCGCGCTGCGGGACCGATATTTCCACCCTCCCCCCGGCGCCCGGCCGGAACGCTTCTTCCAGAAGCTCCGCCTCCGGCAGTTCGCGGTCGAGCAGGATCAACCGTGCGGGCGGCACTTCCTCGTAGAACAGGGCAAGGAAGCTGGTCAGCACTTCCTCTTCGCTCAGCCCCTCGGTGTGGGCGGGGAAGAAGGCGCGATGGCCCCAGTTCTGACCACCCCGGATGAAAAACGCCTGGATCGCCACCTGCCCCGCCTTGCAGGCCATGGCAAAAATGTCGCCATTGCCAATTCCTTCGGCGTTGATCGCCTGGCTGCCCTGGATGAAGCTTGCCGCGCGCAACCGGTCGCGCAGCATCGCGGCCCGCTCGAAGTCCAGCGCCGCGGCCGCTTCGTCCATCTGCCTGGCGATCTTGGCCTGCACTGCCGAGCTCTTGCCGCCGAGAAAGTCCTTCGCCTCGCCAACCAGTTCGGCATAGGCGCTCCGGTCGATCCGCCCGACGCAGGGCGCCGAGCAGCGCTTGATCTGATAGAGCAGGCAAGGCCGGTCACGGCGGGAAAAGAAGCCATCGGTGCAGCTTCTGAGCAGGAACAGCTTCTGCAGGGCATTGACCGTGGTGTTGACGCTGCCGGCGCTGGCGAAAGGGCCGAAATATTCGCCCTTCTGCTTGCGCGCGCCCCGGTGCTTCATGATCCTCGGGAACGCGTGATCGTCGCACAGCAGGATGAACGGGAAGCTTTTGTCGTCGCGCAGCAGAACATTGTAAGGCGGGCGGTAGCGCTTGATCAGTTGCGCCTCGAGCAGCAGCGCCTCGGCCTCGGAATTTGTCGTGACAATGGTCATCCCGCGCGTCTGGCTAACCATCCGGCGCAGGCGATTGGGCATTTTGTCGACCTGGGTGTAGTTCGCTACCCGGTTCCGCAGCGCCCGCGCCTTGCCGACATAGAGCACATCGCCCCGGCTATCGAGCATCCGGTAAACGCCGGGCCGGGGCTTGAGCGTCGCCAGCGTTTCGCGGATTGCGGCGACTCCGGCTGCGATGTCCGGCTGGCTGGCGAGCATGGTCGTGGTCGCCCGCTCCTCGTGGAAGCGTTCGGAAGACTGGCGGTCGGGCGGGACGCTGTTGCGGGCCATGAGGCGGAAATAGGCGATCACGGCGCGTTTGGGGAGGGCCGCCCCGCCCTTGCCCCCAATTCATCCGGACAAGCGCAGCGCCTGGCCCCGCCCTCAAAACCTCCTTCGGAATTCCGCGCCGTCATGCCGGCGATACAGCGAGGCACAACGAGCGAAATCCCCCCTGGCTTCCCTTTTATCCGTCCCGCCGCTATGCCGCGCCGCGAAAGGCTCTGAACCGACGGTGATGGCGAAAGACAAATCGCTGGCAAATGCCGGGGAAAGCGCTGGTGCTGCTGCCCCGCGCCAGGTTCGGGGTACGGATGCCGGCAAGGTTTCTGTGGCTTCGCCCCAAAGAACGCTCATTCTCGCCTCGGCCAGCCCGCGCCGCCGCGAACTGCTGGTCCGGCTGGGCGTCACCCCGGTTTCTATAGCTGCCGCCGCCATCGACGAAACCCCCGCCAAGGCCGAACTGCCGCGCGATTATGCCCGCCGCATGGCCCGCGAGAAGGCGCTGGGGGTGCCCGGCGACGGCGCGCATGTCCTTGCCGGCGATACGGTGGTCGCCCTGGGCCGCCGCATCCTGCCCAAGGCAGAGGATGACGCTACCGCGCGGGCCTGCCTGACGCTGCTCGCCGGACGGCGGCACCGGGTGCTCTCGGCGGTTGCGCTCAAGGCGCCGGACGGATGCCTGCGCGAGCGGTTGTCCGAGACAATTGTGCGCTTCAAACCGCTCTCCGCCGCAGAGATCGACGACTATCTCGCCGGCGGTGAATGGCATGGCAAGGCCGGCGGCTATGCCATCCAGGGCAGCGCCGAAGGACTGATCGCGTGGATTTCGGGGAGCCATTCAGGCGTAGTGGGGCTGCCGCTGTTCGAAACCCGGGCGCTGCTCAAAGCCGCAGGATTTGGCCTTGGCTGAGTGGCTGGTCGAAGCAGGCATCGGTGAAGATCGCGCGATCCGGTTTGACATCGGGGCAATCGCCGCCGCCCGGATCGAATGGCCCGGCCGTCTGGCGGCGGGTCAGGTGGAGGATGCCGTTCTGGTCTCGCGCAGCGCGGGATCAGCGCGCGGCACGCTGCGTTTTGCCAGCGGAGAGGAGGCCCTCGTCTCCGGACTTGCCGCCAGCGCCCGCGAAGGCGCACCGCTGCGCGCGGAAATCGCCCGCGCCGCGATGGCCGAGAGCGGCCGGCTCAAACGCGCGCATGCCCGCCCGGCGGCGGCCGCCCCCCGCCCTGCCCCGAGCCTCGCCGAACGCCTGCGCGCCGAGGGCAAGACGCTGCACCTCGTCCGCGAGTTTCCAGCGGGTGCCTGGGAGGAACTTTGCGGCGAAGCCTTTGCGGGCGAAGTGGGCTTTGCGGGCGGCTCGCTGACCATCAGCCCGACCCCGGCGATGACCCTGATCGATATCGACGGCGGCTTGCCCCCTCGCGCCCTCGCCCTCGCCGCCATTCCGGCGCTGGCGGCGGCGATCCGCCGCTTCGATCTTGCCGGCTCGATCGGCGCGGACTTCCCGACACTGGCAGACAAAGCCGACCGACAGGCGGTAGACACCGCGCTCGCAGCAGCCCTGGCGGACTGGCCGCACCAGCGCACCGCGATGAACGGCTTCGGTTTCATCCAGCTGGTGGCCCGGCTCGAGCGGCCCTCGCTGGTCCACCGCATTGCGTCCGATCGGCCGGGCGCCGCCGCCCGGCTGTTGCTCCGCCAGGCCGAGCGTGTCGCCGACCCGGGTGCGCTTCTGATTGGGCTGCATCCGGCGGTGCACGCGGCCATCCGGCCCGAATGGGAAGCGCAGCTCGCTCGGCGGACCGGGCGCGAGCTGCGCTGGCAGGTCGATCCCGCCCTTGCCCTGACCGGCGGTTTCGCGCAGGCAGTGCCGCCATGACGACGTCCGCCAGGAAATGCCCGATCTGCGGAAAGCCCCGCAGCGCCGAGCAGACGCCGTTCTGCTCCACCCGCTGCCGCGACCGCGACCTCGTCAAATGGCTCGACGACGGCTATGCCCTGCGCGGCCCTCCGGCCGATCCTGACTCGCCGCCGGAGGAGTGATTCCGGCTTGCCAAGGCTGCGCTGCTTCGCCATAGGCGCACCTCCAATCGCTCGCCGGTCCAAACCCAATGCTGACCGCCGCAGCAGCGATGCCCGGGTAGCTCAGTTGGTAGAGCACATGACTGAAAATCATGGTGTCGGTGGTTCAATTCCTCCCCCGGGCACCATTGGCTTGTCCGCAGACAGCCGCTGAAGCTTGCAAAACCCCCAGAAATCTGCCAAAAATAGCACTGGCCTAACCGCCAGTGCCCACCTTTGACCGCCTGCATTCAGGTGAAATTGGGGGCCTTTTGGGGGGCCTTTTGGAAATGCCCAATTTGAAAGGCCCCCAAATGGCACTGACTGACACCGCAATCCGCGCGCTGAAGCCCGGCGGAAAGGACTACAAGGCAGCGGACGAAAAGGGCCTTTATCTGCTGGTGACACCAACCGGCGGGCGACTGTGGCGGCTGAAGTATCGTTCACCGGGCGGTGTGGAGCGGAAGCTGTCCCTGGGGGCCTATCCCGCCGTAAGCCTGAAGGATGCACGCGATGAGCGCGACGATGCCCGCAAGCTTCTGGCCAGCGGTTTCGATCCAGCCGAAAAGAAGAAGCGCGACCGGCACGCGGCCAAGGTGAGCGCCGCGAATTCGTTCGCCGCCGTCGCGCAATCCTACATTGCCAAGTGCAAGCGCGAAGGCCGGGCCGAGGCCACCACCACCAAGCAGGAATGGCTTTTGAAGCTGCTGGAGCGCACTCTTGGCCTGCGACCGGTTGCCGAAATTGAGCCGTTCGAATTGCTGGACGCGGTGCGGCGCTATGAATCGACGGGCCGCACCGAAGCCGCGCACCGGGCGCTGCAATTCTCAAGCCAAGTGTTCCGCTACGCCATCGCCAACCAATTGGCCAAATCCGATCCGACACGCGATCTGCGCGGTGCGCTGGTCAGCCACAAGGCCAAGCACTATGCGGCGATTTTGGAGCCGAGGAAGGCAGGTGAACTGCTGCGCGCCATCGACGGCTATGAAGGCAGCCCGGTGACGCAAATCGCCTTGCAGCTTTCCGCCTTGCTGTTCGTGAGGCCAGGCGAGTTGCGGCACGCCGAATGGACCGAAATCGATGCTGAAGCCGCCATCTGGCGGATTCCCGGCGAAAAGATGAAAGGGCGACTGGAACACACCGTGCCGCTTTCCAGGCTGGCACTGGCGCTGCTGGAAGAGGCCCGCGCGCTGACCGGCGACGGGCGCTATGTATTCCCGTCAATCCGCACGCCTGCCCGCCCGATGTCGGAAAACACGGTGGGCGCGGCGCTGCGGCGGCTGGGCTTTACAAAAGACGATATGACGGCGCACGGCTTTCGGGCGATGGCTAGCACCTTGCTCAATGAATCGGGCAAATGGTCGTCCGATGCCATCGAGCGGGCCTTGGCGCACAAGGACAAGGACGCTGTCCGCGCCGCCTATCATCGCGGTGCGCACTGGGCGGAACGGTTTGAAATGGCGCAATGGTGGGCGGACTATTTGGACGCCTTGCGAAAGGGTGCTGACGTAGTGCCAATCCGAAGCGCAGCGATAACCATCTAGTGGTCAAAATCACACGCTTGGTACCCACTGGCGGAATGGCATAAACCGACCCAATTGCGAACCTTAGGATGGACTCTCACACCAGACCGGCGCAGCTTGGCTGCCATGAAAACCGAAGTCGCTGAGATTGCGGACGGCATTTTCCGCCTAAGCACCTATGTTTCGGACATCGCGCCGCCCGTGGGTTTTACGTTCAATCAGTTTCTTATCGTCGCAAACGAGCCGATGCTGTTCCATTGCGGCCCGCGGGGAATGTTCCCCCTCGTCTCTGCGGCCGTTTCCACGATCATGCCGGTCGAACAACTCCGCTGGATAAGCTTCGGCCATGTCGAAGCCGACGAATGTGGCGCAATGAACCTGTGGCTCGAAGCCGCGCCGGAGGCCCAGGTGTTCTTCAATCCGCTCGGCTGCATGGTATCGCTGAACGATCTAGCGGACCGTCTGCCGCGGCCCGTCGGTGATGATGAGGTGCTGGACCTTGGCGACAGGCGTGTACGGATTGTCGCGACTCCACACGTGCCGCACGGGTGGGAGGCGCAAGTGCTATATGAGGAGATTACCGGCACGCTGTTCTGCGGTGACCTGTTCACCCGCCTTGGGGACGGCCCGCCGCTGGTTAACAGCGACATCGTCGGCCCCGCCATGGTTGCCGAAGAAGCGTTCCACGCGACGAGCATCGGGCCCGCAACGGCGCGGACGATCCGCCGACTTGCGCAGCTCCAACCACGGCGTCTGGCACTGATGCACGGCTCTTCCTTCGAGGGTGATGCGAATGAGCAGCTCGAACTCTTAGCCGATGCGTATGATAGGTTGCTCGAAGAAATTCGATCGCCCCTTTAAAGGGTGCCGAACGGGGGGATCATCAAAGCTGCCGGTCAGCAAGCCACCAATCTTGGTCGTTCCCGACCGCTCGCAAGGGGTACCAAGCGTATGATTTTCACCACTAGACTCTCATCGCTGGCGAAGTGCACATGCTTTTATGGATCAACTCACTCGTGAACAAATTCGACTAGTCCTCGATGACGCTGACGATTTGGCGCGCAAACGCGTTCAGGACCATGTTCAGGCAGTGTATGTCAGCCAGAACCGAAAGGGTTTGCTCCATTCGAGCATGACCGTCGGTGCGGCCATAATTGTTCTGGAACAGGATGGTCGCCACTTCGTCAAGGACGCTGTTGATCGTGTTTCCGCAGTCGCCAAAGATGTCGAAGCCTTTGCGATGTTGACGGAGTCGGCTGACGGTTTTCTCGCATTCTTGTCAGCAAAATTTGATGAGGTAGCCATCAAGGCGCAAGGTGGAAGGGGTGGTCAGGCAAGATCACCGCACTTTGACGCGGCGATGTCTGGGATCTGGGACGAATCGTATAATAAGATTTTACGTCAAATTGAGTTACATCGATTTTCGTTCACAAAAACGTTTGTCGCTAAGGAAGTTACCGCTTCAAGTTCCAAAGAAACGCCTCTTGCCTTTGCGCAAAAGAACGTCGGCGGCAAACCGTTTGCCCGCCATTGGGATGCAATGTGGGCACATATCGCTGTGAAGCTCTACAGCTTGGACCTGCAACCAGAATCACAGGCAGACATAGAGCGAGCGATGATGGATTGGCTGGCCAGCCAGGACATTGATGCTGGCGATACTGCGGTTCGCCAAAGAGCGCGGCAGCTTTGGCAAGAATATCAAAAGGTTGTGAAGTAAGCGCCCCTTTGTGCCCCTTTCCATCCGACACAATTCCATGACCTGCCCATGCTTGCCCGTGTCCGCTGGCACACGCCAGCCACATCGGAGCAAGAGCAATGGAAATGGAACGACTGGCCTATTCGATCAATGATACCGCCCGCACGCTGAGCCTTGGCCGCACGTCCATCTATGCGATGATCGCAGACGGGCGACTTGAATCCTTCAAGCTGGGCCGCCGCACGCTGATCAGAGCGGAATCAATCCGACGTTTGGTCGCGGGGCAGGCGTAAGCGCCATGCCCACGCAGCGGGCCAATCCGCAACGGATCAAAATGCATCGCAGCTATACCGTCCCGGAGCTGGCGGCCTGCCTGAACGTGCATAAGAACACCGTGCGCCATTGGCAGCTTGCCGGATTGCAGGCACTCGATACCAGCCGCCCGCTGCTGTTTCAGGGCGGAGCGGTGCGGGTCTTTCTCACCAAGCGCAATGCCAGCCGCAAGCGCCCTTGCCAGACCGGAACGCTCTATTGCTTCCGGTGTCGCGGACCGAGTCCGCCCGCACTCGGTATGCTCGATTACATGGCGGCAACACCCGTCTCAGGCAATCTGCGCGCCCTCTGCGCGACATGTGACGGGATGATGCACAGGCGCATCCGCCTTGCCGATCTGCCCGCCAAGATGCCCGGACTAGACGTTCAAATTACGCAAGCCCTGCCACGCCTAAAGGGCAGTCCCTCGCCCTCCCTGAATTGTGACTTCGAAAGGCAGGCGATATAGTGATCAAGCACAATCCCGCGAACGAGCGGATCAAGCGCGACTATTTCCATTATCTCGCCCAAGCGATGGGCCGCGACGAAGCGACAATCGATGGTGTCGCCAAGTCGCTCGCCCGGTTTGAGGAATCGACGCGCGCCAAGGATTTCAAGAAATTCCACCGCGAACAAGCGGTAGCCTTCAAGGCGCGGCTGGCCGGGGCGCTCAACGCCCGCACCGGCGAGAGGCTGAGCAAGGCGACCGTGCTTTCTACGATGCGCGATCTGCGGGCGTTCTTTTTCTGGCTGGCTCACCTGCCCGGCTTCAAGTCGCACATCGCCTATGCCGATGCCGATTATTTCAACCTGAGCGACAAGGATGTGGCGATTGCCCGCGCAACCCGCGAAAAGCGCGTGCCGTCGCTGGAGCAAGTGCACCATGTGCTTGCCATGATGCCAGCCGCCACAGTGCTGGAGCGGCGCGACCGGGCGCTGATCGCCTTCACCGCAATGACTGCGGCGCGCGTTGCCGCGCTGGCTTCGTTCCGGCTGGAGCACGTCAATCTTGCCGAAGGCTGCGTTGAACAGGACGCCCGCACCGTCCGCACCAAATTTGCCAAGACGTTCCGAACCTATTTCACGCCAACCGGCAGCGAGGCGCTGGGCATTCTAACTGACTGGACAGGGGAATTGCAACGCGACCACCTTTGGGGGCCAGCCGATCCGCTGTTCCCGGCCACCGCGATGGGCCTCAGTGAAACCGGCGAATTCACCCCCATCGGCCTTGCCCGCCACGGCTGGGCGTCCACAAGCCCGATCCGCGAAGTGTTTAAAAGGGCTTTCGCGGCGGCTGGCCTGCCCTACTACAATCCACATTCGTTCCGCGATATGTTGGTGCGCTATGCCATGACGCTGGACCTCACACCGGAGGCGATGAAAGCCTGGTCGCAGAACCTGGGCCATGCCGACGTGCTGACAACCTTTACCAGCTACGGCGCTGTTCCGGTTCACCGGCAAGGGGATTTGATCCGGGCGGCTGGGCGGGCGAAGGCTGGCGATGATTGGACACAGGATGCCGACGTGCAAGCGATGCTGAAGGCCCTTGCGGCCAAGGCGCGCTCCAGCGGTTAACAATCGATCCGGCGGGGCTGGCGCGGCAAGCGGGGGCTGCTAGACAGTGCCGCAAAGGGGAGTGCGCGCGTGCCGGAGCTGCAATTCAAGGGCAAAGAATTCGTCTATAACCACCATTTGACGGTGCCGTTTCGCCCGCTGGAAATGCTGGCGGACAAGGGCATTGGCGCGTCCCGGCTGGACGGCAATCTGATCATTCATGGCGACAATCTGCACGCGCTGAAGGCGCTGTTGCCGACGCACGCGGGCAAGGTGGACTGCATTTTCATCGATCCGCCCTACAACACCGGCAACGAAGGCTGGTGCTATAACGACAACGTCAATTCGCCGATGATCAAGGAATGGCTTTCGGACAATCCCATCGGGCTGGAGGACGGACTACGGCATGACAAATGGGCCTGCATGATGTGGCCCCGGTTGAAGCTGCTGCATGAATTGCTGGCGGACGAGGGTGTAATTTTCATTGCCATTGATTCTATTGAACTTCACACCCTAAAGCTGATTTGTGATGAAGTATTTGGTCTTGATAACTTCATCGGCGAATTCATTTGGAAGTCCCGGCAGAACAAAGACAACAGGAACGAAAGTGGTCAATCGAACGATCATGAATTTGTGCTGTGCTATGGCGGCGGCCTGAGCGGAGAAATCCGATCTGCCGCAGACTACAAAAATCGTGACAATGATCCATTGGGCGCTTGGGCGAGTGGCAATATGGTAGGATTGGCATCGAAGGATGCGAGGCCGAACCTGCACTATGATTTGATCGATCCAGTGTCTCGCCAAAATTATGGCTGCCCAAGGCGCGGCTGGCGATTTGAACCCGCAACCATGAACAAATTTATATCGGAAGGGCGCATAATCTGGCCCGAAAAATCCACTGGTCGGCCACGCCGGAAAGTATATATCGATGAACTGTCCGCAAGAACGAATGTATCGTCGGTATTCAATATCCCTGTCTATACGAACACCGGCTCTAAGACCGTTCGTGCAATTTTTGGCGATGATGCGTTTGATTTTCCTAAGCCATACGAGATAATTCTTCATCTACTTAGCCTTTTTGAGAATCAGGATATTACCATTCTCGATTCCTTCGCGGGTTCCGGCACAACGGCCCATGCCGTTCTTGCAGCCAATGCCCGCGATGGCGGCAACCGCCGGTTCATTCTGGTGGAGGGCGAGGATTATGCCGACACGCTAACGGCAGAGCGCGTTCGACGGGTGAGCAAGGGCTATCCGTTTGAAGGCAAAATGCGCGAGGAATTGCTGCGCGTGCCACTGACATTTTCCAAGCTCAAGCACGCCAACGCCCTACTGGAACAGGTGCAGCGGATCGAAACGCTGGACGGTCCTAAGTATGACCGGATCAAGCCGACGGTGAAGGACGGTGTGCTGATCGTGACCGGCGAACGCGACGTGGCGGAAACCGCGCCGGGGCTGGGCGGCGACTTCACCTATTGCACCTTGGGAGCGCCCATCGAAATGGACGCGATCCTGTCTGGCGCGGGCCTGCCCGATCCAGCCGCCATGGCCGGACTGCTTTGGCATACCGCCACCGCGCAGCCGTTCGATCCGGCGACCATGATGCCCGCGCCCGATATTGGCGAAGGCGTGGCGCGGTTGGGGGACTTTGCCGGGCGCACCTATTGGCTGTTCTACCGCGATGATCTGGACTGGCTGAAGGGAGGCGAGGCGGCTTTGTCCTTGTCCAAGGCGCGGGCGATTGCCGCCACGGCCACGGGCAACCATCTGGTGTTCGCGCCCGCCAAATTCGTCAGCCGCGAATTGCTGGCGCGCGAGCGGCTG
>JANLQW010000077.1:0-2870 GCA_031368085.1 Novosphingobium sp. | reverse complement strand
CGCCAAGCAGCGCTGCCTTGGGAATGCGCATGTCATCCATGAAGAATTCGGTGGTGCCAAGGCTCTTGCGGACAAGCGTCTGCATCTTCTTGATGTGCAGTCCCGGCGTGTCATTGGGGACGAGGAACATAGAAAAACCATCATAGCGTTCCTGGCTGGTGCGGGCGAGGACGGCGATGACGGCGCCGGGAAGCTGCGCGCCCGAACACCAGACCTTGTTGCCGTTCAGCACCCATTCGTCGCCGTCGAGCCGCGCGGTCGAACGCCCGCCTGCGGCGTCAGACCCCGATTGGGGCTCGCTTATGGAAATCGAGAATTTCTGATCGCCGCGCAGAAAGGGCTTGATGTATCGATCGACCTGTTCGGGCGTGCCGTGGCGGCAGATATTGGTTACGGTGAACACCGATGTCATGATGCAGGCGGCAGTATCGAGGCTGTATTTGCCGATCGCTTCGCAGAAGATCGCGAACATCACCGGATCAGTCGCCATCCCGCCCTGCTCCTCGGGCACAAGCAGCCCCAGCCAGCCAAGATCGGCCATCTTGCGATAGACATCTTCGGGAAATTCACGCGACAAATCGTGTTCGAGCGTATAGTCCTGCCCGACTTCACGGATCATGAAGTCCTGAACCGTGTCGTTCCACATCCGCTGTTCATCATTGAAGCGGAAATCCATGCTTCACCCCGTCAGCTTGCGTTTGCCAATAAACAAATGTTTGTTATGACGATTGCGCTGCCCCGTCAATCTGACAGAAACGAGAGGGAAGGATGACACCGCAAGAGCGTCGCTGCTTGCTTGAGGCGCGGTACCCGGTCTGGGAGGTGCTGACCATTTCGGGCCGGCTTGATCGCTCGGTGGAGTCCTGGGCAGAGCGACCCCTGATCATTACAGACGAGCGCGAATGGAGCTATGCCGAGGTGCAGGCCTGGTCGCGCCAGATCGCGTCGGGCCTGATCGCGCACGGCCTCGAAGCGGGCGAACATGTCGCTCTCGATATGGCCAACCATCCCGAATTCACCGCGATCAAATTCGCCATTGCGCGGGCGGGTGCGGTTTGCATTCCGGTCAATTTCATGCTGCGCGGGCAAGAGCTTGCCTATGTGATCGACCAGTCTGACTCGGTGATGCTGATCACGATGGCAGAGTTCCGCGGGCATGATTATTTGGCGGATCTTGCCGGGATAATGCCTGAATTGCCGAAATTGCGGCATGTCTTCACGCTCCCCGGAATCGACGCGCTGATCGCCAGCGCCACACCCGAAAGTGATGCCGAGCTGGCGCGGCGCGAGGCTGCGGCAGATGGCGCCGCGCTTAGCGCTATCCTGTACACCTCGGGCACGACCGGACGATCCAAAGGCGTGATGCTGACCCACGACATGGTGCTTCGCGCGGCCTTTTCGTCGGTGATCGCCGGTGCCTTCGAGGACGGGCGACGAATGCAGTTTGCGATGCCGATGTATCATGTTTTTGGCTATACCGAATGCCTGCTCGCGGTGCTGTTCGTCGGCGGAGCGATCATTCCGCACCTGGTGTTCGATGCGGCGGAAATGCTCGACGCTGCCGAGCGCCACCGCACTACAGAGCTGGTGGCAGTGCCGATCGCGACAGCCAGGCTGATCGAGGTCGCGCGGACACGTGGTTTCGATTCCAGCCATCTGCTCGTGATGTTCAACAGTGGTGGGGCCTATCCGCCCGGCATCTGGAGCGACATCCGCGAAGTCCTTCGCCCCGCCGAGATGCGGATGGGCTACGGCATGACCGAAACCTCGGCGTCAGCCACATCGAGCGTGCCGGAGGATGACGATACGCGGCTGCTGACAACGCACGGCCGCTTCAAACCGCCAAGCGTCGCGGGCGATCCTGCGCTGGGTGGGCGCGTGGCGGTTTACAAAACGATCGACCCGGAATCACTCGCCGACCTGCCTCCGGACGCGGAAGGCGAACTTGTGGTGAAAGGCCCCATCGTCACGCGCGGCTATTACAAGAAGCCCGATGAGACTGCGGCGGCTTTCATCCCCGATGGCTGGCTGCGCACCGGCGATGTCGGGCGGGTGAGCGCGGATGGCTACGTGACGCTGACGGGCCGGATCAAGGAAACCTATCGCTGCAACGGCGAAATGGTGATGCCGCGAGAGATCGAGATGCTGTTCGACAATCACCCGCAGATCGATCAGGCACTGGTCGTCGGTGTGCCGGACGCGCGGGCGGGTGAAACCGGTTGTCTCTGCATCGTTCCGCGCGAAGGACAGCATCCCGATGCGGCTGAGCTTCTTGCGGTTTGCGCGGCAAATCTTGCGCGCTTCAAGGTTCCGCGCCATGTCCTGTTTTTCAAAGAAGGCGAGATTCCGCTAACGGTCACTGGACGACCTCAGAAATTCAAACTCGCCGCACTTGTGGTCGAGCGTCTCAAGAGCAACCAAGGAGAGTGAAAATGTTTGTCGAACGCGCAGAAATCCCCATCGCCCCGGGCAAGGAAGCAGACTTCGCGGCGGCAATGGCAAGCACTGGCACCGCCTTCCTCGCAGGCGCTGCGGGCTGTTCATCGGCACGGGTCGGGCGCGGCGTGGAAAATCCCGGCAAGTTCATCCTGCTGCTCGAGTGGGATAGCGTGGAAGCGCACACCGCGTTTACCAAGACACCGGAATTCGATCGTTTCAAGGCGCTCGTCGGGCCATTTTTTGCTGGCGCCCCGAACATGGAGCATTTCGATATGCTGTGAGACCTGCTCGCCTAGAGCGGGGTGCGCAAAACCGGAATCAGCCCGGAGCCCGCTTACCCTGAGCTTGTCGAGCCGAAGGCGACCGTAGGTCTACGGCTGTCCTTTCTTCGTGCGTCATGGTGTGCGGCTCGAAGACAAAAGCAGCCGTAG
>JANLQW010000005.1:0-3661 GCA_031368085.1 Novosphingobium sp. | reverse complement strand
AACATGCAGCTTGTTAGCAACGAACCGTTCAACGCCCGGCTGAGTCAAATCGACGTGTGTGTCAACGCCAGCATAAAATCGGGCCAACCGCCGGTTTAAAAACGGGCCAGTTGGTTTAAACAAAAAGCCTCTGGTTGAGGCTGGGCATTATCGGCAGCGGGGCAGCGGCTGTAGCGGAGCGGAAGCCGATTTCCCGCTGCCGATGGCCGTTTCTCATCATGTCATCTTGCTTCCCTCCGTGTCCTTCTGGCGCTTGCGGCTACTGGCGAGGCGGAAGCTCTCGCCATTCATCTCGAGAATGTGGACGTGGTGGGTCAGCCGGTCGAGGAGCGCGCCAGTGAGGCGCTCGGAGCCGAACACCGATGTCCATTCATCGAACGGCAGATTGCTGGTGATCAGCGTGCTGCCACGTTCGTAGCGCTGGCTGAGCACCTCGAACAGCAGCTCGCCGCCAACGGCGGTGAACGGCAACACCGACATAGGGCGCAAATTCATGGCTGACCTCATAACGGAGCCGCAGGCCCAGTTCGGCAGTACTCAATCCCGCACCAATGCACCGCACGCTCGCGAACCTCAGGCAAAAACTTGTTCCTCGTCGTCATCACAGCTCCTTCTCACAGATAGGAGCCTCCGGAAAAGCTGGGACGCTTCAGGGCGGACCATACTATGTGTTGACACCACCCCAAGGGAACAATTGGGGCTGGGTGTGGTTTCAGAGTCGTGATAGCGTGACTCGGGATAGGAGAGAGTGCCATGGTCGATACGGTCGATACGAACCAATCCCATCGGCTCATAGCTTCTGACAGGGTCGAAGGCACGAAAGTCTACAACCGCGTCGGTGAGAAGCTTGGCGCCGTGAAGAATTTCATGGTTGGCAAGCTTACCGGACAGGTGGAATATGCGGTGCTCCAGTTCGGCGGCCTATTCGGTGTAGGGAACGAGTATTATCCACTTCCTTGGAATATGCTGGACTACGACCCAGAGAAGGGCGGCTATGTAGTCGATTTGGACAAGTCGAAGCTCGAAACCGCGCCAAAGCACGGTGAGGAATTCCCCGAATACGATCACAACTATGGGCGCCGGATCTTCGATTATTACGGGATGGCTTACCCCTACATCTGACCGTCGCCTGGCACTGTCAGAGCAATCTGGCGGCGTAGGAAGGCCGCTGCTAGTCGCCGGGCAGGAGCAAGGCTGCCAATCCGTTCCGCTACTTCAATTCGTCGCCCGAGGTGATCCGCTGGGTGGTGATGATGTACATCCGCTTCCCACTGTCACTGCGCAATGTTGAGGACCTGCTGTTCGAGCGCGGCATCGACATCTGCAACGAGACGGTGCGGCACAGGTGGAACCGCTTCGGTCCGATGTTCGCCGCCCACATTCGCCGCCAGCGGATCAGCCGTATGTGCGGCTTTCCTCAGTAGCGTTGGCGCCTCGAAGATATGTACGTGGAGGTGAAACTGTCATCGGCTTAGCTCCGTCTGGTCATCTGGGAATGCCCGGGTGGATGTGAAGTTCATGCGGGATTCTCGGCCTCGGCGATGCTGCGCATGGTCCGCACGAAGCTGTCGGGGTTGAGCGAGATTGAATCGATCCCTTTGCCGACGAGGAATTCGGCAAAGTCCGGGTAATTGCTAGGCGCCTGCCCACAGATGCCGATCTTGATACCGGCGGCATGGGCTTTGGAGATGGCTTCGGCGATCATGCGTTTCACTGCCTCGTCCCGTTCATCGAACAGCGCGGCGAGCAGGTCCGAATCCCGGTCCACACCCAGCACAAGCTGGGTAAGGTCGTTCGATCCGATCGAGAAGCCATCGAAGCGCTTGGCGAACTCCTCGGCCAGGATGACGTTGGAGGGTATCTCGCACATCATATAGACCAGCAGGCCCCGATCACCCCGGCGCAGCCCGTTTTTGGCCATGGCCGCGAGCACCCGGTCGGCTTCCGCCGGGGTCCGACAGAACGGCACCATGACGATGACATTCGCAAAGCCCAGTTCCTCGCGTACCCTTTTCAACGCGCGGCACTCAAGGGCAAAGCCCTCGCGGTAACGCTCGTCGTAATAGCGCGAGGCACCCCGGAACCCGAGCATCGGGTTTTCCTCTGCCGGCTCGAACGCTTGGCCGCCGACCAGATGGGCATATTCATTGGTCTTGAAATCGCTCAGCCGGACAATCGCGGGATGCGGATAATAGGGGGCGGCAAGTTTGGCGATGCCGCGGGCCAGCAGGTCGACGAAATAGTCCGCCGGCGATGCATGGCCCTGCGTCAGTTCACGAATGCGGCGTTTGTCTGCGGCGCTGACCCGTTCGGGATGCAGCAGCGCCATCGGATGGACCTTGATCAGATTGTTGATGATGAATTCCATGCGGGCCAGGCCGACACCCTTTGCGGGCAGCCGCCACCACTGGAAGGCGGCAGCAGGCTCCGCGATATTCACCATCACCTGCGTCCGGGTTTCGGCAATGGCGCCGAGATCGATCTCCTCGCTCTCGAAGTCGAGCAATCCGTCATAGACCATGCCCTTCTCGCCGCTAGCGCAGGACAGGGTGACTGCCTGGCCTTCGCCCAGCAGCGCCGTCGCATTGCCTGTGCCGATGACCGCCGGGACGCCCAGCTCGCGGCTGACGATGGCGGCATGGCTGGTATTACCGCCATGATCGGTGACAATGCCAGCCGCCCGTTTCATCACCGGCACCCAGTCAGGATCAGTATTGCCGGTGACCAGGATTGCGCCATCGGGGAAGCGGGCGATGTCGGCGACATCGCGGATCACGCAGGCCTTGCCCGAAGCGATGGCGCTGCCAACAGCCGCCCCTGTCAGGAGAGGCTGCGCCTTTGCTTTCAGGCGATAGCTGCGGAATGACGTGCTGCTGCGGCCCGACTCGACCGTTTCGGGACGCGCCTGCACGAGATAGAGCAACCCGCTCACGCCGTCCTTCGCCCATTCGAGGTCCATCGGCCGGCCATAATGCCGCTCGACAATGACGGCCCAGCGGCCAAGTTCCAGGATCTCGTCATCCTCGAGGACGAAGCTGCGCCGCTCGGCGAGGCGGGTCTTGACAATCCGGGTGCGCTTGCCGCCCCTTTGGGCATAGACCATCCTTATGGCCTTGGCGCCGCAGGTCTTTTCAATGATCGGGCGGGCGCCGCGCTTTTCGAGCAGCGGCTTGAACACGACATATTTGTCCGGATCGACCGAGCCTTGCACCACGGTCTCGCCAAGGCCCCAGGCGGCGCTGATCGTGGCGACATGCGGGAAGCCCGACTCGGTGTCGATGGTGAAGATCTCCCCCGATCCAGCCAGGTCCGCGCGCACCATCTGCTGAATGCCGATCGACAGCGCGACGTCGAAATGATCGAAGCCCTTGGCATCGCGATAGCTGATCGCACGGTCGGTGAAGAGCGAGGCAAAGCAGCGCAGGCAGGCGCCGATCAGGGCGCGCGGCCCCCGGATATTGAGGAAGGTTTCTTGCTGCCCGGCGAAGCTAGCATCGGGCAAATCTTCGGCGGTTGCGCTGCTGCGCACGGCGACGGCGGGGTCGGGAAGCTTCAATCGCGCCGCCAGCCCCGCATAGGCTGCAAGGATTTCCCCCGCCAGCTGGTCGGGGATGCGGGCCGCAAGAATCAGTTCGCGGGTGGCGCTGCCCGCATCCTGCAG
>JANLQW010000289.1:0-5342 GCA_031368085.1 Novosphingobium sp. | reverse complement strand
GCCAGATGCGCTGCCCGGTGGTGTTCCGGGGCCCGAACGGCGCGGCTTCCCGGGTCGGTGCGCAGCATAGCCAGAACTACGCCCCGTGGTACGCCAGCGTGCCGGGGCTGGTGGTGATCGCGCCCTATGATGCCGCCGATGCCAAAGGGCTGCTCAAAGCGGCGATCCGCAGTGAGGATCCGGTGGTGTTCCTGGAAAACGAGCTGGTTTATGGCCGCAACTTCACTGCGCCGGAGGGCGATGACCACATCGTGCCGATCGGCAAGGCGCGGGTGGTTCGGGAGGGGCGCGATGTCACCATCGTATCCTATTCCGTCGGCGTCGGACTGGCGCTGGAGGCCGCGCAGCAGCTGGCCGGCGAGGGCATCGAGGCGGAAGTGATCGACCTGCGCACTTTGCGGCCGATGGACCGCGAAGCGATCCTGCTCAGCCTGGCCAAAACCAACCGGCTGATCGTTGCGGAAGAAGGCTGGCCGGTCTGCTCGATCGCTTCGGAAGTCTCGGCGCTGTGCATGGAGCAGGGCTTTGACCACCTCGACGCGCCGGTATTGCGCGTCTGCAACGAAGATGTGCCGCTGCCCTATGCCGCCAATCTGGAAAAAGCAGCGGTGATCGATGCGGCGCGGATTATCGCGGCAGTGCGGCAGGTTTGCTACCGGTAGAGTGGCGGCGGCGATTGACTATCAGGCTGCTTTCACGAACATCGGCCGGGAAAAAGACATATCCAGGGCGTCGATACCGATCATTCCCATGATCGAACTCATTTGATAATTCACAGTGAGCGTCTTTCTCGTGATCCCGGCGATGTCCTGGGTGGCGTCATCGACGACCAATGTGCTCACCGTACCGCCGTCCAGGATATAGGACGAATCGAGGGCCGTATTTCGCGCCCAAACCGCCGCATCGTAATTGCTGACGCGGTTGCCCTTCTGGTACTCGACCGTGATATAACGGCTGGTCTCCGATGCCACCGCGCGCAAACCATTATAGCCGTGCATCCACAGGCCGACCTGCATGACGCCGAGCATCATGACGATGAAGGCCGGCGCGACGAGAGCGAACTCCATTGCCGAGGTGCCGGAGCAATCCTCGCATAACCGGCGCAACCTGCGGGTCATGACACTTGCACCATGCGTTGAACGGACAAGTCGATTGGCGAGCCAACCCCGAAATCAGTCCACGTCGGGGTGTACCGGTCAGTCAGTCGGATCTGCAAGATGGTCGCCTCGATAGTCCCCACGGCGCAACTGCCGGCAACGTCCACATAGGTCGCTGTGATCCCGCAACGATACTTCGATGCGATCACGATCTGCGATGCTGACAGCCCTAGCGAGGCCTGCAGCATCGCCTTGAGCGCGGCGGCCTGCTGGGTCGGATTTGTCCATCCGGCCTGGACCAGGGCGGTCGCCTGATCGGCGCCGGTATCCAGCTCGTGCTGACGCGCCACGACCTGACTGACCTGAACGCTGCCCAGGCTCAACACGAGCATGATTGGCGTGACAAGGGCCGTTTCGATGAGCGAGGTTCCGCGCTCGTCACGCAGCAGACAAGAAAGCAGCCGTTTCATGACACAAGCCTCACGGTTGTAGCGCCGCCGCCCACATTGACTGTGTTTTGGAGGGCTCCGTCGCAGAACGAAGTCATATGGGTATTGCCTTCGATGACGATCCGCTTGGTCGCTATCACCAGGCAATGCAGGGCAGCGATATCCGCCGTCCCGTTAAACGTCAGCGTACTCTTCGGCAGATAGACGGTGCCGCCCAGGATGGTGCCGGATGTGCCGTTTATCTTGTTGTTATCGTCGCCCGCTGAATTGCGATCTTCGAAGATCAGCATGTCCTTGAGCTTGAGCGCCTCTGCTTCGCTAATCCCGGCCGCTCTCATTTCGTCGTAACTCATTGATCTGAGATAGGTGCTGGAGTTGCCATTGATCCTGATGCCGGCCCCGTTTTTCAACACAATCATCACGCCGTCGCCGCGGATGCTATAGTTGCTATTGGTCTCGAACAGGCCGCCATCGATGACATAAATACCTGGGCTCATGATCGTGTTACATCCGACCCTGAAGGTTGAGTAGGTTCCAGGATCGGTGTGGGCGCCGCCCGGCGTCGTCGTTACGTTGATCGCGGTGACGACACCCTTTACGTCGGTGACAGAATCTATTCGCCGGTACCAGGTTGCGGTTGTCGTAGTGGTTGTCTGGTTCTTTCCGGTGCCGGTCGTCGTCGTTGTTGATTTCGGAAATGTAGAGGAGACACTGTTTGTGATCCCGGAACTGCTGACTATAGTATCGCCGACTTTGGTATTGCTGGCTACCGGCGACATGGTCTTGCCAGGCACGGTACCGGTGCTGACTACAGTCGAGCTGACCAGTGTCAGATTGGACGACGTCGATCCTTCGTAAGTCTTTTTGGAACCCGTCGTCGTCTCGGTATAAGTAGCCGAATAGCTGGTGGTACCTGCTGAACAGGTGTACGTCTGGGGGGTCGGATTATTTGGCGGGACCAAAGCTCCGAACGGATCGACCAGCCCGGCCTGGTTCTCGAAGATCTGGGTCCCCGGAACGGCGAAACTGTTGTCAATTCCGCCAGCGGAGACGATCCAGCCAACATCGAAAACGCTGGTAGTGCCATTTCTGACTACTGCATCTGCGTTAGAGGATAGTGCGGCAGCACCGCATCTGGCGACGACATAGGCGCTGCCGCCGATGGTAATGGCGCCCTTGGTCGAGGGATCGACGGCAATCAGGCAGGCGGTGAATGTCCGCCCCTGTTGGAACCGCGCCTGCGCGCGCACAGAAACCGTGACGCCGGTGTTGGTGATGATCGAGGTGAACGGCAGGGTTTTTGAACCCGACAAGGTCACGACGATGCTGTTGTCGTCTTTCACTGCAGGCTGCTCATAATCGGCCAGCGAAATCGATGGCGTTCCCTGAAAATCGACGATCTGCAAATTGGCCGTCAATTCCTGCTGGGCTCGCGTCTTGTATTCGATGCCGGCGCTGCCTTTGACCTTCGACCAAGCACCGGCGATCGCGGCCTGATCGACCGCATATTGCATCTCGCGCTTCCACATGTACCACTGCGCGGTATCCACCGCGAGGCCAGCGCTGCCAATCAGCGCCGGCATCCCGGCAGCCATCAGGATTGCCGTGTTGCCGCTAGCACTCTGGCGCAACTCGGCAAGCGAGCGGCGGATTCGTTTGAACATGTGATGTTTCATGAATAGAGCCCCGTTCAATTCACGCTATCACCCGGGCCGGGTTTCCGGGCTTTCAACAAACAGGCTTAATGAGAGGTAATTGCGGTGGGCGCAGCCAGATTTCGTTCGATATGTGCGGATCGGCCTGGTCTGATATCGGCAAGCCTTAGATGCCGCCGGCTCACTTGATCGAAACCCTGTCACCGCTCCAGCGCCTGGCATTGGCCTATGCGCCGGCCTCGACGCGCCAACCGCTGCTTGCATTTCTGGCGCTCGACACCCGGCTTGGCGGTATTCTGCGCGGCTCCCGCGAACCGATGCTGGCGCAGTTGCGCTTCGCCTGGTGGCGGGAGCAACTCGCCGCCGGCTCTGGTCCTGCTTCGACCGGCGATCCGCTCCTCGCTGCCTTGAACGCCTGGCCCGCTGCGCGCAGTGCCCTGTCCGGGCTGGTCGAAGGCTGGGAGGCCATGACCGGCGATGCTCCCTTGCCGGCATCCGCTTTCCTGTCGCTGGCCGAAGCAAGGGGGGAAGCGTTCGCAGCGCTCGTTCATACGCCAGAAGCCAGCGCCGCAGCCTTGCGCATGGGGCGCAACTGGGCGCTGGCCGATATCGCAAGCGGTCTCAGTAATCCGCAGGAACGCGCGGCTGCTCTGGAACTGGCACGCGCGCAGGATTGGCGCTGGGCCCGGCTGCCCCGCAGATTGCGCCCGCTTGCGATGCTCCACGGGCTGGCGGCGCGCCGCATCAGGAACGATGTCCAGGCCCAGCACCTTTCCCCCGCCGCAATGCTGACGGCGGTGCGTATCGGATTGTTGGGCCGCTGAGGCGCTGATAGGGGGGCTGCGGGAACGCGGAGAGCAGGGTCATGAATCGCATTGTGCTGGGCGCGGTCGCCGCCTTGCTGTTTGTCTCCGCCGGCCTATTCTGGTGGCAGGGCCGGGCCGAGAGCGAGCAGGGTCTGCCGCCGCCAGTATTGGCCGCTGCTGCCCCGTCAGACGCTATCCCGCTTGCCGACCCGGCTAGTCTGCGCGGACCTGCGCCGCCCGAAGTCAGCGCGGTGAGCCGGGAGCAACGCCGCTTCGACCGGCTCGACCGCGACCGCGATGCCCGCATCACCGCAAATGAAATGCTCGCCCCGCGCGCCGATGCGTTCCGCAAGCTCGATGCCGATCGCAACAATCTGCTGACCTTCGAGGAATGGTCGGTGCGCACCGCCAACCGGTTCAAGGGGGCCGACGCCAATGGCGACGCGGTGCTGATGCGCGACGAATTCGCGACGACCAGGCCAAAGGTGGCAAAACCGCCCGAATGCCGCTGCGTGCCGCGCTCCAAACCGGCGCGCCGCGCGCGCGCCCCGGAGCCGGAACCGCCGGTCGAGGACGAGTCAGCCAGCGACGAGGGGGAGCCAGCCGCTTAACGCATCCTTGGCCCGGCCAGTATAGGCCAGTTTGCGCTGCTTCTTTTTGACCGCCGCATCTACTGGCGGGAACAGACCGAAGTTGACGTTCATCGGCTGATAGCTGTCCGCCTCGGCATCGCCGGTGATATGCGCCAGCAACGCGCCGAGCGCGGTGGTCGGCGGGGGAGGGGTCCAGTCACTGCTGACCAGCTCGCCCGCCGCCATCAGCCCGGCCATCAGGCCCACCGCCGCGCTTTCGACATAGCCCTCGCAGCCGGTAATCTGGCCCGCGAACCGGATATGCGGCGCGGACTTCAGCCGGAGCTGCCGATCGAGCAGAGTTGGCGAATTGAGAAAGGTGTTGCGATGCAGCCCGCCGAGCCGGGCGAACTCGGCCCGCTCCAGCCCCGGAATGGTGCGGAACAAGCGGACCTGGTCAGCATGTTTCAGCTTGGTCTGGAAGCCGACGATGTTCCACAGCGTGCCGAGCTTATTATCCTGGCGCAGCTGCACCACCGCATAGGGCCAGCGCCCAGTCTTCGGATTGTCGAGACCGACCGGTTTCATCGGCCCGAACCGCAGCGTATCGACCCCGCGCTCGGCCATCACTTCGATCGGCATGCAGGCCTGGAAATAGGGAGTATTGGCCTCCCACTGCTTGAACACGGTCTTCTCGCCGGCGATCAGCCCCGTGTGAAAGGCGAGGTATTGCTCGCGGTCCATCGGGCAGTTGATGTAATCC
>JANLQW010000282.1:0-8633 GCA_031368085.1 Novosphingobium sp. | reverse complement strand
ACGGCGCGGCGACTACCTTGGCGCCACCGTCCAGGTGATCCCGCATGTGACCGACGCGATCAAGCAGTTTGCCCAGGCCGAGACGGACGAGCTCGATTTCGTCCTCTGCGAAATCGGCGGCACCGTCGGCGATATCGAGAGTCTGCCGTTCGTCGAGGCGATTCGCCAATTGCGCAACGAACTGGGCCGTGAGCAGACTTGTTCGGTCCATGTCACGCTGGTGCCCTATATCGCGGCGGCAGGTGAGCTGAAAACCAAGCCGACTCAGCATTCGGTGCGCGAGTTGACCGGTCTTGGCGTGCAGCCGGACATTCTGCTGTGCCGCTGCGAAAAGCCGCTGCCCGAAAATGAGCGCGCCAAGATTGCCCAGTTTTGCAATGTCCGCATGGAAGCGGTGATCCCGGCACTCGATGCCACCAGCATCTATGCGGTGCCGCTGCAATATCACGCCGAAGGGCTCGACGCCGAAGTCCTGCGCCATTTCGGCCTGGCGTCGCCAATGCCGGATCTGTCGCGCTGGCAGGACATCGTTGAGCGGTATCAGCATCCAGAAGGCGAAGTGACGATCGGTGTTGTCGGCAAATATGTCGGCCTGCCCGATGCCTATAAGTCACTCAACGAGGCGCTGATCCATGCCGGCATGGCCCACCGGGTCAAGGTCAACATCCGCTGGCTCGATGCGGAACTGTTCGAACAGGACGACGATGAGATCGCGGCCCGGCTGGAGCCAATGCACGGCATTCTCGTGCCGGGCGGCTTCGGCGAGCGCGGAACCGAGGGCAAGATCGCCTCGGTGCGGTTCGCCCGCGAGCGCAAGGTGCCGTTCTTCGGCATTTGTCTGGGCATGCAGATGGCCTGCATCGACGGGGCGCGTAACACCGCCGGGATCGCCGATGCGTCATCCACAGAATTCGGTCCGACCAGCGAGCCGGTGGTCGGCATCATTACGGAATGGATGAGCTCCGAAGGCCTGCAAATCCGGGCCAAAGGGGGCGATCTGGGCGGCACCATGCGGCTTGGCGCCTATGAGGCGAAGCTTTCGGGCAACAGCCATGTCGCCGCGATTTACGGAGGTACCACCATTTCTGAGCGCCATCGCCACCGCTACGAAGTCAATTCCGCCTACCGCGAGCCGCTTGAGAAAGGCGGGCTGGTGTTTTCCGGCATGTCGCCGGATGGCCTGCTGCCCGAAATCGTGGAGCGACCCGATCATCCCTGGTTTGTCGGCGTGCAGTTCCATCCCGAGCTCAAAAGCAGACCGTTCGCGCCGCATCCGCTGTTTGCCGGCTTCATCGAAGCGGCGCTTATGCAATCGCGGCTCGTTTGATCGCTTGCGGGAATCGGGAATATATTGCTAGCAGTGGGTTCCAGGCCGATTGCAATCTGTGGGATCAGAGACACCGGGCCACTTGGGGCGTTTCGGAAGATAGAGTTTATACAGTCAGACTTGCCGTTCTGGTGATCGTCTACAGCGACCCGGACGATCATTGAGGGGCAGGGCGGCGCGCAAGCGTCGCGGGGGTGGGCCGTCCCGGGCCCACCCCCAAATATTTTGGTTGCAGATGTTCGCGGCTATGCGTGTGCTGCCCGAGCGGCGCATGACACATCGGGCGAGATATGTTAGCACTGCCCTCTATCAAGAAGTCGCGTCGAAAGGTCGCAAAAAGATTGTGGCAAGGGTTGAAATCTATACGAAATGGGGCTGCGGCTTCTGCGTCGCGGCCAAGGCGCTGCTCGACCGTAAGGGTGCCGCCTACGAGGAATACGACATTACCATGGGCGGACCCAAGCGCGCCGAGATGCTCGAGCGGGTGCCCGGCGCGACGACGGTGCCGCAGATTCTGATCAACGGCCGTCCAATCGGTGGCAGCGACGACATCCAGGCCCTTGACCGACAGGGCAGGCTAGATCCGCTGCTGGGCATCATCGGGTGACGCGCATCGCCGTGCTGCAGATGACTTCGGGGATCAATCCCGAGGCTAATGCCGCGGTAATTGTCTCTGCCATTGGCGCGGCCGAAATGGGCGGCGCGTCGATGCTGTTTACGCCGGAGATGTCGGGTCTGATAGATCGCAATCGCGAGCGGGCGGGCAGGCACATCGTGGCCGAGATCGATGATCCGGTGCTGGCCGCAGTTCGCGATGCTGCCGCTGGGGCTGGCGTCTGGGTCGCGCTCGGTTCGCTGGCGGTGCAGGGCGAGGAAGGCGGCTGGGCGAACCGCGCTTTCGTAATCGATTCGTCAGGCAATATCGTAGCGCGCTACGACAAGATCCACATGTTCGACGTCGATCTTGCCACCGGCGAAAGCTGGCGCGAATCAAGCGCCTATGGGGCCGGCGATAGCGTGGTTACGGCGGAAACGCCGATCGGGCGGCTGGGCCTCACCATCTGCTATGATATCCGCTTTCCTGCCCTGTTCGAAGCGCTTGGCAACCAGCGCTGCGACGTGATCGCGATCCCCGCCGCCTTCACCGTCTCCACCGGCGAGGCCCATTGGCACCTGCTTCAGCGTGCCCGTGCGGTCGAGGCGAGCGCCTATGTCGTCGCCGCCGCGCAGGTGGGCCACCACCAGGATGGCCGCAGCACCTATGGGCACAGCCTGGTGGTCGATCCTTGGGGCGAAGTGCTGCTCGACCTGGGCGGCGAAACAACTGGGATAGGTTTTGCCGAGATCGACACGGCGCGTCTGATTGAAGTGCGCGCGCAATTACCAAGCCTTGCCAATCGGCGAAGAATCGCCAACTGAGTCGCTGTCATGATAGTTTTCGATCTTGAATGCCGTAGCGGCGGGCACCGTTTCGAAGGTTGGTTCGGTTCTTCGGAGGAATATGCCCGCCAGCAGGAGCGCGGGTTAGTGGCTTGCCCGGAATGCGCCTCCAGCGAAATTGTCAAAGCGCCGATGGCCCCCAATATCGAACGCAAGGGCAACCAGATGTCGACCGAGGGTGCGGCGGTCAAACCACAGGAATTGCCCACGGTTCTGCCGGTGCCAGTGGTCAAGGGCGCTATGCCGACCGAAGCTTTGCAGATGATCAAGGCGCTGGCGACAATGCAGGCACAGGCGCTCGAAAAATCGCGCTGGGTGGGCGACGATTTCGTCGAAACCTCGCGCGAGATGCACTATGGCGAGCGCGCGGCGGAGCCGATTCACGGCCAGGCGACGATCCAGGAGGCGCGCGAATTGTTCGATGAGGGTATCCAGGTCTCACCGCTGCCGTTTCCAGTGGCGCCTCCCGGTGAAGCGAACTGATGGTTGCCATCACGTGCCGATCCGATTGCCAATCCCAACGCTGCTGACTAAACAATACGCGTGGGCGCGCCCGTAGCTCAGCAGGATAGAGCACCAGATTCCTAATCTGGGGGCCATGGGTTCGAATCCCGTCGGGCGCACCAACTTTTCAAACATTTCAGCTGTTGCAGTCCATGCTGAATGTCGCCAGGTATGCGGGGCTGGACACAATGGGCGTTCCGTTTGCCCTGTGCGCCTGAATTACTGACTATATTCCGGGAGCACCGGCACCGTTACGGAGAACGCGGCAGAGCCGCCAGCTTCCGGCAGAGTGAGCGATCCGCCCAGCTGGCGTGTCAGCAAGGTAATTACCTGCATTCCAAGGCCTTTGCGCCCTTCAGCGTTGTAATCATTGGCCATGCCGACGCCCGTATCCGACACGGTCAACGTCAGGCAGTCAGCGTCACAAGCCAACTCGACACTGATGATCGCCGCGCCGTTACCGCAATGCTTGAACGCATTCGTCACCAGCTCGTTTGTGACCAGTCCCAACGGGACGGCCTGGTCCACCGGCAAATCAATCGGAACGGTCTTCAGCGCAAGCGAAATGCCGTCACGCTGAAGCGAAGCGCGCAAGTCACGGCAGATTTCCTCAAGATAGGAACCGAACTCGACCATGCCGAGTTGATCGCCCTTGTAGAGCCGTTCGTGAACGCGGGCGATGGCTTGCATGCGCGAAGCGGCCACGGACAGCGCCTGCTTGACCTCGACATTTTCCGACGCGCCGCCCTGAATCGACAGCAGGGCCGCCACCATCGACATGCTGTTGCGGACCCGGTGGTCGATCTCGCGCAGCAGCATGTCCTTATCGATGAGCGCCTGTTGCAGGCTCGCCTCAAGCGCCATGCGTTCGGACAGGTCGTAGAAATAGCAGACAACGCCAAATCGGCCATCGGGAAGCACGATTTGATCGACCTGCCAGTCGTAGGCCTGGGTTTCATCAACATTGCCGCGTGCCTCGATCGTTTTCAGGCTGACATATGATTCACCTGTATCGAGGGCGTAGCGAAAATGCCGGATGGCTTCGGTGGCAAAGGGCTCCTGCCAGAGGATCCGAAGTATATCTGCGGTATCGCGGCCGATCAGGGGATCAATGCCCGCGAGAAGAGTCTTCGCCCCCTGACTGACCTCAACAAGCCGAAATTCGCTGTCGACGACGCAGACACCGAACGGGCTGGATTGCACCAGCTTCTCGAACGTCGCGGCATTGCGCGAAAGGTGAAGCCGCGCTTCGGTGGTGACGGTAACGTCTTCGGCAATTCCGACAAACCGGCGCGCGCCGCTGTCGGGATCGACGGTAGCAAACGAACGATCGTGGATATGGCAGACGGTACCGTCCCTCCGGACAAGCCGGTAACGCGTATCGGTGCTCTCCCCGGCACGCTGGCGCTGCAACGCTGATTCGACCGTCGGAAGGTCGTCAGCGTGGATATCGCGCAGGGCCGATTGCATGTCGGCATAGATCGCGCTCGCCGGCTGCTGCCAGATCCGCTCAAATTCCGCATTAACGTAAGAAATCCGCTCTTCGTCAACCTCGTGCACATAAAACATTGCATTGATGTTATCGGCGAACTGACGGAAACGCGTTTCGTTCTCGCGCAAATCGGTGATGTCGTGATGCACGCCGACCCATTCGCGGATCGAGCCGTCGTCATTCAGGACGGGCACGGCCCTGATGGAGAACCGTCGCCAGACGCCATCGTGGCGGCGAACGCGATGCTCGAAGGCAAACAGGCGATGCTCGGCCACTGCCGCTTCCCAGGCGTCGATTGTCGGCTGCGCATCATCGGGATGCACGGCGTCCGACCAGCCGTAGCCCTGATAGTCGTCAAAAGCCTGCCCGGTCAGCGCGGCCCAGCCCGGCTGTTCGCCGATCATGCAACCCTTGGCATCGTTGGTCCACAAAATGTCGGCGAACGCCTCCACTGCGCCGCGAAACCGCTCCTCGCTCTCGCGCAACTTCGTGTCCGCGAGATGGCGGTCGGTAACGTCGCGGAAAAACACCGCGAGTCGCCCGTCGGCGGTCGGGTAGGCGCGCATGTCGAGCCAGGAGATCCGTCCGTCCTCCCAAAGATACTGGTGTTCCAGTGTGACGGGCACACGCTCACGCAGCGCGCGCTTATAGGCTTGCCCGAGCGGACTTTGTTCCGTGCCGGGGTACATCTCCCAGTGCGAATGCCCGACAAGCTGCTCACGCGTCCGTGTTTCGAGACGCAGCGCTTCAGAATTGACGTCCAGGATGGTGAAGTCGGCGTCGAGCAGCGAGAAGCCCTCGCTCATCCCGTCGAGGACGCTGCGCAGATCGACCGGCTGATTGTTCAGGCTGGTGCCTGTATCGTCAGGGGATGCGCCGGCAATACTGGATTCGACCGAAGCCCGCGACGCGGGCTTCGGTCTGTTCGTATTAACCACTTGCGGCGCGGCATCTTCTTGCTCGTCATTAAAGGTCAAGTCGTACTCGGACATTGCTACACCCCAGTGCAAGCTACGCTCTCTCTACCTGTTTCACAATTCCGGAATCAATCCCACACTTTGTCTGAAAATGACATTTCGGTGATCAGAACCAATGATCTAAGCGGCAGGAATCGTGCAGAAATACCTGGTGCTTTATCGGCAGAAAGGCCTATAAGCCATTTCCATCGCTTGTCACTTTTTAGGGCGCAGGCGGCTGCAAGTGGCTTAGCTTTCGCCCCGGTTTGAAGGGGCGAGCCATGTCGCGTCGGAATGATTCCTACACCACCAATCCGTTGCTCAGGCCCATGCAGGCGGCTGACCTCGACCTGCTGAAATCGCACCTGACGCGCGTAAAACACTTTCCCCGATTCCGCATCGAAACCGGCCGGCTTTTGTCAGCGACAGCAGTTCGTCGCTGCATGCGATGCTTCTGCGCTACGTACAGGCGTTGCTGTCTCAAACCTCCTACAGTGCCGTATCGAACGCGCGCCACCGCGTTGAACCGCGGCTCGCGCGGTGGCTCCTGATGTGTCATGATTTCAAATGATGATCGCCGCGCCGCGAAGAGGGGTCACGGTCACGCTTCATATGCTCGAAAGTGCGGGCATGATCCGGTCAAAGCGGTCACGCGTGACCATAGTGGACAGTGAGAAGCTGGAAGGCCTGGCTGGCGATGCTTACGGCAAGCCAGAGGCTGAATATCGTCGCCTGGTCGGGCCGATAGGTCGCACCACCGATGTTTTTTCAGGCTGACGCATCTGGAGCATATCGCTTTCACCGCTTTGTCGTTTGAACGCGGACACTCGGGCATCAAGTGCATACGGAAGCTTTGCCCCACTCGAAATCTGAGCACGAATTAAAAAGGGGATATGCGGAAATAACATATCTGACTATCTGTCCGCCATACATGCGGTGACGCGGAAGAATGGGTGGACAGGATGCCGATCGCTGAAACCGAATATGACTTCGTGGTGGTCGGCGCAGGCTCGGGTGGCGCGGTGGTTGCAGCCCGGCTTAGTGAGGACGGCCGCAACAGTGTTCTCCTGCTTGAGGCAGGACCAGAGGATAGCGGCCGCTGGATCGGCCTGCCGATGGGCTTCGCCAAGGTGCTGCCCGATCCGAAGTTCATGTGGCATTTCGAGACCGATCCGGAGCCAAACCTCGGCAACCGCCGCATTTCGGCGCTGCGCGGCAAGGTGTTGGGCGGATCGAGCTCGGTCAATGGCATGATCTATGTGCGCGGCACGCCATCGGACTATGCGATCTGGCGACAGATGGGCGCCGATTGCTGGTCCTACGAAGAAGTCCTGCCTTACTTTCGCAAATCGGAGCGCCAGCAGCGCGGCGCGGACGAGTTTCACGGCGATGAGGGGCCCGTCGGGGTCGAAGACTCTCGCTGGATGAACCCGCTCGCCGAAGCGTTCCTCGATGCCGCAGCGGAAGTCGGCATTCCGCGAACGCCGGATTTTTGCCGGCGCGACATTGCGGGTTCCGGCTATTACCAGCTGACCACCTGGAAGGGCCGGCGATCCTCGACCGCGACCGCCTATCTGAAGCCGGCGCGCCGCAACCGGAACCTCCACGTCGTCACCGATGCGCTCGCCACCAGGCTCGAGCTGGACGGGCGTGAGGCGTCCGCAGTCCTCTATGAGCGTGGCGGCCAGCAACATCGCGCCCGCGCGCGGCGTGAGATCGTGCTCGCCGCCGGCTCGTTCGCAACACCCCAACTGTTGCAGCTGACGGGCATCGGTCCCGCAGCGGTGCTTGGCGCCAGCGGGGTCGCCGTCGCCCACGAACTGCCCGGCGTGGGCGAAAACCTGATGGACCACATTCTGCCCAAGCGATCCTACACGACAGCGAGTCCGCACACCTTCAATGCGACGATGAGCAATTTAGTTTCGCAAGGACTTGCCGGGCTGCGCTATATGGTCAACCGCACCGGGCCGCTCGCGGTCGGCGCGGCGCTGGCCGGCGCCTTTGCCCATACACGCAAGGGGCTGGATGATCCCGACATCCAGATCTTCTTCATGCCGTTCGAAGCGAACACCTACTCGGGTAAGCTGTTGCCGGAATCGAGTTTCCAGGTCGCTTTTTATCAGAACCGGCCTGAAAGCCGGGGGAGCGTCCGCATCGCATCGGCCGATCCGCGCGAGGCGCCGCACATCGCGCCCAACTACTTCTCCTCCCCGCGCGACATGCAGACCGCCGTCGATGGCCTCAGGCTGATCGGCAGGATCGGCGATGCGGCACCGCTGCGCGCGCTCGGTAGCAAACCGCTTCAGCCAAACCTGTCGGATGAAAGCGATCAGGGACTGGAAGACCATATCCGGGCCACCGCGAGCACCGGCTATCATCATGTGGGTACTTGCCGGATGGGAGCCACTACCGACGACAATGCCGTCGTCGACTCCCAGTTGCGTGTGCGCGGAATCGGCAAACTGCGCATCGCCGATGGATCGGTTATCCCGAGTATCACGTCGGGGAATCCCAATTCGGTCTGCATAATGATCGGAGAGCGGTGTGCAGACATGATCCGGTCCGGGACATGAGAGGCGCAGCGGGGATGGAGAATCGTTGAGGTGAGGCCGCTCGAGGGGCTTCTGGTGATCGACTTCAGCACCTTGCTGCCCGGGCCGCTGGCAAGTCTCATGCTGGCCGAAGCCGGAGCCGAAGTGATCAAGATCGAGAGGCCGGGGCAGGGCGACGAGATGCGTTCGTATGAGCCCAAGGTGGATGCCGACAGCGTCAATTTTCATCTGCTCAACCGCGGCAAGCGCAGCCTGGCAATCGACCTCAAGCGACCCGGCGTGGTCGCGACGCTTCGCCCGCTGATCGAACGCGCCGACATCCTCATCGAGCAGTTTCGCCCGGGCGTCATGGAGCGGTTCGG
>JANLQW010000248.1:0-2001 GCA_031368085.1 Novosphingobium sp. | reverse complement strand
ATCACTTCCGCGCTGTGGGTAAGGCGGCGGGCTTCCTGGTCGATCAATATGCCGAATACGATGTCTTCTCGATTCAGCACCAGATTCCGGGCGGGATGATGGGTACTTTCAAAGCCCAGCTGGCCATGCACAAGATGATGGACAAGCTGCCTGCGGTGCTGGACGAAGTCGCCGCCGTGCGCCGCGATCTGGGCTATCCGGGCATGGCGACGCCGTTCAGCCAGCTGGTCGGCATCCAGGCGGTGCTGAACGTGGTCACCGGCAAACGCTATGGCACCGTGCCCGATGAGGTGATCCAATATGCCGCGGGCTTCTACGGCCAGACCGTCGCCCCGATCGATCCGGAGGTGCTTGACCGTATCATGGCCGCGCCGCGTGCGAAGGAGGTGGTCGCCAACCCGCCGGAAAGCCCGGACGTCGAGGAGCTGAAAAAGCTGCATGAAACTCAGGACGAGGACGAGCTGATCTACCGCGCCTTCCTGCCGCAATCGGATATCGACGCGATGCGCGCCGCCGGGCCGGTCAGGCGCGACTATCCGCTGCTGTCCTCGCCCGAGCTGGAGCAGGTGCGCAAGCTGATGCAACTGGCGCAAGTCCCACTGATCCAGATCCGCTCGGAAACCATGGACCTCACGCTGCGGCGGTGAGCCTTTCGCGTTCCCAGGCCGGATAGCGGCCCAGCATCAGCAGGCCGAGCACACCCACCCCGAGCAGCGCAGCGGAGATTTGCATCGGCAGGCGGTAACTGCCGGTGACATCGTGGACATAGCCGTACACCAGCGGCGCGCTGCCCGATGCGGCGGCGACGAAAATGTAAGCGCGGGCGTAAATGCGGGCATAATCTACGGTGCCGAAATAGCGCGCGATGAGGTAGCTCAGCACATCCAGCTCGGTCCCGGTGGCCATGCCTAGCAGCGCAGCGGCGACGGCGAAGCTGGTGTAACTACCCCCGTCGCCGATGATCAGGCAGGCGACGGCTGCGGGAACCATTACCAGCGCGGCGACGGCAGGCGCCCAGAAGCGATCGACCAATGCGCCAACGGCAATGCGCCCGCCGATCACGGTCATCCCGAAGATGCCCATGATCGAGGCGGCCTGTGCCACCGAGAGCCCGGCATCGGTAAAGGCCGGGACCAGGTTGGGGATAACGCCGCCGATTACGGCATAGATGCACAGCGTCGAAAGCCCGAGTTGCCAGAAGCGGCGCGTGCGGACCGCGTTGCCGACATCGAAACCGCTCACCCTGATATCCGGTCCGGTCGAGGCCAATCCGGACGGTCCGTCGCGCGGTAAAAACAGCCAGCACAGCGGCACCACCACAAGCAGGCAGAACGCGGCCAGCGCAATATAGGCTCCCCGCCAGCCCCATTGCAGGATGCTGGCCGCGGCAATCGCCGGCATCAGAATCGAACACAGGCCCGAGCCCGACAGTCCCACCCCAAGCGCCAGCCCGCGCGCCTTGTCGAAGTTTCCGGCGATCAGCGAAGTCCACGCGACCGCCCCTGCCCCCGCGCCGAGCAGCGACATCAGCGCATAGACACTGTAGAGCTGCCACAACGATCCAGTGATCCCGGCGCCGAGCAGACAGGCAAGGGCAAGTCCCACCAGACCCGGCAGGATTGTGTTGCGAATGCCCCAGCGCCGCACCATCCAGCCCGCCAGCGGCGCGCAGACCACGGCGAGTCCTGTGCTGAACAGGATCGCTGTCTGGATCGCCGCGCGGCTCCAGCCGAATTCCTGTTCGAACGGGCCGACAAATACTCCGATGGTATAGACCGGCAGCGTCGTCGGCGCGCAGGTGAGGCCGAGCGCGGTCAGGGCGACGAGGCGCCAGCTCCGCCGCCATTCGCCGGCGCCAGTGCCTTGCATCAGAGCGCGGTCAGCCCGCCATCGATGATATGCTCCGCGCCGGTGGTAAAGCCGGATTCGTCCGAGGCGAGATAAATCACCAGCAGGGCGACATCGGCGGTTTCGCCGACGCGCTTGATCGGCACGGAATCG
>JANLQW010000247.1:0-4745 GCA_031368085.1 Novosphingobium sp. | reverse complement strand
CGCGCGGGAACTCGGCACATTGTACGATTTTAGCGAGGTTAGCGCCTTCGCTGTCTCGGCCCCCGAACGCGAGGCCGAATATCGCCGCCGATGGGAGCATGGCGGGGTCAATTTCGTCCACGCCTTCAACGATATCATGCTCGACGAGCGAGCGAATGACACCGCCGCCGACTTCGTTCGCGAGCGAATCCGCGAGGCAGTGAACGACCGCGTGGTTGCGGAGCGGCTTTGCCCTTACGGTTACCCGCTGGGGGCGAAGCGCATCTGCGTGGGATCGGACTATTACGAAACCTACAACCGCGCCAATGTGACGCTGGTTGACCTGCGCGAAACGCCGATCGCGCAAGTCGGCGGCACCGGGATCACGACCAGCGAAGCGACCTTTCCGATCGACGCGATCATCTGCGCAACCGGCTATGACGCGCTGACCGGCGCGCTCGCGAGAATCGACATTCGCGGGCAAAACGGCGTCGCGCTGGCGGACAAATGGGCCGATGGTCCGCGCAACTATCTTGGCTTGATGAGCGCCGAGTTCCCCAACATGTTCATCATCACCGGCCCTGGAAGTCCATCGGTACTGGTCAATATGGTGGTGGGGATCGAGCAGCATGTCGACTGGATCGCCGCGTGCATCGTTGACCTTGAAGCCGCCGGTGCGACTGCGATTGTCCCCGCGCGCTCTGCGGAGGACGAATGGGTGCGGAGAGTTAACGACGAGGCCGACCTGACTCTCTTTCCCCGGGCGAACTCCTGGTATCTCGGCGCAAACATCCCCGGCAAGCCGCGCGTATTTATGCCGTTCGTCGGCGGGATCGGCCGATACCGCGCGATCTGCGATCAGGTGGCGGCCGATGGCTACGCCGGTTTTGAAATCTCGAAGGAAGGATAATCAGTGCCGCTTCATCCAGTGTTCCAGGGCTTTGCCGATGCCGGAGCGCAGCTGCCGCCGATGGAAATGTTCACCGCGGCACCGGTGCGCGCCAGCGACGATGATCGCTCGGACAGAGCTCTGGCCGCAGCGAGCGACACACTGACGAGCAGTTTGTGAGCCGGCATTTCGCGATCATCGGTGCCGGCGCTGGCGGCCTGTCCGCTGCCAAGTATCTCACCGCCAAGGGCATCGAGACGACGATCTTCGAATGCGGATCGCAGGTCGGCGGACTGTGGGTCTATGACAACGACAGCGGGATGAGCCCGGCCTATCGATCGCTTCACATCAATTCCGAAGCCTTGGTCAGCAGCTTCATTGACTTTCCATTCCCGGCTGACACTCCGCTCTATCCCGATCACGCCGAGATGAGCCGCTACTTCACGCGCTACGCCGATCACTTCGACCTGGCTCGCCGCATCCGCTTCCACAGCCGGGTCACGACAGTCGAGCCGATCGACGGCCGATTTCGAATCGGGCTGGACAACGGCGCCAGCGAAACTTTCGACGGGGTGGTGGTGGCGACCGGGCATCAGAGCGTGCCGCGCCATCCGCCGCAGGTCGCTCAGTTCACCGGCACCTATACCCATGCGCACGGCTATCGCGTGCCCGAACCTTATGCCGGCAAGCGCGTGCTCGTCATCGGCCCCGGCAACAGCGGCGTCGATATCGCCGCAGACATCTGCTCGGTCACCGAGCACACCGTGCTCTCGGCGCGCTCGCCGGTGCTGATCATGCCACGGATGATGTTTGGCGTTCCCAATTCGCGGACGCTGGCCAAGCTTGAGAAGCCGTTCTTGCCATGGAGGCTGCGCGTGTGGATCCGCACGCGGCTGACCGCCATGTTCCATGGGCGCATGGAGCAGTGGGGGTTCAGCACGCCCAGGTCGCGGACGCATCCGATCAGCCACCCGACGCTCATTTCGCAAATCGCGTGGGGCCGAATCGCGGTCAAGCCCGGAATTTCCGGAGTCGATGGCGACCGGATCACCTTCACCGACGGCAGCGCGGATCGCTTCGACGCAATCATCGCGGCGACGGGTTACAACACCGCGATCCCGTTCCTCGGCGATGACATATCGCCGGTGGAAAGCGCGACCACGCATGTCGCGCTGTACAATCGCGTGGCGCATCCGCGGATCGATGGGCTTTATTTCATCGGTTATTTCGATGTCACCGGGGGCAGCAATATTCGAATGATGGACGACCAGGCCGAATATATCGCCGCGATGGTCAGCGGCGCGCTCCGCCGTCCACCGCCGGCCGAAATGCTCGCGGCAATTGAAGCCGAGCGCGCATGGGCGGCGTCCCAGTTTCCCGACACGCCGCGTTACGGGCTCGAACTCGACCCGCGCCGCTATCGCAAGCGGCTCGCGCTGGATTATGCGCGCAGCAAAATCAAACGGAGGGCGTAAGCATCATGACGCGCCAACCGGCGCGGGGGGGGTAGGAGCGCGCAGCCCCTGCACCGCGATCGCGGCGAGGGCCAGAAACGCGACGCTGCCGATCAGGGCGAAATCGTAGCTGCCAAAGCTGTCCCGGCTGCGGCCGATCACGAACGGGCTCAGGCCGAAACCGATTGAGTACATGCTGTACAGCCAGCCGTAGATCGCCCCGAACGCCTTCTGTCCGAACAGGCGAGAGGCCATGTAGGCCAGCAGATCGAGTTCGGCGCCAAGCAGCAATCCGATCAGAATGACCGAGACGATTCCGTAGCTCAGCCCGCCGAAACCGAGCAGCGCAATTCCAACCGCACCCATGCCGATTACCACCGTCGCTACCACAGGTGCAGGAAAACGATCCAGCGACGCCCCGATCAGCAGACGCCCGACGGCGCTGGCGATGCCGATGATCGACGCCATCCGCGCAGCCGTTCTTGCGTCCGCGCCCAGGTCATTGAATAGCGGGATCAAGTGGACGATCATTCCGCCAACGCCGAGCGCCATGGTCACTGCCAGGATTGTTGCGGACCAGAAAGCGCGCGTCTTTCGCGCCTCGGCCAGCGTCATCCCGATCTCGGCACGAGCGGCTGGCGCAGCAGCCGCCGCCCGCCGTTCGGAAGGGCGGAACCCGAACCACACAACCGGAGCGGCAAGCATCGCCGCAGCCGCGACCACCCAATAGCCTGCGCGCCAGCCAAAGCTGGCGGTTGCTTCGGTGACGGCATTGGGCACCCAGAACCCGGCAAGCCCCGCGCCGGTCAGCGCAATCCCCAGCGCCAGGCCGCGCCGCTTGTCGAATCCGGCGGTGATCGGGCGAACCAGGACGATCGGGGTCGAGCCAACTCCGAGCATGGCGATCAGGAAATAGGCGATCAGGAAGCCGGTCAGGTCGCTGACCAGCACGGTCATGGCGATCACCGCAGCCCCGTAAGCCAGCAGGCTGAGAGCGCCGACAGTTGCTGCGCCGAAGCGATCGCACAGCTGCCCGGCCACCGGACCGAACAGGAACACGCCAAAAGTCAGCACCGAAACCGCCAGCGAAATGCTGCCGCGATCCCAGCCGAATTCGGCATTGAGCGGGCCAATGAAAGAGCCGAGGCTGTATATCATCACGGCATTCATGCTGGTGGTGAGGCCGATCACCGCGCTCAGGACCAGCAACTTGTGGCCGTGAAACTCCCCCCGGCCAGTTTGCCCTGTGCGAGCAGCAAGCATTGTCATTGAGTCACTCCGATGGAACCACGCAAGCGAACCCTAGCCGTCAAACGACATCCCACTCCAGATCCAGGCGCTCGACCTGCGCCACCACACCCGAATGCGCGACCAGCTTGAAGCCCTCGGCCAGCCGGAACTCGGGGATGCGTTTCAGCCATTCCTGGAGCGTCACAATGATTTCCAGATTGGCGAGGTGCATGCCCGCGCAGACGTGCGCGCCGCTGCCGAAGGTGGTGTGCGAAATTCGTTTGCGTTTGAAATCGACCGTCAGCGGATTCTCGTTCTCGCGCTCGTCGGTGCCGTGGAGCACCGACGCCACCAGCACCATCTCCCCCTGCTTGAGCGTAACGCCGTCGCACTCCACATCCTGCGTTACCAGCCGCGCCTGCGAAACGACGGGAAAGCGACGCAGCAGTTCGTCGATACGCGCGGGAATCTTTGCCGGATCGTCGCGCAGCACAGCGACATCGGCAGGATTACGCGCGAGGTATTCCATGCAGAACGGCAGGAAGTTGACCACGGTATCAAGCCCGGCGAGTAGGACGAGCGAGATCATCGCCAGCGTTTCATACTCGGTAACCGGCTGACCATTGACTTCGCTGTGGATGATCAGGCTGATCCAGTCGTCGCCGGGATTGGCGCGGCGAGCGGCGACAGTCGGCCTGATGTAGTCGAAGAAACCGGCATTGGCTCTGGCCATCGACGCCGCTTTTTCGTCGGGCGTATCGCCTTCGGGGCGGAGCATCGAGTTCGAGAAGCGAGTGAGATTCGGCGAATCCGACAGCGGCAGGCCCGAAAAGGCGAGGAACACCTGGAGCGGAAAGATGTTGGCGTATTCGGCGCAGAAATCCACCCGCCCGTCGGCCGCGAATTTGTCGATAAGGGCGGCCGCCGCGCTTCGGATATCGCCTTCGATGTTGCGAATTTCGCGCGGCCCGAGTCCTTTGTTGAGAACACGGCGATAGGGCGCGTGCTCGGGCGGATCCATGTTCATCGGAATCAGCTTGTGCTCCATCCCGGCTTCCTTGGGCACGATCATCACCCGCGCCGAGAAATGCTCCGGCTCGTTGAGGAATTGACGGATCATGTGCCCGCGCGTCGCAATCCAGTGACCGCCATTGCGCGGCGTCCAGACCAGATCGGGGACTCCATCGGCATGA
>JANLQW010000246.1:0-7483 GCA_031368085.1 Novosphingobium sp. | reverse complement strand
TTTAAGGGATCGAAGCTGCCGTTTACGCCGGAATTCTCGGCCAATGCCGATATCCAGCATGAATGGGAAATGGGCGGCAATCTGCGTCCGTTCATCGGCGGTACGGTGGTCTATCAGGGCAAATCCAACGCGACCTATGAGAACGCCATCCTGCGTGCCGACTTTTTCAAGATACCGTCCTACACGACGGTCGATCTGCGCGCCGGCATCGGCAGCCAGGACGATCGCTGGAAGGTGATGCTCTACGGCCGCAACGTATTCAACAAATACTATATCACCTCGCCGACTTTCTATCATGACGCCTATTTTAACATCGTCGGCAAGCCGGCGGTCTACGGAGCTCAGGTAAGCTTTCGGTACTGATGCGTAGGCGGGCCGGGCGTAAAATCCGGCCTGCCTCACACTTCTAGCCGTCTTGCCACACGGGCAGGATCGTCCTACAATCGCAGGCTTAGGTCAGCCAGGGGCTGGCCAACCGGGCGCGGCAGCGGACTGTTCCTGCCGCGATTGGGACAGGAGCGTTTGGCATGGCGACGCAGCCGATTGATAAATCCCTCGATTTTCCCGCTGTTGAGGTTTTTTCGCGCATCGTCGATCGGATTCCCCCGATCCCTGCACGTGAACGTGCGCACGGCCCGCTCACCGCCCGGCGACTGCACCGCTTTTATGCCCTGCTAGCGGTCGGATTCCTCGCCGGCATTGTACCGCTGATCCTGGGGATGAGCGCCCCATGGAGGGCGTTCGGACTGGGGATGATCTTCCCCGGCGCGGGATTCCTATACGCAGGCGGCATCCTTGGCGTGGTGTTCGCGGCTCTGAGTAGTGCCGCCTTTGCCGTCGTCATGTTCATCTGGTGGGCGCGTGGGCCGATCCTGGCGCCGCCGGCGGTGGTCGTTGTTGCGGCTGCGCTGTCCGCTCTGTGGATCGGCGAGGGCGGCGGGGTCATTGTGTTGGGCTATGCCATCCCGGTGGGAGTCGCTGGCCTCCATTTCTATTTCGCTTTCAAGCGCCGCGCGCACTTTGCCGAACAGCAAGCCAGGGGAGCGCAGATCAACACTCTGATCGCCAAGGCGCAGCCGATTCTGGTCGATGCACCGATAGAGGCATCGGCGGAAATGCCCGATAGCCAGGTCACCGAATTTCGCCGCATGCTCGATCTTGCGCTCCAGCCGGTCGATAGCTGGACGGGTTTTGGCATGGACGATACCTGGCAGGATGGAGCCTTGCGCTATCAGATCAGCGGCATGTCGTGGAACCTTGCGTTTGGCCAGTACACCCAGCTCCCCGCGTTTCATGGCTATCTCAACCAGGCGCAGGAAAACCTGATCGGCAAACATATCGACCGCAAAACCTGGAACTACTGGTACTGGGAAAGCCTGTGGGGCAATCTCAAGCTCGAGAAGAATCCGGTCGCCACCGACAACATCATGCTTTCCGGCTTCCTCGGCGTGTCGCTGGGCCTGTTCGAGACCGCGAGCGGCACTTCGCCCTTCGCTGCCCCGGGTGCGCTGGCCTTCCGCTGGGACGAGAAGACCGCGTTTCCCTATAGCCATGAGACGATGCTGGGCGAGGTGGTGAAAAACTACCAGCGCTATGATCTCGGCTGGTTTCCTTGTGAGCCCAAGTGGGTCTATTCGATGTGCAACCTCGTTGGCCGCACGTCGCTGGCGCTGCACGATGCGCGGCACGGCACCAATCTGGTGGGCCAGGTCGGCGACCGGTTCGAGAAGACCATGGAAGAGGAAATGATGATGGCCGATGGCCGCATCAAGGTCTGCACGTCCAGCCCGTTCGGCTTCCAGGTGCCGAGCCTGTCCGGCCTGTTCGGCGAGACCTGGGGCATGCGCTTCCTCACCCCGCACGCGCCGGAGCAGGCCGAGCGGTTGTGGCAGGTGCTGCGTCACGAATTCATCGGGGTGAAGCCTGACGGCCACCTCGATTTCAAGCTGCTGCCACTCGGCTGGGATACCCGCAAGCCGGCCAATTTCTCCTCCGCCCAGTGGCCCGACCTCTATCCGCTGATGATGACGCTGTGGTCGGCGCTCGAAATGGGCGACGAGGAAATCATCGCCGCCACCAGGCTGACGATGGACGAACGCTATGGCGCCGGTATGGCGGATTCGCAGACGTGGACCCGCCGCAACACGGTGCGCGACATGGTGGGCAAGGGGCTGCCCGAGGCTTGGCGCAAGGGGCCGTTGCTGGCCGAGGCGACCTATCCCGATGTGATCGTCACTCGTGCGGTCAGTGACGGCGCGGCGCTCGATCTGGTGCTGCGTGCCGGCGGTGAGCCTTGCAAGACCCGGCTCGGCTTCGCGCGTTTGACCCCCGGTGCCAGCTACCGGGTGGTGCAGACCGGCGAGACGGTGACGGCATCGCCCGAGGGCACTGCCACGCTCGCTTTCAATCTCGACAAGCGCAGCGAACTGAGGCTGGTTCCCGCCCCATGATGGCCTGCTGCCTACTCGCCGCCTTGATCTTCGCCCAGATCGTGGCGACGGTGCGGCGTTGGGGCATCTTCTGGGGGGTGGTCAAAGCCCGCGAATGGGAAAATCCGGAAACGGTGCTCAACCGCATCGGCACCTGGTTCGCCCGCCCCCGCGTTAAGCGGGCGGTGTTTGCGGTGGCCGCGGCGGAATTGGCAGTTCTGGGCGGCTGGGTCTATGTCGCGCATGGCACCCATTTCTATCAGCTGGGCGATCAGGCCTTGGGCCGGATGCGAGGGGAGACCATCGTCTATTCCGGCATCTGCGGCAGGGATGGACGTGACCGGACCGTGCGTATCGTGCTGAGCCAGCCGCGCCGCGCTCAAGTGGGCGAGTTGTGACCAGCGAGTTCGCTGGTCAGGCCGCGATTGTAACTGGCGGGTCGAGCGGGATCGGTTTCGCCGTTGCCACCTTGCTGGTTGAGCGTGGTGCCAGGGTGGTGCTGGTGGCGCGCGATATGGCACGGCTGGCGGCTGCGGCCGAGAGGATCGGGGGGCCGGTGGCGTTGGTTGCGGGCGACGCTTCTCAGGCTGAGACTGCGGACAGAGCCGTCGCTGCCGCGCTTGAACATTTCGGCACGCTCGATGTCCTGGCCAATATCGCCGGCTGGTATCCCACTGCCCTGGTTGAACACACCAGTGACGCCGACTTTCATGCAACGATCACAGCCAATCTCGCCACCACATTTACCATGTGCCGGGCCGCGCTGCCGGCCCTGCGCAAGGCGGGCGGGGCAATCGTCAACATGTCCTCCACCGCCGCGCGCTTTCCGACGCCGGGGCTTGCCGCCTATAGCGCCGCCAAGGCGGGTATCGAAGCCTTCACCCGCGCGCTGGCAGCGGAATCTGCGCCCTTGGTGCGGGTCAACGCAGTATCCGCCGGTCCGACCCTGACCCAGGCGGTGCGCGACCTGATGGAGACCGACACCACGGGCGCGGTCAAGGCAGTCACCAGCAGCCTGCCGATGGGGCGGCTGGCAGAAATCAGCGAAATCGCCGAGGCCGTGCTGTTTCTTGCCTCGCGCCGGGCGAGCATCATCACCGGCCAGGTGCTGCATGCCAATTCCGGCGGGCTGATGGCCTGACGGCTCGTCCTCAGACGCCGAACAGCGGCGGGATTGCTGCCAGTTCGTCCCCGGTAAACGTCGGATCGAGGTAGTTGCCCAGCGTGCGGATGGTTTCGGCGTTGTCGCGCAGCTCCTCGGGGCCATGGTGCGGATTGAAATAGCCCTCGCCAACGACAAAGCCGACCCGCGCCACCTTGCCCGATGACGAGCTGAAGATTTCCCCGTTAAGCGTGGTCGAGCGGTGCGCCAGCCACAGCACGGTGGGGGCGACAATCTCGGCCGGCCCCATCGGAACCTTGCCGGAGCTGATATCGTCGCGCCAGTTCTCGCTCTCGACCACAGCGCCGCCGAAGAACACCTCGCGGTTCATCCGCGTGACGGCCATGGGCGCAACCGCGTTCACGGTGATGCCGCTGTCCTTGCACTCCTGCGCCATGCACTTAGTCAGGCCCGCAACCCCGAGCTTCGCAGCGCCATAATGCGTCAGAGTCTCGTTACCGGCAAAACCGGCATTGGAGGTGGTGTTGACGATCCGGCCATAGCCTTGTTTGGCCATCAACGGCCAGGCCGCCCGGCTCATCAGGAAGGTCCCGTCCAGCGTGACTGACAGCATCCTCCGCCAGTCCTCGTCGCTGATCTCGGGCAGGGTGGCATAGGCAATTGTCCCGGCGTTGTTGACCAGCACGGTCACTTTGCCGAAGCTGTCGAGCGCAGTCTGGACAATGGCCCGCGCGCCGTCGCTCGTGGCGACCGAGTTGGTGTCGGCGACTGCTCGCCCGCCCGCGGCCAGGATTTCCTCGACTACGCCTTGCGCCACCGCCTGTGAGCCGCCGCTGCCGTCAGCCTGAGTGCCGAGATCGTTGACCACCACCGCCGCGCCGCGCGCCGCAAATGCCAGCGCATATTCCCGGCCAAGGCCGCGCCCGGCCCCGGTGACAATCACAACATCGTCGTCAAACCGCATTTCGCTCATGTCAGACATCCTCAATTGGGAATTTCGAACAGTCCGGCCGATCCCATGCCGCCTGCGACGCACATGGAAACCACCGCATAACGGACCCCGCGCCGCCGTGCCTCGATCAGGGCGTGGCCGGTGAGCCGGCTGCCGGTCATGCCGAAGGGATGACCCATGGCGATAGCGCCGCCGTTGACGTTGAGCTTTTCCTGATCGATTTCGAGCCGATCGCGGCAGTAGAGCACCTGGCTGGCGAAGGCCTCGTTGATTTCCCATAGGCCGATGTCGGCGACGGAAAGTCCGGCGCGGGCGAGCAACCTGGGAATCGCGAACACCGGGCCGATGCCCATTTCCTCCGGCGCGCAGCCGGCGGACTGAAAACCACGGAAGATACCGAGGATCGGCAGCCCCTCGCGCTCAGCCAGGCTGCGCTCGACCAGCACCTGCGCCGATGCCCCGTCCGACAGCTGGCTGGCGTTGCCGGCGGTGACATGATGGCCTTCCTTCACGATCTGGCCGTCGCGCCACACTGGCTTAAGTTTAGCCAGGCCCTCCAGGGTAGTGTCGGCGCGGATGCCTTCGTCGGCTGCGAGCGTCACCTCCTCAGTGCCGGAAATGCTGCCATCTTTCTCAACGATATTCCGGCGGGTAGGGAAGGCGACGATCTCATCGGCAAAGCGCCCGGCTTTGACCGCCGCCGCGGCGCGCCAGTGGCTTTCCGCTGCATAGGCGTCCTGTGCCGCGCGGCTGACACCATAGCGGTCGGCGACCAGCTCAGCGGTCTCGATCATCGCCATATAAGCATGCGGCACCGCCGCGCTGACCACTGCCAGCTGGGCGCGATAGGTTGGGGTGTGAGCATTGCGGGTGAGGGTGATCGATTCCGTGCCCGCCGACACGGCTACGTCGAGGTCTCCGGCGATGATCCCGCGCGCGGCGAAGGCCAACGCGGTAAGGCCCGAGGCGCATTTGCGGTCGACCGTGGTGGCGGGAACCGACAGCGGCAGCCCGGCGGCAAATAGCGACGTCCGCCCGGCATTGTTGCCCTGCGTGCCCCACTGGCTCGCCACGCCCATGACGAGGTCGTCGATCCGCGCCGGATCGATCCCGGCGCGAATGATTGCCGCCTTGATGACATGCCCCGCCATGGCCGGAACATCGGTATCGTTGAGTGCACCGCGAAACGCTTTGGCGATGCCGGTGCGGGCAGTGGAGACGATAACAGCTTCACGCATCTGTGTGCTTTCGGTTGATCGGGGTTCTAAGCGCGCGGCGCAGGATCTTGCCGGTCCGGCCCTTTGGGAGTTCCGGAAGTATATGCGGCATTCTGGACACCTTCAAGGCGCAGCTGGACATGCACAAGATGATGGACAAGCTGCGTGAGGTTCCGGACGAAGTCGCCGCCGGTGCGCCGCGATCTTGGCTCTCCCGGGATGGTGACGCCGTTCAGCCAGCTGGTTGGGGAGGTTGGGTGGGGTGTATTGCCGTCAGCACAGAGCGGGCACCATGCTGGACTAAATCCAGATGGTTGCTTAACTTGAACAAATGGACTCAGGCCATCCAAGCCGGTTCCGCGAAGAGGAGGCTGTAACGCGATGATTACGAGCCAGCTTGCGCAGCACCCGGATAACGTTCCGCCCGAACGGGTGATCGATTTTGACGTCTATAATGCGGAATGGATAACTTCCGACTATCACGAATTTTTCGCTCCCCTTCAGGCTCCCGGCGTCGCCGATCTGGTCTGGACGCCGCGCAACGAAGGGCACTGGATCGTCACACGCGGCGAGCTGATGTTGGAAATCTTCCCTAATCACCGCGACTTTTCCAACCGCATCGTGCTTATCCCAAAATCGGTTGGCAAACAGGATCAACGAGTACCGTCCACGCTCGATCCGCCCGATCACCAGCATTTCCGCAGTCTCATGAATGCGGGAATGGGGCCGGCTAGAATCAGGCAGCTCGAGCCGCTGATCAGGGACACGGCAATCAGACTGATCGAAAGCTTCCAGCACGACGGTCATTGCGACTTCAACAAGCAATATGCCGAACAGCTACCAATCCAGGTGTTCCTGCAGATTGTCGATCTGCCGCTCAGCGATATTGAGGAATTGAAATACTGGTGCGACCAGATCGTTCACCCCGATGGCGAAAATAGTTTTGAAGTATCCGAACAATGGTTTCACGACTATCTTGATCCCATTATTGACCAACGCATAGGCAGAGACGGCCAGGATTTGCTCAGCACGATGATCAACGGCACGGTGTATGGGCGGCGCTTGACTAAGCCGGAGATGCACAACCTCTGCCTGCAGGCGCTGTTGGGCGGCCTCGATACGGTTGTGAATTTCCTCGGCTTCGTCATGCTCGACCTGGCCCGAGACCCTGACCTGCGCCGCCGCTTGGCGCGTAACGGCGACATCATGCCAGCGGCCATCGAGGAATTCCTGCGGCGCCATGCGGTTGTGAATGTCGCCCGTGAGGTGCGCCATGACCTCGAATGCGATGGTGTCCAACTGAAGAAAGGAGATGTCGTCATGCTTCCAACGGTGCTGGCCGGCATCGATGAGCGCCTCAACAACTGTCCCTTCGCTGTGGATATCGATCGCAAGTCCCCGCGCCATGCCGCTTTTGGACGCGGTCCTCATTTTTGTCCCGGCGCACATCTGGCCCGGGAAGAGTTAAAGATCACGCTGCAGGAGTGGCTAAAGCGCATCCCCGACTTTGCGCTCGCGCAGGACACGGATTTGAGATTTCGCAGCGGCATCGTCGCAACCGTGAAGGGCGTCTCACTCGTTTGGTGACCCGCCACCCGCCTCAGTTGCTTATCGCAATTTCGCCTTGCATCAGAGCGCGGTCAGCCCGCCATCGATGATATGCTCCGCGCCGGTGGTAAAGCCGGATTCGTCCGAGGCGAGATAAATCACCAGCAGGGCGACATCGGCGGTTTCGCCGACGCGCTTGATCGGCACGGAATCG
>JANLQW010000231.1:0-8442 GCA_031368085.1 Novosphingobium sp. | reverse complement strand
GAAGTGCCGGAGGGGTTTTGGGACTCACTCCCCCTCCCCTTCAGGGGAGGGGGTCGGGGCGTGGGGGCTGTCCAGCTAACACGGCGCTCGACGGACACCCCCCACCCCAACCCCTCTCCTGAAGGGGAGGGGCTTTCAGGCGGCATTTCCCCCGCCACTTTCGCCCAACTCGCCAACCTGGTCGCCGCCCATCCGCGCATGATCACCCTGTTCAGCCAGGGCGTCAACCAGTCGGTCTGCGGCACCGACAAGGGCAATGCGATCATCAACCTCCACCTCGCCACCGGCCGGATCAACCGGATGGGCGCGGGGCCGTTCAGCATCACCGGCCAGCCCAACGCCATGGGCGGACGCGAGGTCGGGGGATTGGCCAACATGCTCGCCTGCCACCTCGGCTTTTCCGATGCAGAACGCGCCGATGTCGCCGCCTTCTGGAACACCGACAAGCTGTGCACTGGCCCGGGCCTCAAAGCAGTCGATATGTTCCGCGCGGTGCACGACGGGCGGATCAAGTTTCTCTGGGTGATGGCGACCAACCCCGCCGTCTCGATGCCCGACACCAATTTCGTGCGCGAGGCGCTGGCCCGCTGCCCGACTGTTGTCGTCTCCGACGTCATCGCCGATACCGATACCGCGCGCCTCGCCCATATCCGCCTGCCCGCGCTCGCCTGGGGCGAGAAGGACGGTACGGTAACCAATTCCGAGCGCCGCGTCAGCCGCCAGCGCGCCCTCTTTCCCCCGCCTGGCGAGGCCCGTGCCGACTGGCGGATCGTCTGCGATGTCGCTGCCAGGATGGGTTGGGGCGAGGCCTTCGCCTTCCCCTCCGCCGCCGCGGTGTTCCGCGAATATGCAGCGATGACCGCGCTTGCCGCGCGGCATGGCAAACTGCTCGACCTGACTGACAAGGCGAATCTCAGCAACTGGGATTACGGCGCGATGAAGCCGTTTCAGTGGGGCGGCGAGCATCCGCTGGCCGCGCGCTTCCCTACCCCATCGGGCAAAGCCCGGCTGGTCGCGGCGGCGCTGCCTGAGGTCGAAGCGGACCCGCGCTTTCCCCTGCGGCTCAACACCGCGCGCTACCGCGACCAGTGGCACACGATGACCCGCACCGGCCTGTCGCCGACACTATCACTGCACCGGCGCGAGCCGTGCCTTGAAGTCCACCCCGCCGATGCCCTGGCTTATGGCCTGAACGGCGCCGGTCTGGCGCGGGTTACATCTGCCCAGGGCAGCGCCATCTTCCGTGTTGAGGTCAGCCAGGGCCAGCGGCGCGGCGAGGTCTGCGTGCCGATGCACTGGACTGATCAGCTGTCCGGCGAAGGCCGCAGCAATCGCCTGCCCGGGCAGGTCACCGATCCGGCCTCAGGCCAGCCGGCCTTCAAGAACACACTGGCGAAGGTTGAGCCGGTGCAGCCCGAATGGTCCGCCTTCCTCGCGTCGCGCGATGCTATTGCGCCCGAAGGCCTGCTCTACTGGACAGGCGCGCGGGTCGCCGGCGGTTGGCTTTACGAGCTGGCCGGCAACGGGGCGGTCGACCTCGATCCGCTGCTGCCACCCGGCGACCGGCTGGAAGTTGCCGACATCTCGCGCGGCATGCGGCGAATTGCCGTCCGTGATGCTGACGGGGCCCTTGCCGCCGCGCTCTATGTCACCCGCACGGGCGAGCTCCCGCCGCGCGACTGGGCCTGCGCCCAGCTCGGGCTCGGGGCAGCCGCGCCTGCCGAACTGCTCGCCGGCCGGCCCAGCACTCCCGCGCCCGATCGCGGGGCGATAGTTTGCGTCTGCCACGGCATCGGCGAACGCGCCATCATCGCCGCTGCCAAGGCGGGGGCCGCGACGGTTGCGGCGATTGGCACGGCAACCTGCGCCGGCACCAATTGCGGCAGCTGCCGCCCGGCGATCGCGCGGCTGCTCGAAGCCGCCCTCACGCTCGACAAGGAGGCAGCGGAATGAATGACTTCGAGGCAGGCACTGTCTGGCTGGTCGGCGACCAATCCCGCATCGCAGCTGGAATGCGCAATCACGCCATGATAGGCCAGCGCTAAGCGGACGAATGGCAGCGCGTTCGTCGGCTGCGGCTGGAGCAGGTCGATCCCGCATCAGCCGGGCCTGCTCGATGCCGCCGCCTTCGCACGAGAGTTCGCCCCATGATCGATATCGACTCCATCATGCGCATCGCCCCGGTTATCCCGGTGCTGGCGATCGCGAACGCGGCCCACGCGATCCCGATTGCCGAAGCGCTCGTGGCGGGCGGCCTGCCCGTACTCGAAGTAACCTTGCGCACCGCCGCCGCGCTCGATGTAATTCGGGCGATGAAGCAGGTTCCCGGCGCCATTGTCGGGGCGGGGACGGTGCTGGGTCCGGCAGACCTTGAGGCGGCGCTGGCAGCCGGGGCGGAGTTCATCGTCTCGCCGGGTCTCACCGAAACGCTCGGCCGCGCGGCAGTTTCGTCGGGCGTGCCGTTCCTGCCCGGCACTGCCAATGCCGCCGACATCATGCTCGGCCTCGACTTCGGCCTGACCCGCTTCAAGTTCTTTCCCGCCGAAGCATCTGGCGGCATTGCCGCCTTGAAAGCCCTCGCCGCGCCGTTCGGCATGGCGCGCTTTTGCCCGACCGGCGGGATCACCGAGGCAAGTGCCCCGGCATGGCTTGAACTCGAAGCGGTCCTCTGTGTCGGGGGCAGCTGGCTGGTCGGCAAGGGCGCGCCCGATCCTGCCGCGATCCGGTTCGCCGCCGCAGCCGCCGCAGCCCTCGCCCGGTAGCGATGGCGCAGTACGGCCTCATCGAAGCGGGCGGGACCAAGTTCGTCCTTGGCATTGCCGACGAGTCCGGCGCGCTGTCTGCCACCCAGCGCCTTGCGACCACCACGCCCGGTGAAACGCTGGCAGCGGCGATCGGCTGGTTCCGCGCGCAGCACCTGGCTCCGGACGCCATCGGCATCGCCTCGTTCGGCCCGCTCCAACTTGACCGGACCAAGCGCAATTGGGGCCACATCATCGCCACGACCAAGCCCCATTGGTCACACAGCGATATCGCCGGCCCCTTCGCCCGCGCCTTCGCCTGTCCGGTGGGGTTAGAGACCGATGTCGATGGCGCGGCGCTGGCCGAGGCGCGTTGGGGCGCGGGGCGCGGGCATGCAACGCTGCTTTACCTGACGGTAGGCACGGGGATTGGCGGCGGCTTCGTCAGCGGCGCCGGCTTGCTGCGCGGTCTGTCCCACCCCGAGATGGGCCATATCCGCATGCCGTGCCATCCCGCCGATACCGGCTATGCGGGCACCTGCCCATTCCACGGCGACTGCCTGGAAGGCCTCGCCAGCGGTCCGGCGATCCAGGCGCGTTGGGGGGCGACGCTTACCGATCTCGGCGCAGATCATCCCGGCCATGCCATCATCGCCTGGTATCTCGGACAGGCGGTTTCGACCTTCCGGGCGGTGCTGCAGCCCGCGCGGATTGTGCTCGGCGGCGGGGTGATGAGCACGCCTGGTTTGCTCGAACGGGTCCGCCATGAGGCCGCCGAGGCGGGGGCGGCCTATTTCACCGGCGACCCGTCAAAGCTGGTGGTCGCCCCCGGCCTCGGCACAAATTCGGGGCTGATGGGCGCGTTGGCGGTGGCTCTGGCAGCCGAATAAAGTATTTCAGGCAAGTAGAGGCGCGCATCGCCGCGCAGCTTCATTTAGCCGTCAACCCGCCATCGACAACGAACTCCGCGCCCGTGACATATCGCGATTCGTCTGACGCCAGAAAGAGATTCATCGCGGCAATGTCGATGGCCTGTCCGAGAAAATTCATCGGCACATTGGCCTCCATCGCCGTGACCATCTCCGGCGCGACATCGCGGGCGAAGGCGATCATGTCGGTGTCCAGATGGCCGGGATGCACCGAATTCATCCGAATGCCCTCTGCCGCCACATCCAGCGCCGCCGCCTTGGTCAGCAGGCGGACGCCGCCCTTGCTAGCGGCATAAGCGGCGAGGTTGGAGAATCCTATAATGCCGGCGACCGACGAGATGTTGACGATCGATCCGCCGCCGCCCTGCGTGCGCATCTGCCTGACGGCCATCTGGCAGCCCAGAAATACGCTGGTCAGGTTGACGGCAATATGGCGGTTCCAATCGTCGAGCGTCGCGTCTGCGATGCTGCCGGGCTGGACGATCCCGGCATTGTTGACGAGCACGTCGATCCGTCCGAACTCGGCGAGCGCAACATCGCGAACCTGGTCCCATCCTGATTGCTGGGTGACGTCGTGGGCACAGGCGGTTGCCGCTAGTCCCTCTGCTTTTAATTCCGCAGCGCGAGCGCTCACGTCCTCGGCCTTCACGTCGGTCAGGACGACCTTGGCGCCCTCCGCCGCGAAAAGGCGGGCGGTGGCGAAGCCGAATCCCTTGACCGATGCCGCACCGGTGACGATCGCAACCTTGCCGTCCAGCCTACCCATTTCGAACCATCCTCTCATCCAGCCGGAACATTATGCGCGGCATCGTTGGCAAACTGCGCCCGCAATTGGCCTCGTCTCTTCAGGCCGCCGTGCCGGGCAGCTTGGGGTTGTTGTCGCGGAAGTGATCGGTCGCCGCTTTTTCGGCTTGTATCCAGATCTGCCGCGCAATCGGGTTGCGCGCCTCCTCCATGATATGGCCGACCAGACCGACCGCGCGCGCCATGACACCTATGCCGCGGCAAACCCGCCAATCGAATCCCATCTCGCAGCACAACGCGCCCAGGATGCCGGTGGCGTTGACCGGCAGCGACTTGCCCTTGCCGCGTTCGGCGGTCGCCGCGACTTCCTGGATCAGCGCGACGTAGGGTCCGGCGAACCCCGTCTCTTCGGCCAGCTGGATCAGTCGCGGCGTGCGCGGATCGATCGGCTTGTGGAACGGGTGGCCGATGCCAGGCAGGATCGTGCGCTGCTCAACAAAGCTGGTTACGATAGTGTTGGCCAGCGCAGCCAGATCGGCCGCGGGATCGGGCGTCGGCATCACCTCGTAGAGCATCCGCGCGGAGCCCTCGACACTGCCGACGAACACGCTGCCAAGGCCCGATAGCCCTGCCGCGACCGCCCCCTGCATCGATTCTGGCGCGCCGAGATAGGTCAGCCGCGCGGCGATCGTGCTCGGCGTCAGGCCGTGTTCGACCAATGTGACGAGCATCGCATTGAACATGCGGGATTGGTTTGCGTCCGGAATACGCCCGGTAATTTCCAGGAACGCCATGTCGCCAAAGCTGACCTGGCCGAGGATTTCGCTCGGCAGATCGCGCCCGAACGCGGTGATCGAATCCGGTGTGCTCCAGGCGATGTCGGTCCGAATCGAATCCATGTGTCAGCCCTTTTGAATCATTGCCAGAATACCCGGTCGGCATTGGCGAACAGGAAACGCTCCAATCGCTCTGGATCGAGTGCCATTGCACGGGCATCGCGCGTCGTGATGGCGAGATCGAGTAGCGGAAAATCGGAAGCGAAGATCGTCTTGTCGCACCCGCGCACGCCGTGCCACTTGCCAGCCAGGAACGATGTGAGCGCCGCCGGATACGCCTTGGGCGACCAGGCTGAGGTGCAGATGTAGAAATTCTCGTGACGCGCGGCAAGTCGCACCGACATGTCGGTCCACGGATCGCCGATATGATGCGCGATGATCGTGAGATCGGGGAAGGCCAAAGCGACCTCGTCGAGATGCGCCGGATTGTTCAGGTCCATCGGCCAGAGCGGCCCCGGCGCGCCGACATAAGTGAACACCGGCAGGCCATATTCCACGCATCTGGCATAGAGCGGATAGAACCACCGATCGCTCGGCAAAATGCCCCAGGGCGACGGTGTAAGGTGGATACCGCACAGCCCCGGATCGTCCCTGATCGCGTCAACCAGGCGCGTGTTCTGCATGACGTCCCAATAGCTCGATCCGCCCATTTCGGGCGGGATCGCCGAGGCGATCCATTTCAGCCGCCCGCCGCTGGCCGCGCTCATCGCGGCGAAATCGGTGTTGAGCGCAATGACTGCATCGGCCGGGGCCGGATAATAGACTTTGGTCGCGAGAATGCCGCGAGCCACGCCCGCCGCGTCCAACGCCTGAAGCAGGTCAGGGATCGCGAGATATTTGATCCCGTCGCCCTCTCGTCCGTCGTGGCGGAAGGTTTTCATGACGCGGCGCAGGCGCCGGTCGCCGATCCATTCCACCCGGTCGGCGCGGACGGTCGCGCTGGACGGTGTGCCGATCCAGGGACCGTGCAGAAATGTATCGATGATCGGGCCTTCGTACACTCTCGTTCCTCTCAGTCCGCTGCGGTTTTGGCGACCGGAGCGCAGCCTCGCGCCGCGACGATGGCGTCATCGTCGAAGCCGAGCGAGCGCAATACCGCGTCGGTATGCTGTCCGAGATCGGGCGCCGGGTCGAGGCGAAAGGCACGCGTACCATTGTAGGAGATGGGATGATCGACCAGCCGGTAGTCTGGAATCTCGGGATGGTTGAAATTGCGGATCAGATCGAGTGCTGCGACCTGCGGGTCCTTGACCACCTCGTCGATTGTCTGGAGCCGTGAACAGGGCACGCCGTGCTTGAGCAGCAACTCTTCCCAGGTCGCGCCGTCCTTCTGCTTGAGCTGGTCCTCGATCAGTTGGTGCAGCGCGTCACGGTTGGCAAGCCGCTTCGAATTTGTGCAAAAGCGCGGGTCATCGGGCAGTCCGGGCAGGTCGATCACCTTGCACAGGGTAACGAACAAGCTTTGATTCGGCGCAGCAACGTAGATCAGCCCGTCGCGGGCGGCGAAATCTTCATACGGCGCCATCACGGCGTGCCGTGTGCCGCTCGGTCGCGCGATCGATCCGTCGGCGAAATAGCCGGCAGCAAAATAGGACATCCACGCCACCCCGGTTTCGAGCAGGCTCGTCTCGACATGCTGCGCTTCGCCGGTCAGGTCGCGGATGCGCAGAGCTGCCAAAATCCCGATTACCGCCCAATGCGCCGATCCCATGTCGATGATCGAAGGTCCGACGCGAACCGCCGGCCGACCCGGCTCGCCGGTAACGCTCATAATGCCCGAATAGGCCTGGATCAGGGCGTCGTATCCCGGACGATCGCTTTGCGGGCCGCGCGCGCCGAATGCGCTCAGTGAGCAATAAACCAGCCGCGGATTGAGCAGCTTCATATCCTCGAAGCCGAAGCCCTTCTTCGCCAGACTGCCCCCGCGAAATGATTCGACCACAATATCGGCCTTGGCCGCGAGTCGGCGGATCGCTTCGGCGCCCTCAGGCGCGTCGATATCGATCGCGATACTTTCCTTGTTGCGATTGGTGGCGAGAAACAGAGAGCTGCGCCCCGCCCAATTCGGCGGTCGCCATTCCCGGGTGTCGTCGCCCACGCCCGGTCGCTCGACCTTGATGACCCGCGCACCCAGATCCCCCAGGATCATGGTGCAGAACGGTCCCGCGAGATTGCGCGTGAGGTCGAGAACGAGCATCCCGTCTAGTGGTGCTGTCATGCATCCGCCTTGTATTCCAACCCTGGATTGCGCAGGGATATGCAGGTTCTAGTGCCACAACAATCGGATAAATCAATACGACTGTTTCGGTCTGCCGATTTATCAGTGCGCAATCAATTTGCTGAATTTATCTATAAAACAGAATTATCTATCGAAATTATCTGATTGAGCGTTTACCGCGCGCTCCTTACGCTGCGCGTCATCGCATGTCAGGCCGGTGAGCGCGACTGGTTCGAAGCGTGGCGGCATAAATCCGCGAAGGCGGAGCTGATAAGGGTGGGACAATGGATCGGGTTGCCGGAAAGATCGCGCTGGTTTCGGGTGCTTCGAGCGGTATCGGTGCTGCAACCGCGCGCTTGCTGGCCGCAGAAGGTGCCAAGGTGATGCTTGTCGATGTGAACGACAATCTTGCCGCTTCGGTGGTAGACGAGATCAGGTCGGTGGGCGGTACGGCCGAATACGCCCATCTCGACGTAGTCGATGAAGCCGCCTGGATCGCGCTGATGGCGACGATCAAGGCGACGTTCGGCGGGCTCAATATCGCAGTCAACTGCGCCGGCACATCAGTGACCGAGCTCACCTTTCCGACGGAAACGACCCTGGACGAGTGGCACCGGATCAACCGGGTCAATCTCGACGGGACATTCCTTGCGACCAAGCACGAGCTCAAGCTGATGATGGAAAGCAGTCCGGTCAACGGGTCGATCATCAACATATCGTCGGTGCTGGGGATCGTTGGCCAGCCCGGGATCGCGGCCTATAACGCCTCGAAAGGCGGCGTGCGGCTGTACAGCAAATCGGTCGCGCTTTCCTGCGCCAAGGAACGGGTGAACGTGCGCGTCAATACGATCCACCCCGGCTTCATCCGCACGCCGATGCTCGATCAGTCGATCCTTCGTTACGGCGATGTGGAGGAAGGGCGCAAATTCTACGACAATCTCCAGCCGATCGGCCATCTCGGTGAGGCGGAGGAC
>JANLQW010000222.1:0-7884 GCA_031368085.1 Novosphingobium sp. | reverse complement strand
CGATCCGCGACCGCAGAGGGTGCCTGGATCGCGACGGAGGGCAATGTGTTCAATCATGCGACCGACCGCGTTCCAGATGTGACGGCGCTGGCAGCGCAACTTCGCCAGCGCAGCTTCCCGCTCAAGCCCAAGGTCGAAGTGTCGGCGAACGGGCGGGTGCGGCAGACGGCGTTTCTTGCCGGCAAGGTCGTCCGCCAGTTCCGCACTGGTAACGGCAGCCTGACCCAGCGCGAAGTGCCGGGATCGTTCTACGAGTTCATCAGCCGCGAAGTCGATCCAGCCACCGGAAGGCTCGACCTGACTTTTGACAGCGGCAATGCCACTGGCATCTTTGCTGTGACGAGCGCGCCATGAACGGGCTTACCCGCGCTGAATTCTTCTGCCTCGAACCGGTCGAGCAGCAGCCCATGCTAGGTCAGGTGCTGGACTGGGCGGCGATCAACAGCGGTACCGGCAATCTGGCGGGCCTAGACGCGGTGGCAAGCCTGCTAGCCGAGGCGTTCTCCGCGCTGCCCGGCGAAGTAGAACTGGTCGATCCCGATCCAGTGGAGAAGGTGACTGCGGACGGAAGGTTGGAGGCTATGACCTACGGCCGCCATCTGCGGCTGCGCGTCCGCCCTGATGCCGAACGCCGTGTGCTGCTTACCGGGCATATGGATACGGTCTTCGCGGTCAATCATCCCTTCCAGCATTGCGAGTGGATCGGCGAAAACACGCTGCGCGGGCCCGGTACCGCCGACATGAAGGCCGGGCTTGCCTTGATGCTCGCCGGCTTGCGGGCATTCGAAGCTACCCGCCCGCAGCTCGGTTACGATGTGCTGATCAACAGCGACGAGGAAACCGGCTCGCTGTCGTCGGCGCGGATCATCCGCGAGGCGGCGCAGGGCAAGATCGCTGCGTTGACCTTTGAGCCGTCGCTGCCAAGCGGCGCGATGGCGCGGGCGCGGCCCGGCTCCGGCAATTTCGCTGCAATTGTCACCGGGCGTTCCGCCCATGCCGGGCGCAATCCCGAGGATGGGCGCAATGCCGTAGTTGCTGCGTCCGACCTCGCGCTGCGGCTGGCGCAGGCGCGCCGCACTGGGTTGGGTATCAATCCGGCGCGGATCGATGGCGGCGGGCCGGACAACATGGTCCCGGACCTTGCCATTCTGCGGTTCAACATCCGGCCGCGCGGCGGGGACGACGCGGCAGCGGCGGAAAAGATCATCGCTCGCGCCGTGGGTGAGGTCAGCGCGGCGCATGAGGTGATGATCAAACTCCAGGGCGGGTATACCCGGCCGCCCAAGCCGATCGACGCGGGCAGCGAGCGATTGTTCGCGCTGGTCCGCAGCGCCGCCGCCGACCTCGGCGAAGCAATCGATTGGCAAGACACCGGCGGGGTCTGCGATGGCAACAATATCGCCGCCATGGGCGTGCCGGTGATCGACACCATGGGCGCTCGCGGCGGCGACATTCACTCGGCAGCTGAGTTTCTGCTGGTGGATTCCCTCGTCGAACGCGCCCGGCTCACCGCGCTCGTGCTCCACCGCCTTGACGCCGGCGTGTCGCTGCCATGAGTTTCGTCATGCGCGCCGCGCGCCCGGATGACCTCGCTGCACTGTACCAGATGGCCAAGGGCACCGGCGGCGGCTTTACCAACCTCCCGGCCGACCGGGCGTCGCTGAAGACCAAGCTGGAGCGTGCCGCCGCCTGCTTCGCGCGCACTGAAGACCGACTGGACGACGATGTGTTCCTGTTTATCCTCGAAGATGCGGCGAGCGGCCAGGCAAAGGGCACGTGCCAGATCTTCGCCAAGATCGGCTCCGCCTTGCCGTTTTACAGCTACCGCCTCAGCACGATGACCCAGGTGAGCAAGGAACTGAACCGGACCTTCCGCGCCGAGCTGCTGACGCTGTCCACCGACCTTGATGGATCGAGCGAAGTCGGCGGGCTGTGGCTGCATCCGGCGGAGCGCTCGGCCGGTGCCGGCGCGCTGCTGGCGCGCGGGCGCTATCTCTTCATGAAACAGCACCGGTCGCGCTTCGCTGAGCGGACCATCGCCGAACTGCGCGGCGCCCATGACGATACCGGCGGCTCGCCGTTCTGGGACAGTTTGGCCGGGCGTTTCTTCGGCATGAGCTTTCGCGAGGCCGACGATTTCAACGCGGTCCGCGGCAACCAGTTCATCGCCGATCTGATGCCCAAACATCCGATCTACACCGCGATGCTGCCGGAAGCCGCGCTGGCGGCGATCGGCCAGCCGCACAAGACCGGTCTCGCGGCGATGCGCATGCTGGAGAAGGAGGGCTTCGCCTATGAAGGCTATATCGACATCTTCGACGGCGGCCCGACGATGGCGGCAGCGACCGATTCAATCGCCACCATCTGCCATGCGCAATCCGCGCGGCTGACGGGAACCGCGCCCGAAGGTGAAGGTGTGCTCAGTCTGATCGCGCATGGCCGGCTTGGCGATTTTCGCGCCTGCTATGGCGAGGTGACGCAGTCCGACGGCGGCATCAAGCTGAATGAGGCGGCAGCCGGCTTGCTCGGAGTTTTGCCCGGCGATGTCATAACCCATGTGCCCCGTTGAGTGCCATGCTGCGCGAGATCAACTTCGATGGCATCGTCGGCCCGAGCCACAATTTTGCCGGACTAAGCCTCGGCAATCTGGCAGCGACGCGCAATGCCGGCGAGACTTCCCGGCCCCGCGATGCGGCGCTGGAGGGCATTGCCAAGATGCGCGTCGCTCTCGATCTAGGCCTCGCGCAGGGCATACTCCTGCCGCATGACCGCCCGAACCGCCAGTGGCTGGCGCTGCTGGGCACCACCATCGAGCATGCGACTCGCGGCCTGCGCGCCAATGCCCTGTCCGCCTCGGCGATGTGGGCGGCCAATGCCGCGACGGTCTCGCCGGCGCCCGATACCGCCGATGGCCGCTGCCACCTGACCGTTGCCAATCTGGGCGCCATGCCGCATCGCAGCCATGAATGGGCAGGGACGCTGGCGCAATTGCGTCTGGCCTTTGCCGACAGCGACCACTTCGCCCTGCACGGCCCGGTCCCCGCCCCGTTCGGCGACGAGGGCGCCGCCAACCATTTGCGGCTTACCTCCGCGCATGACGCGCCCGGCATCGAGCTGTTCGTCTACGGGACAAGCGGCGGCCCGTTTCCCGCGCGCCAGCATGTCGAGGCAAGCGCGGCGGTCGCGCGGCTGCATGGTCTCGATCCGGAGCGCGCGATCTTCGCCCGGCAATCGCCCGAATCCATCGCCGCCGGCGCTTTCCATGCCGATGTCGTGATGGTGGCGAATGAGCATGTGCTGTTCGTCCATGAACAGGCCTTCGCCGATCCCGCCGAGGTTTATGGGCCGCTGCGGCGCCAGCTTCCCGAGGTCGAGATCATCGAGGTGCCGGCTAGTGTCGTGAGCCTGGCGGAAGCCGTCGCCACCTATCTGTTCAACGCCCAGCTGGTGAGCCTGCCCGACGGCGGCATGGCGCTGATCCTGCCGACCGAGGCGCGCGGAAATCCCCGCGTCTGGTCCTGGCTTGAGGATCTGGCGGCGCGCAATGGCCCAATCGGGATGATGGTGCCGGTTGAAGTGCGGCAATCGATGGCCAATGGCGGCGGCCCGGCCTGTCTGCGCCTGCGCGTCGTGGCGGACCCGGCGGCGGTCGACCCGCGGTTCCTTGTCGATCATGCCAGGCTCGACCGGATCGAGGAGGTCGTGCAACGTCATTGGCCCGAAATCATCGCCGCCGATGACCTCGCCAAGCCCGCCCTCTGGGCCGACATCGCTCATGCCCGCTCGGCACTGCTCGACGCGCTCAACCTGAGTATTCTCGATTGAAATTATGACGCAACCCGCGCCTGCGTGCCTCGCGTGATAATCCGGTCTCCGGCGAGAATGTCGGTAATCGCCAGATCGGGCAGGGTTGCAAGTTCCGCGTAAAGCGGGCCGAAATCGGTATCGAGGGTGTGGCGCAGCAACTGGTCGAAGTTGTCGATGACGAAATAGCACTGCTGGTAATCGTCGATCCGGTAGGGGGTGCGCATGACGCGCTTGAGTTCGAAGCCGATCCGGTTGGGGCTGGGGCTATCCAGCGCAAATCCGGTCTCGCCGTGGCTTGAGACGATGCCGGAACCATAAATGCGCAGGCCGGCGGGCTCGCGGATCAGTCCGAATTCGACGGTGTACCAGTAGAGCCGGGCGAGCTTGTCCAGCGCGCCGAATTTCAGACTGCGCAGGCCGCCCTCGCCGTAAGCCTGCATGTAATCGGCGAACACCGGATTGGCGAGCAGGGGCACATGCCCGAAGATGTCGTGGAAGACGTCGGGCTCCTCGAGGTAATCGAGCTGATCTGGCCGGCGGATAAAGCGGCCGGCTACGAACCGGCGGTTGGCGAGGTGGGTGAAGAAGACCTCGTCCGGCACCAGACCCGGCACGGCGACCACGCTCCAGCCGGTGCGGCTGGACAGCTTTTGAGAAAGCTCGGCGAAATCGGGGATGCCCGCCCGCGACAACTCGAGGATTTCGAGGCCATCGAGAAACGCCTGGGTGGCGCGGGTCCGCAGCTGGCGGCGCTGGCGGACGAACAGACTGTCCCACACGGCATGGTCCTGCGCCGCATAATCCTGCCAGCGTTGCGGGATGGTCCAGTCGTTCATGGCGCTTCGGGCTGGCGTGAGGGATGCGCCGCAGCGAAGGCCGGAAGTACCTCGCAGCGCTGCCGCACCGCCAGCAGGGCGGGAAAAAGCGAGAGGTCCGCGTGATAGCGCTCGGCATTGTGCATCTGCGGGACGAGTAAACAGTCGGCCATGCTGGGGCGGTCGCCATGACAGAAGCCGTTACCATGCCGCGCCACTAGGGTTTCGAGGGCGGCGAAGCCTTGCTCGATCCAGTGCCGCGCCCAATCGTCGATCGCGGCCTGCTCCGCCCCGAACCGCGCCTTGATCGCCTTCAGCACCCGCAAATTCTGCAGCGGCTGGATATCGCTGGCGATCAGCCCGGCCATGGCGCGGACCCGGGCCCTGCCATCGGCATCGGCGGGCAACAGCGGCGGTTCGGGGATGCGTTCCTCCAGCCATTCGATAATCGCCACGCTTTGGGTGAGCACCACCCCGCCGCATTCCAGCGCAGGAACCAGTCCTTGCGGGGCCAGCGCAACATAGCCGCCGGAGCGCTGCTCGCCGGCCAGCAGATCGTGGCTCACGCGGGTGTACTCGACCCCTTTAAGATTGAGCGCGATCCGCACCCGCCACGCCGAACTCGAGCGCCAGTAATCATGCAGGATGAGCGGCTTGTCGATCATGCGCCGCTCCTGACCTGGGCCCGGCAATCGCCGAAGCCGATCGGCACGAAGCCTTCCGCCCAGGCCTTGGCCGAAAGGATCACGGTGTCGCCATCCGCGAGAAACCCGCGCGTCTCTCCGGTTGGCAGGCGAATCGGCGACCGGCCGACCTGGGTCGCCTCGATCAGGCTGCCAAACTCGCCCTCTTCGGTCCCGGAGATCGTGCCGGTGCCGAGCAAATCACCCGGGCGCAGGTTGCAGCCATTGGAGGCGTGATGCGCGACCAGCTGGGCTGCGGTCCAGTAGAGATGGCGGGCGCAGCTGTGCGCAATCGCCAGCGGCTCATGGCCCTCTCGCGCCATGGCCTCGCTCTGGATCGCCGCAGCGAAGTCGATGGCAAAGGCGCCCTCGCGCTGGTCGCGCGCATCGGCAAGATAGCCCAGCGGCGGCGGGTCGCCCACGGCGCGCGGCGGTTGAGGAATGCGGAACGGGGCGAGCGCCTCGGGCGTCACCACCCAGGGGGAAACGGTGGTGTGGAAGCTCTTGGCCAGGAACGGCCCGAGCGGCTGGTATTCCCAGGCCTGGATATCGCGCGCGGACCAGTCGTTGAGCAGGCAGAAGCCGGCGATATGGTCCGCCGCCGCGCCGATCGGGATCGGCGATCCAAGCGCGTTCCCCGCCCCGATCCAGATGCCCAGCTCCAACTCGTAATCAAGCTGCATCGCCGGTCCGAACTCCGGGGCTTCGGCGCCCGCCATCCGGTGCTGACCAGCGGGGCGGGTTACCGGAATGCCCGACGGCCGCACCGACGAGGCGCGCCCGTGATAGCCGATGGGGACGTATTTGTAGTTGGGCAGCAGCGGATTTTCCGGGCGGAACAGCGCCCCGACGTTTCGGGCATGATGAATGCCCGCGTAAAAATCGGTGTAATCGCCGATGGCGAAAGGCAGATGCAGCGTGCAGTCGGCCGCCAAGTATAAGCGCGGCGACAGGCCGTCGCGATGGGCCGGATCGGACAGGCGATCCGAGAGCTGGCGGCGGAATGCGGAGCGCTGCGCCGGCGAAACCGCCAGGATCGCAACCAGGTCGCATTCCAGTTGCAGATCGAGGATCATGTCCCCGATTGCGACGCCCGGGCGCGGCGGATCGCCGGCGGGGGCAAACATCCCGAACGGCAGGTTCTGAACTGGGAAGTCGGGATGCCCGTTCGCGCTTTCCACCCAGCTGGTGCGCGCCGGATCGTGCGTTTCATCGATGGCGTGGGCGCTCATGGCGCGGGCTTGGCGTGCAGCCATTCAGCATGGCGCGGCGCTTTTTTCGTGCGGCTCCATTCCTCCAGCATCAGCGGCGCGATACGGCGCAGTTCGGCATATTGCTCGGGCGTGCCGATGTTGCAGGCAAGCTCGATGCGGTGGCCATTGGGATCGAACAAATAGATCGACTGGAAGACGCCGTGAAACACCGGCCCGGTCACCGCGATGCCTTGGCCCTCGATATGCGCCCGGGCGGCCAGCAGCGCCGCCATGTCGGCCACCTCCAGGGCGATATGCTGAACCCACTCGGGCGTATTGCGGTCGCGGTCCATATCGGGCCGTTCGGGAAGCTCGAAAAAGGCGAGGACATTGCCGCCGCCGGCGTCGAGAAACACATGCATATAGGGGTCGTGCTCGCCGGTGGAGGGCACCTCGTCCTCGGCAAAAGCGGTGGTGAATTCCAGGCCCAGCACGCGCCGGTAAAACTCTACGGTCTCCGCCGCATCGCGGCAACGGTAGGCGACGTGGTGGATGCGGGTGACGGCAAAGGGCGCATTCATTTGCCCGTTCCCGCCGGAATGACCCCGCGCCGGATCTGGTCGCGCTCAAGGCTCTCGAACAGCGCCTTGAAATTGCCCTCGCCGAAGCCCTCGTTGCCCTTGCGCTGGATGATCTCGAAGAAGATCGGGCCGACCATCTTTCGGGTGAAGATCTGCAGCAACAGGCCGCCCCCGGTTTCCGGCGCGCCATCAATCAATATCCCGCGCGCGCGCATCGCCTCGACGTTATGGCCGTGCCCTGGCAGCCGGGTGCCCAGCGCCTCGTAATAGCTGTCCGGCGTCTGCTGGAAGGCGATGCCATTGGCACGCAGCCGGTCGACCGTGGCAAAGATGTCGTCCGTGGCAAAGGCGAGATGCTGGATGCCCTCGCCCTTGTAGGCGTGCAGGAATTCCTCGATCTGGCTGTACTCGTCCTGGCTTTCGTTGAGCGGGATGCGGATTTTTCCGTCCGGGGCGACCATCGCTTTGGAGAACAGCCCGGTCGCCTGGCCCTCGATGTCGAAATAGCGGATCTCGCGGAATCCGAAAATGCGCTCGTAGAAGTCCGCCCAATAGGCCATTCGCCCGCGATTGACGTTATGCGTCAGGTGATCGAGCGCGGTAAGCCCGGCCGAGCAGCTATCGCGAACTACCCCCGCCACCGGGCGGAAATCGACGTCATAGATTTCCGCAGCACCGTAACGGTCGACCAGATAAAGGTTGGCCCCGCCGATTCCCGCGATCGCCGGAATCCGTAGCTCCATCGGCCCGACCCGGCCATCGACCGGCTGCGCGCCGCGCCGGACCGCTTCCTCGAACGCGGCGC
>JANLQW010000215.1:0-8719 GCA_031368085.1 Novosphingobium sp. | reverse complement strand
TCGTCGAAGGCGGCGCGGATGTGATCGAGCTGGGGATGCCGTTCACCGATCCGATGGCCGACGGCCCGGCGATCCAGGCGGCGAATTTGCGCTCGCTCGGCGCGGGAACGCGGACGGCAGATATTTTCCGCATCGCCAAAGATTTTCGCGCCCGGCATCCCGGCACGCCGCTGGTGCTCATGGGCTATGCCAATCCGATGTGCACGCGCGGCCCGGAGTGGTTCGCCGGTGAATGCAGGAACGCCGGGGTCGATGGCGTGATCTGCGTCGATATTCCGCCTGAAGAGGACCAGGAGCTCGGGCCATCGCTGCGCGCGGCGGGCATCTCGCCGATCCGGCTCGCGACGCCGACCTCCGACGAAGCGCGGCTTCCGGCGATCCTCAAGAACACTTCAGGTTTCCTTTATTACGTCTCGGTGGCGGGGATTACCGGCAAGCAGCAGGCGGCACTGGGTTCGATCGAGGATGCGGTGGCGCGGCTGAAAGCGGCGACGGATTTGCCGGTCGCAGTGGGCTTTGGCGTGCGCACACCGGAGCAGGCGGCAGCGATTGCCAGGGTGGCGGACGCGGTGGTTGTCGGCTCGGCGCTGGTCGAGCTGGTTGCGAAACACGGCGTTGATGCCGCCGGCCCGGTGCGCGAGGCAACGCGGGCGTTGGCGGACGCGGTGCATTCAGCGAGAAAGGCAGATGCGTGACGCAAACCCACCCCGGAAGGGGGAGGTGGCTGGTCGAAGACCTGACGGAGGGGTCCCACCTTTCCTTTAGCGCCGCGCGTGACGATTGGCGGGACCCCTCCGTCGCTTCGCGCCACCTCCCCGTGCCGGGGAGGATTAGGTGAGAGACTTCGCCATTTCGGATCACCCCGCCGTCCAGGCCCAGCTCAATCGGCTCGGCGCGCTGGCGCTGCCGCAAGGGCGTTTCGCGTTGGACACGATCCGCACCCTGCTGAACCGCCTGGGCGAGCCGCAGAAGCACATCCCGCCCGCTTTTCACGTCGCCGGAACGAACGGAAAAGGCTCGACCTGCGCCTTCCTGCGGGCGCTGCTGGAGGCGCAGGGCCTTACCGTCCACGCCGCCACCAAGCCGCATCTGGTGCGCTACAACGAACGCATCCGCATCGCCGGGAAACTGATCGCGGACGAACTACTCGCCAGCCTGCTTGGCGAAGTCCTCGACGCCGGCGAGGATCTCCACCCCAGCTTCTTCGAGGTTACCGCCGCCGCCAGCTTCCTCGCCTTCGCCCGGCATCCGGCGGATGCCTGCGTCATCGAAGTCGGCCTTGGCGGGCGGTTCGATGCGACCAATGTGCTTGAGCGCCCCGCCGCCTGCGGCATTGCCAGCCTCGGGATCGATCACGAGGCCTTCCTGCTGCGCCCCGAGGACGGTGTGCCGCAGGAGCCCTTGGCGCGCATTGCCTTCGAAAAGGCCAGCATCGCGCACGCTGGTTCGCCCTTGGTAACGCAGAGCTATCCGCGCGGTGCCGCTCGCGCCGTCGCCCGGACTGCTGCGCAGCGCGGTGCCGAACTGTTCATGCGCGGCCATGCCTGGGGTGCGCACGTCGGATCGGAGGGGATCGAATATCACGATTGCTACGGCCCGCTTGATTTGCCGCTGCCATCGCTGGCCGGGGTGCATCAGGCCGACAATGCCGCGCTCGCCGTCGCCATGTTGCGGCATCAGGACCGGGTAGATGTTTCCCCCGAGGCGATGGCGGCCGGTATTCGCGCTGCGCGCTGGCCGGCACGGTTGCAGTTGCTGGGGGCCGGCCCGCTGACCGCATTAGCACCCGGGCGGCGGGTGTGGCTCGATGGCGGACACAACCCCGATGCCGGAGCGGCCATTGCACGGTATTTCGCGAAGTCGGAGCCAATCCACCTGATCATCGGCATGCTGGCAAACAAAGACCCCGCCGCGATGCTTGCTCCGTTGCTGGATAGGCTTGCCAGCATCACCACCGCTCCGGTGCCTGGCCACGACAGCCATCCGCCTGCAGCCTTTGCTCGAACGGCCACGGGCGCGGAATCAATCGAAGCAGCGCTGCGATCGCTTTCACCCGAAGGTGATGTGCTGATCGCGGGTTCGCTCTATCTGGCGGGCGAGGTGCTGAGGCTCAACGGGGAGATCCCCGACTGATCAGTGCGGAGTCTCAGCCTCGCCGTCGCTGCCGCCGCCTGCCGTGCCCATTGCCGCGTCGACCAGCCCGGTGCGGCTCATCCACCAGAACAGCACGATCCCCGGCACTGCGAGCAGCGTGGTGAGCAGATAGAAGTTCACATAGCCAATGCCCTCGATTAGCCCGCCTGCTGTCGTACCAGTTACAAACCGCCCGACTATGCTCGCGCCCGCAGAGATCAGCGCATATTGCGAAGCGGTGAAGCGCAGATCGCACAGCGCCGAGAAATAGGCGACCACGACTACCCCGCCGTAACCCGAGGCGATGTTTTCAAAGCCGATCGCTGCGGCCATGCCGAGGTTGGAATGCCCTGCCGCCGCGAGCGCCGCGAAACTGAGGTTGGAAACCGCCATCAAGACCAGCGCGAGCAGCACCGAACGTTTGAGGCCAAGTTTGGTATAAGCAACGCCGCCGATAAACACGCCAATCAGATAGGCCCAGAAGCCTACCCCGACGTCCCACAAAGCGACTTCGTCATTGCTGAACCCCAGATCGTCGAACAGCAGACGAAAGGTGAGGTTGGCCAGAGTGTCGCCGATTTTGTGAACCAGAATGAACAGCAGCACCAGTAGCGCGCCGTGGCGCTGGAAGAATTCAGCGAAAGGCCCGGTGATCGACGACCAGACTTCGCCGATCCCGCGCTTCGTAACCGGTTCTCGGTGGCGTGGCGGCTCACCCAGGAACAACGCGGTCAGCATTGCAGGCAGGGCAAAAACGGCGCAGGCCATGTAGGCTGCGCTCCAGCCCATCCGCGCCGAGACCACTAGGGCGAGCGCGCCTGCCCCCGCCGAGCCGATCCGCCAACCATACTGACTCATCCCCGAGCCGGTGCCCAGCTGATAGGGCTTGAGCGTTTCGATCCGGTAAGCATCGATAACGATATCGAAGGTAGCCCCCGCCGCGCCGACCAGAATCGCGCACGTCGCCGTCCAGGCAATATCAGCAGCCGGATCGACCAGCGCCAGATTGACCACGGCTGCGATCACCAGCGCGCCCGAGACGAGCATCCATGAAACGCGTTGGCCAAGCCCGCCGATCCCCGGCAACCGGACACCGTCAACGATCCACGCCCACAGGAACTTGAGATTGTATACCAGGAAGGCCAGCGTGAAGGCCGTGACGGTTTTCTTGCTGATCCCGTCCTGCGCCAGCCGCGTGGTCAGCGTCGCGCCGATCATTGCATAGGGAAAGCCCGAGGACACGCCGAGGAAGAACGCCGCGAGCGGCTCCTTTTCGAAATAGGGTCTGAGCGATCCCATGAGGCTGCGCGGTGCGTCGGCTGTCGTCTCGGTCATGGGCGATCCCTTCCGCTTTTGCCTTGACCCGAAAGGCTAGCGGGGATTTGCCGGAGGGGCAGCCTTTTGACGCTTCTTGTCCACAGGGCTAAGGGGCGGCGGATGACCATTGCCTCCGAACCTCGAACTGCCCCCCGCAGCGGCGAACGCATCGCCAAGCTGCTCGCCCGCGCCGGCATCGCCAGCCGCCGCGAAGTCGAGCGAATGATTGCCGAGGGGCGAATCAAGATCGGCGGCGAGGTGGTGACTACGCCGGCGACGGTGCTGGACAATCTCAGGGGCGTCACGGTCGATGACGTACCGGTGAAGTCGGCCGAGGCGGCGCGGCTGTTCGCATTCCACAAGCCGCCCGGGCTGATCACCGCCGAGCGCGATCCCGCCGGGCGTCCGACGATCTATACGGCGCTGATCAACGCGCTGCCCAAGGGCACGCCGCGGTTGATGCCGGTCGGACGGCTCGATCTCAGCACCGAGGGGCTGCTGCTGATGACAAACGACGGCGAATTGAAGCGGGCGATGGAGCTGCCTTCGTCCGGCATCCCGCGCACCTACCGCGCGCGCACCTATGGCGTGATCAGCCAGGCGCGGCTTGAGGAACTGATCGAGGGCGTAACCATCGACGACATGCATTACGGCAAGATCGACGCCAACATGGAGCGCAAGACCGGGCGCAACCAGTGGATCGAGCTGACCCTGACCGAAGGCAAAAACCGCGAAGTACGCCGGGTTCTGGAACACCTCGACCTCAAGGTCAGTCGCTTGATCCGCACCTCCTACGGCCCGTTCCCGCTCGGCGACCTGCCGCGCGGGGCGGCGGTGGAGATTGCGCAAGTGGCAGTTGAACGGTTCAGGAAGACGCTCAAATCTTCGCCGGAACCGGGCGAGATATTGCCGCAGTCTGCCGGGGGTGACGGCATCCAGACGAAGCGCCGGTACTGGCGCAAGACACCCAACCGGCCGCCGCTCGGCAAGGGGAGAGGCTGAGGTGCTCCGCATCGTCGCGGGTCAGTGGCGCGGGCGCAAGATCGCGGTGCCGCCAGGCGAGACCACCCGGCCGACCGCCGACCGCACCCGCGAAACCCTGTTCTCGATGCTTACCAGCCGCCTCGGCAGCTTCGAAGGGCTGGCGGTCGCCGACCTGTTCGCCGGCTCCGGCGCGCTCGGGCTGGAGGCGCTATCGCGCGGCGCGGCAAGCTGCCTGTTCGCCGAACAGGACGCAGCGGCGATTCGGGCACTTCGGGCCAATATCGCCAATCTGCGCGCCCAGCCACAATGCGATGTCCGCGCCGGCTCGGTGATGACGCTGGGTCCGGCGAAGCAGCCGCTCGACCTTATCCTGCTCGATCCGCCTGATAGCAGCGGCGCCGGGGGCGTGGCGCTCGAGCGGCTGGTGCGGCTTGGGTGGCTCGGGGCCGGCACCTGGGTCAGCCTGGAGACCGCAGCCGATGAGGCACCGGTGCTCAAATCGCTGGAGCGGGAATCGGAACGGCGGGTGGGCAAGGCGCGGCTTACGCTGTTCCGGACCAAAGCCCTACCCGCATAGGACTATCGCGGCGCAGAAGTCGAGCGGGCCGCCGGTTCCGGCACCCGCCCGAACCATTTTCCGGCACGGCTTACCTTTTCGATCTATGCCGACGCGCCGCACCGCCCTCGCCCGGATTCTGGCAATTATCCTTCAACTGGGCTGTGCAGACCGGATAGGCCTTGTTCATCGCTTCGGCCGGCGGCGGAGTGAGTGCGCCCTTGTAGGGGCCGGCCTGATAGCTCGGGTCAGCTGGCATCGCGGGCGGAACCTCTGACGCGGCGGTGGACGGATTGGGCGGTGTCTCCGTCGCGGTGCCAGGACCGGGGGGATTGGCCTGAACCACAGTCGGCGGCGGCGAACCGGCCATCTGCGCCTCGATCGAGGCCCAAGCCGTCACGCGCTGCTCCGGCGTCATCGCATAGACCTGCCGGCGTTGCTCGTCAGTGAGCGCCAGCCAACCGGTCGCCTGATTGGTCGGCAGTGTCCAGTAGTAGACCCGGTAATCATAGGGCCAGGCAGCATAGGCAGAGCGCTGATCTGCGGTCCACGCATCGAACATCGCTTGCTGCTCAGGGGTCAGGGCGTAGATCCGGCCTTCGTCGGTCATAACCGTCCCGGCGGGCGGCACTTGAGCTGTAAGAACGGCGGGAGCGGCGAGAATGGCCATGAATCCCGCGCCGGCAAGAAGCGTGCTGCGCATTATGGTTCTCCATATTTCGACTGGTAGGTGCCGCATGATAACCCGCGTGCGGAGCGATTGTTCCGCAGGATACTCAAGCGCGCTTGCGCCGCGACTGGCCGTTCCCTAGCTGTTCGCCAATGAATGACGCCGAATCCTTTGCCTCGGATCCGCTGCTCGCCGGCCTCAACGCGCCGCAGCGCGAAGCTGTGCTCACCACTGAAGGCCCGGTGCTGATGCTGGCGGGGGCCGGCACCGGCAAGACTGCGGCGCTGACCGCGCGGCTCGCCCATCTGGTCCGTTCCCGCTGCGCCTGGCCGAGCGAAATCCTGTGTGTTACCTTCACCAACAAGGCGGCGCGGGAAATGCGTGAGCGCGTCGGCCTGCTGATCGGCGCAGCGGTGGAGGGGATGCCCTGGCTTGGCACCTTCCATTCGGTCGGCGCCAAGTTGCTGCGCCGCCATGCCGAGCTGGTCGGCTTGCAGTCCAATTTCACCATCATCGATACCGACGACCAGCTGCGCCTGCTTAAACAGCTTATCCAGGCTAACGATCTCGACGAAAAGCGCTGGCCCGCCCGCCAGCTCGCGGGCCTGATCGACCGCTGGAAGAACCGCGGCCTTGGCCCCGGCGATCTCGATGCGGTGGAAAACGAGGCCTATGCCAACGGCCGCGGCCAGCAGTTCTACCGGCTCTATCAGGACCGCCTGAAGGCGCTCAACGCCTGCGATTTCGGCGATCTGCTGCTGCATGTTCTATCCATCTTCCGCAGCCACCGCGAGGTGCTCGAGCAGTACCAGAACCGCTTCAAATACATTCTGGTCGATGAATATCAGGACACCAACCAGGTCCAGTATCTTTGGCTGCGTCTGCTGGCGCAGACCCGCAAGAATATATGCGTGGTGGGCGACGACGACCAGTCGATCTATTCCTGGCGCGGGGCGGAAGTCGCCAATATCCTGCGCTTCGAGAAGGATTTCCCCGGCACCAAGGTGATCCGCCTCGAGCAGAATTACCGCTCGACCCCCGATATTCTCGCTGCCGCCTCTGGCCTGATTGGCGCCAACAGCGAGCGCTTGGGCAAGGCGTTGTGGACGACACGCGGCGGCGGCGACAAACTGCGGGTGATCGGCGTGTGGGACGGGCCGGAAGAAGCGCGCCGGGTCGGCGATGAGATCGAGCGCCTGGAGTGCGAGGGTGCCTCGCTCGATACGATGGCGATCCTGGTGCGCGCCCAGTTCCAGACCCGCGAATTCGAAGACCGCTTCATTGCCATCGGCCTCAAATACCGGATCATCGGCGGCTTCCGGTTTTATGAGCGCGCTGAAATCCGCGACGCGCTAGCCTATCTGCGGGTCGTCGCCCAGCCGTCCGACGACCTCGCCTTCGAGCGCATTTACAATGCCCCCAAGCGCGGGCTGGGCGACAAGACGCTGGAAAAGATGCACCGCCATGCCCGGGCGCGGGGAATTCCGCTCGCCGCCGCCGCGCTGGATATCGTCGATACCGACGAGCTGCCGGCGCGCGCGCGCAACACCCTGCTGGCGCTGATGCGTGATTTCGCCCGCTGGCGCGATTTGGCAAAAACCGCCTCCCCGGCCGAACTCGCCCGCATCCTGCTCGACGAATCGGGCTACACCGCCGCGCTGCAGGCCGAACGCAGCGCCGAAAGCGGGGGCCGGCTGGAAAATCTCACCGAGCTCGCCCGCGCCATGGAAGACTACGAAACCCTCGGCGACTTCCTCGAACACGTCAGCCTGGTGATGGACAATGACGCCGCCAGCAGCGACGAAAAAGTCACGATCATGACGATCCACGCCGCCAAGGGGCTGGAATTCGACCATGTTTTTCTGGTCGGCTGGGAGGAAGGCGTGTTCCCGTCGCAGCGGGCGATGGATGAGGGCGGGCTTGCCAGTCTCGAGGAAGAGCGCCGCCTGGCCTATGTCGCGATCACCCGGGCGAAGCGGCGCTGCACCATCCTGCACGCTGCGAACCGGCGCATCTATGGCCAGTGGACCAGCTCGATTCCCACCCGTTTCATCGCCGAGCTGCCAGCGGCGCATGTCGATCAGGAAACCACGCTTACGGGCGGTGCCTCGTTGTGGCGGGCAAACTGGTCGGAGCGCGCCGATCCTTTCGCCGACGTCGCCCGCGACCGGCCCGACCGTGCCCAGGCGCGCGGACCTGGGTGGCAGCGGGCGGCAGCAACGAACTTCGACCCCGCCCCCCGCCGCCTCGCTGAATCCACCCGCAGCGCCGCTAGCTTCGCAGCAAAGCCGAGGGGAGATATCGGCGTGGGCGCGCGGGTGTTCCATGACAAGTTCGGCTACGGGGTTGTCGCCGCGCAGGAAGGCAACAAGCTCGAAATCGATTTCGAGACTGCCGGCAGGAAGCGGGTGATCGACAGTTTCGTGCGGTTGGGGGAATGACAACGCTTTAGGAGACCCATGGACTTAGAACATGAGTCACCCTCAAACCCGCTTCCCTGAGCTTGTCGAAGGGCTGTCCTTTCCTTCGTGCCCCACACCCGGCCTCAAGAAGAAGGACGGCCCTTCGACAAGCTCAGGGAAGGCGGATACTGTTTGAATCAGTTTTAACGGACTCCGCTCTACAGAGCCGAAACGCCCAGGAAACCCGGCACCGGCCCATTCCATTCGCCTTCGTCCTCCACCTCCGGTTCAGGCTGGCGACGAGGAGCGCGCTTCGGTTCGGCGCGGGCCTCTGCCTCGCGGGGCTTGTATTCGCGCGGCGGGCGAGCTTCACGCGGCGCGCGGCTTTCCCGTGACTCGCGCGTATCCCGAGCCTCGCGCGGTTCTCGCGTTTCACGGGGGGGACGAGCCTCACGCGGTTCGCGCGGCTCTGAAGGCCTCGCTTCCCGCGGTTTGCGTTCCGCGCGGGCGGGCCGTTCTTCCCGCGCCGGACGCTCGTCGTTTGGCGCCTCACCAAGCTCATAAACCGGAATCTTGCCGCCGGTCAGCTTCTCGACATTGTCGATCGCTTCGGCATCTTCCGGCGTTACGAAAGTGAAGGCGCGGCCCTTCGCGCCG
>JANLQW010000206.1:0-16635 GCA_031368085.1 Novosphingobium sp. | reverse complement strand
CCGCCCGCACCGATCACCAGAACCTTGCTCAACGCGCCTCTCCTTTGCCGCAGGGAAGCATCGCATATAGGTCGTGTACGTGACAGCACAACAACAGTGCCCTGCTGCCCGGAGCAGGGCGGAATTCAGCGCTCGAACAGGCTCGCCAGCTCGACATGGGTCGACCAGCGGAACTGGCCCACCGGCCGCACCTCTCGCAGCCGGTAGCCGCCCGCTACCAGCGTCGCGGCATCGCGCGCCCAGCTTGACGGGTTGCAGCTGACATAGACGATGCGCGCTACCGTGCTGGCCGCAAGTTGCGCCACCTGCTCGCGCGCGCCAGCGCGGGGCGGATCGAGGATTACGGCATCGAAGCGATTGAGTTCGTCGCACATCATCGGATTGCGGAACAGATCGCGGTGCATCGCATGGACCGGCAGCTGCGCGGTGCCGGCGGTCTGTTTGCAGGCGAGATGGGCATCGCGCGCCGCCTCCGCCGCCAGCACCTTGGCCGGGCCCGCGAGCGAGAAGGCGAGGGTGCCGAGCCCCGCGAACAGATCGGCAACCGTCTTCGCCCCGGCCAGCCATTCCCGCGCTGCTGCAACCAGCGCGCCCTCGCCGTCCGCCGTGGCCTGCAGGAAGGCGCCGGGGGGATAGGACACGGCTACGCCAGCCAGCGTCACCGTCACCGGCTCAGGCTCCCACAGCGCTTCAGAGCCATAGCCCTGGTCGAGCGTCAGCCGGGCCAGGCCGTTGCCCTGCGCGAAGCCGAGCATCGCCTCGGTCGCCGCCAGCCCCTCGACGGCGAGGCCTTTGATCGCCAGATCGACTCCCTGGTCGGTCATTGCCATTTCGATATCCGCAGCGATGCGCCCGCCCTGCCGCGCCAGCAGCTTGCGCAGGGGTGCAAGGATCGCGGCGAGTTCGGGCAGCAGCACCGGGCATTCGGCGAGATCGACGATGCGGTGCGAGCCGCCCTCGCGGTATCCTAGTGCGATCCTGCCGCCGATATTGGCCGCGTGCAGCGCCGCGCGCCGCCGGCTGCGGGGCGGCGAGAGATGCGGCGGCGCGATAAGCTCGGGAATCAGCCCCTGCCCAGCTGCCGCATTGGCCACCCGGTCGGCGACAAAATCGGCCAGCGAATCGTCGTCAAGGTGCTGAAGCTGGCAGCCGCCGCAGCCCTGAGCCGGTCGAAGGGCGAAATGGCGGCAGGGCGCCGCAGCGTGGTGCGGGCCGTGCTCCAGTGTGCCGTCGGGCAGGAGGACATCGCCCGGGGCCGCGCCGGAGGCGAAGCGGCCGCTGGCGGTTACCCCGTCACCCTTCGCGGCGATGCGTACAATTGCCTCGGGCAGGCTCAACACTGGTCTCTTCTATTCACCCGCTTCCCTGAGCCTGTCGAAGGGCTGCACTTTCCTTCGGGCCGCGCACCGGGCCTCAAGACGAAAAACAGCCCTTCGACTTGCTCAGGGTGAGCGGAATAGGGAAGTTTCACAGTGTGCTCGAAAATGCGCACGACATGGCCTTTGCCAGTTCGGATGCTGTGAACACTGGCGGGCTTAATCGCGCAGCCTCGCCGTGCAGCCAGACCCCCTCGCAGGCGGCTTCGAAAGCGTCGCTCCCACAGGAAAGCCGGCTGGCGATGGCGCCGGCCAGAACGTCGCCGGTCCCAGCCACCGACAGCCAGCTGGAGGCGCGGGGCGCGCAGACGATCCGGCCGTCCGGCGCTGCAATAACGGTATCCGGGCCCTTGGCGACCACGACCATGCCGCTCGCCTTGGCCAGCGCCGCCGCCCGCTCCGGCTTGGAGCCCGCGCCGTCGCAGCCGAAGGCGCGTTCGAGGGCAACCAGTTCGCCGTCATGCGGGGTGGCGATCAGCGGGCCGATGCGTTCGGCGAGGAAGCGGCTCCCTAGGAGCATGAGCGCATCGGCATCGAGCACCGCAGGAATTTGACTGGCCAGCGTAATCACCAGCCGCTCGCTACTCTCGGCATGACGGCCAAGCCCGGGGCCGATCAGCAGCGCGCCGAAGCGTTTGTCTTCCAGGGCTTCGGCGAGCGGGACGGTATCGACGACCAGGTCGGAAGGGACAGTTTGTGCAAATCCTGCGCCAGCGCCGCCCAGAGCGAGCATTTTCACATACCCCGCCCCGGCTCCCTGCGCCGCCCGGCACGCCAGCAACGCCGCCCCCGGCATGTCCCCGCCGACCACGCCGAGCAGTCCGCGCCGGTATTTATGCGCATCGGCTGCGGGCATGGCCAGTTGCGGCGGGGCGAGCATCGCGGCTGCGCCCGCCACCGGCTCGATCCCGATCCTGACCAGCCGCAAAGCCCCCATCGCGGCGCTGGCAGGCATCAGGACATGTGCGAACTTCCAGGCACCCAGTGCAATCGTCAGCTCGAATTGCGGCAGGCCTTGGTTCAGCAGCATGCCATTGTCCGACTGCACCCCGCTCGGCAGGTCGATGGCAATCGCGTGGCGGTGGCTGCTGGCAAGGCGGCACAGCAGCGCGGCATGGTCCTGCGACAGCGGACGGGTCAGCCCGCTGCCGAACAGGCAATCGACCAGCACTTCGCCGTGGATATCCGGACCTTGCGGATCGGCATCGGGCCCCAGAACCTCTCCCTGATATAGCGCGCAAGCGGTTCGCGCGGCGGCGGTGTTCGGCTCGACTGCGGCGATCACCGCAACCCGGCCACCGCGCTCGCGGATCGCCTCGGCGATCACATAGCCGTCGCCGCCGTTGTTGCCGGGTCCGCACAGCACCGTCACCCGGCGGTGCGCGGCGATACGCCAGACATAATCCGCCGCGCCGCGCCCAGCCGTCTGCATCAGTGCATCGACGCTGGTGCCCGAGGCGATCAGCGCCTCCTCTGCCCCGCGCATTTGCGCGACGGTGAGGATCTGGTCAGCGGCGCGCGGCATCGACCGGCGGCGCTGGGGGCGGGAGGCGGTAGCGGTCATCGCCGATAGCAACTTCAGTCGCATCCGGGTGAACGGTTACCTTCGTTGGCTCGGCCCCATCGGCTGTCCGCACCAGATCTCCTTCCACTTCAAAGCGCCGGAATCCGCCCTCGGGTTGGCGTACGACAAGGTTTGTACCGCCCGGCACAACCTTGCGCTCGACCGTGCATACCGGAGAAAAATCCGCCGCTCCATCGAGCGCGCAGGACATGGTTTCGTTGGAGGCAGCCACGGAATCGGACTGCGCCGAACAGGCGGCGAGCCCTGCCACCAGCAGCACGCTAGATATCCGCAAAGACATGGGTTTCCGCCTTTGCCCCGGGGTGGGTCACCGCGCCCTGCCAGGCAGGGCCGACATTGCGGGCATAGCGCCACAGCGCCCCCGAGTTATAGTCATGCCCGCGCGGCTGCCAGGTCTTGCGGCGCTCGGCCAGTTCGGCTTCCGGCACTTCGAGCTCGATTGTCCCGGCCTCCGCGTCGATGGCGATGATGTCACCGTCTTTCAGCAGCGCAATCGGCCCGCCTTCCGCCGCTTCCGGGCCGACATGGCCGATGCAGAAGCCGCGTGTTGCGCCGGAAAATCGCCCGTCGGTGATCAGCGCGACCTTCTCGCCCATGCCCTGGCCGTAGAGCGCAGCGGTGGTCGCCAGCATTTCGCGCATGCCGGGGCCGCCCTTGGGGCCTTCATTGCGAATGACGATGACGCTGCCCTCGATGATCTTGCGGGCTTCGACCGCGGCGTAAGCGTCTTCCTCGCATTCGAACACTTGCGCCGGGCCGCTGAACTGCAAGCGGTGCATCCCGGCCACCTTGACGATTGCGCCATCGGGCGCGAGGCTTCCGCGAAGCCCGACAACGCCGCCGGTGGGCGTGATTGGCGTCTTCACGTCATAGATCACCTTCTGGTCCGGGTTCCAGGTCACTTCCTCGATATTCTCGCCCAGCGTCTTGCCGGTCACGGTCATCGGGCGGGGATCGAGGAAGCCGCCATCGAGCAGCGTCTTCATCACCATATAGACGCCGCCGGCATCGTGCATGTCCTTGGCGACATATTGCCCGCCCGGCTTGAGGTCGGCGATGTAGGGCGTCGATTTGAAGATTTCGGCGACGTCGAACAGGTCGAATTCGATACCGCATTCGCTGGCCATGGCGGGCAGATGCAGCGCGGCGTTGGTCGAACCGCCAGTCGCCGCGACGACGCGAGCGGCGTTTTCGAAGGCGGCACGGGTGCAGATGTCGCGGGGGCGGATATTCTTTGCCAGCAGATCCATCACCTGGCGGCCAGCGGATACCGCAATTTCCTCGCGCGATTTGTAAGGTGCCGGGACCATATTGCTGTTCGGCAAGGAAAGCCCGATAGCCTCGCCAACGCAGGCCATGGTGTTGGCGGTGAACTGACCGCCGCAGGCGCCGTGGCCCGGACAGGCGGCCTTTTCGATCGCGGTCAGCTCGCTCAGCGGGCAGGCACCGGCGGAATAGCGGCCGACCACCTCGAACACATCCTGCACCGTCAGATCGCGGCCTTCAAAGCGGCCCGGCAGGATCGAGCCGCCATAGACGAAGATCGCGGGCACATTGAGCCGCAGCATCGCCATCATCATGCCGGGCAGGCTCTTGTCGCAACCGGCAAAGGCGACAAGCGCATCATAACAATGGCCTCGCATCGAAAGTTCGACCGAATCGGCAATCACCTCGCGGCTGACCAGCGAGCTTTTCATCCCCTGATGGCCCATAGCAATGCCGTCGGTGACGGTGATGGTGTTGAACCGCCGCGGCGTGCCCCCGCCATCGATAACCCCGTCGCGGCAGATATTCGCCTGGAAGTCGAGCGTGGTATTGCACGGCGCGCTGTCGTTGCCGGCGGAAACCACTCCGACGAACGGCCGGGCGATCTCCTCCTCGGTCATCCCCATCGCGTAATAATAGCTACGCTGCGGCGCACGCTCCGGGCCGACCGAGACATAGCGGCTGGGCAGGCGCGACTTGTCGAATGTGTGCGGCATGGGGTGACTCCTTTGGCTAACCCGCGCTTTCGCGAGGTTGGGGGGGCGGGTCAAGGTGCTTCGACAGGCGTGGGCGCACGGCCTTCGAGAGGCTCAGGCTAAGCGGTCTCACCGCACCACCAAAACCTCAACCCCCACATCGCCCGCAATCTCCGCCCAGGCCTTGTCCGCCGTCAGTGCGGGCAGGCCCAGGTGTCTGGCTGTCGCCAGACAAGCGCAATCGGCGAGCGAGAGGTTGGAGCGCTTTTCAAAAGGGAAAATCTTCGCCATTTCAGCAATTATCACTTGATTGAACGGAACGAAATCAAGGCCGACGGTGCTTGCTATCCGCAAAGCATCTTGGGGCAAAACGCCATCGCGCATTTGCCTTCGCACCACTTCTGCAAGATTGAATTCCGACATCACACTGTCAGCGTCAGCCGCTATTTCCAGCCATTCACCGCCCGGTTCACGAAACAACCGGGCGATGACAACCGACGTATCGACAACCGCTCTCAATGATCCTCATCCCACTCTCGAGCATCCTCGGCTTTGCGATCTGCCAGAAACTGATCGACACTGTCGCCCTTGACATAGGGCGCAACGAACGCCGCCAAGGAATCCAGATGGGCTTTGATTGTCACCAGCGTGATGCCATTTTCGTCTTCATAAACGAACAGCTTGCCACCCTTTTCAAGCGACAGCTTTTTGCGCAGTTCGGCTGGAAGGTGCATCTTTCCGGTCGGCGAAACTGAAACTAGCATTTGTTTGTTCGGCTTGAACGGAGCATTCATATTGGGCACTCCTCTGCGATGTGGTGCATAAATAGCACCTCGTTACCATTCAGGCAATGGCAACCACATTACAAATCCGCCCCAACCGCTCCGCCCAGACCGCCTGCCCCGCCGAGTCAGCAATCCCGTCCTGCCGGATCTCCACCCCGAGATAGGGCCGCCCCTCGGCCTCGGCGTGGCGGTTCATCGTCGCGTTGAGGAGTTTGCCCGAATAGGGCTGCTGGTCGCCGACCAACAATCCCTCTGCCTCCAGTAGGGGCAAGGCGAGCCGGGCGGCGCGGTCGTCTTCGTTATACAAGACACCCACGTGCCAGGGGCGCTGTTTGTCCGGGTGGCTGGCGAGCGCGGGCGTGAAGCTGTGCAGCGACAGGATCAGCGCGGGGGGCTTGTCGTCCAGCAAGGCGGCGAGTGCGGCGTGGTAGGGGTGATAGAAGCGCTCGAGCCGGGAGAGGTGCGCTTCGTGGCTCAGGCCGTTGCCGGGGATGGCGTGGCCGTCGCTGGCGATGGGGATGATCGCGGGGGCAGATTCCTCGCGGTTGCAGTCGCAGACCAGGCGGCTGACATTGCCGAGAAAAGCGGCCACGCCGGGGCGCTGGGTCATGCGCTCGGCCACGCCCATGACGCCGATGTCGTGGGCGATGTGAAGGTGGAGCAGGGCGGGATCGATGCCGAGGTCGATATCTTCGGGGACGCGGTTCGAGGCATGGTCGGCGACGATCAGGATGCCGCCGAATCGCGGGGTGCCGAGGATGCGATAGGGCGCGTCGGTCACGCCCCCAACTCCTCCGTTGAAGAGGAGAGGCTTGTGCGACAAGTGTTTTGAGTCACCGGAGAGAGCCTGTCATCGTCCACCATTCAGGGTGGATCGAACGTATAGTTTCCAACGCTTTGTCCCTGACGTCATGACGCTCGTAAAGTCCAAAGCAGGTTGCGCCCGAGCCTGACATCCGCGCCAGCAATGGCTGAGTCTTCCGCAGTGCCGCCAGCACTCCGGCAATGGGCGGGCACAGGGCGATGGCGGGTGCCTCAAGATCATTGCGGCCCGCCAAGGCGGTTTCGCGCGCGCTGCCAACTGGCAAGGCTCCGCGATCGACCCCGTCCCAGCCGCTGAACACCGGGCCGGTGGCGAGCGGCAGCCTCGGGTTGACCAGCAGGACAGGGATTGCGGCGAGGTCGTTGTCGAGTGAAATCAATTCCGTACCAATGCCATGGCCGAGACAGGCCTCGCTTCGAACGCAGGCGGGGACATCCGCACCAAGCGATGCGGCGCGGACGAGCCAGTCATCCGGCAGTCCATGGCTGCGCTCGGCCAGCCGGAAAATCGCGCCGGCATCGGCCGAGCCGCCGCCCAATCCGGCGGCGACCGGCAGGTTCTTTTCAAGCGTAACCGACCAGCCGGGACCATGCGGCAAAAGGGATAGCGACTTGGCAACGATATTGCCAAATGGATCAGACAGTTGTGATGCGAACTCACCAATTACTCTAAGCTCATCGCGGGGCGCGGGCGTGACCGCAAGCTCATCGCCGCAATCGACGAAGGCGAATAGCGTTTCAAGTTGGTGATAGCCGTCGCTCCGCCGATGCCGGACGTGGAGGGCCAGGTTGATCTTGGCATAGGCAGTTTCAAGCACTCAATCCTCCCCGAGCTTGTCTCGGGGAGGCGGCAGCCCGCAGGGCTGACGGAGGGGTATCGACATCTCCACATGCTCAGCCATTCGCGCCAGGCTCCAAGCCCCCTCCACCGCCGCTTCGCGGCGGTCCCCCTCCCCGAGACAAGCTCGGGGAGGATTGATCACATGTTGGGATAATTGGGGCCGCCGCCGCCCTCGGGCGTCACCCAGTTGATGTTCTGCGTCGGGTCCTTGATGTCGCAGGTCTTGCAGTGCACGCAGTTCTGCGCGTTAATTTGCAATTGCTGCGCTCCCTCGTCGCCAACGAATTCATAGACCCCGGCGGGGCAATAGCGCGCTTCAGGCCCGGCATAGACCGGCAAGTTGATCCGCGTGGCGACGCTGGGATCTGTCAGCACCAGATGGCAAGGCTGGTCTTCCGCGTGGTTGGTGAAGGAGAATGACACCGAGGTCAGACGGTCAAAACTGATGACGCCATCGGGCTTGGGGTAGGTAATCGGCCGGAAGAGATCGGCCCGTTGGGTGGCAGAAGCATCGGTGTGGTGATTCATGGTGAACGGCAGACCAATTTTCAGCGTGCGCATCCACATGTCTGTGCCCGCCAGCAGCGTGCCGAGATCGGCACCGAACTTGGCGACCAGCGGCTGCGAATTCTTCACCACCTGCAGTTCCTGCGCGATCCAGCTGGCGCGCACGGCAGTGTCATATTCGCCCAGCTCATCCGCGCCGCGACCCGCAGCGATGGCGGCGGCGGCGGCTTCGGCGGCGAGCATGCCGCTCTTCATCGCGGTATGGCTGCCCTTGATCCGGGGCACGTTGACGAAGCCTGCCGAACAGCCTGCCAGCGTGCCGCCGGGAAAGGCAAGGCGCGGCACCGATTGCCAGCCGCCCTCGTTGATCGCCCGCGCACCATACGCGACGCGCCGCCCGCCTTCGAGAATTTCGCGGATCGCAGGATGCTGCTTCCACCTCTGGAATTCCTCGAAGGGATAGACGTAAGGATTTGCATAATCGAGTGAAGTGACAAAACCGAGCGCCACCTGATTGTTCGCCTGATGGTACAAAAACCCGCCGCCCCAGGTTTCACTTTCCGACAAGGGCCAGCCCTGGGTGTGGATCACGCGGCCGGGGACGTGCTTGTCGGGATCGATTTCCCAAAGCTCCTTGATGCCGAGGCCGTAAACCTGCGGCTGGCAATCGCGCTCCAGGTCGAAGCGGGCTTTGAGCTGTTTCGTCAGGCTGCCGCGTGCTCCTTCGCAGAATAGCGTGTATTTGGCGGTGAGCTCCATGCCGGGCTGGTAATCGGATTTGTGGCTGCCATCGCGCGCTACGCCCATGTCCCCGGTGGCAACCCCGCGCACTGCGCCCGTTTCGTCATAAAGCACTTCGGCGGCGGCAAAACCGGGGAAGATCTCGACCCCCAGGTCTTCCGCCTTGCCGGCCAGCCAGCGGCACAGATTGCCAAGCGAGCCGGTATAATTATCGTCGTTGGACATCAGCGGCGGCATCAGGAGTTCCGGCATCGAGAATTTGCGCTTGCCGGTCAGCAGCCAGTGCCAATTGTCGGTCACCGGTGTCTCGGCCATCGGGCAGCCGTCGTCGCGCCAATCGGGCAGCAGTTCGTCTAATGCCCGGGGATCGACCACCGCGCCCGACAGGATATGCGCGCCGATCTCCGAACCCTTCTCGAGGATGCACACCGCCAGCTCGGCATTGACCTGTTTCAGCCGGATCGCTGCGGCGAGACCGGCCGGGCCGCCGCCGACGATCACCACATCATACGGCATCGATTCGCGTTCGTTCATCGGTTGCTCCCGATCTGCGCCTTGGCAGAAAAATGCCGGATTGAGCCTTGATTGCTGCGCCCCGGCAGGTCAAGACCCGCAGCATGGACTATGGCGCAAAACCGGGCCTCGCCGAACAACTGGCCGCCGCGCTCGACTGGTGGCGCGATGCCGGCGTCGACGGCGATTTGCGCGACGAGGCGCAAGGCTGGATCACCGCGAGCGAGCCGGAGGTTCCTGGCATCGCGAGCGCTCCGGCCAGTCCGCACACATCCCGACAGCCGCGGACAAAGGCGGAACCGGTGATTGCCGCGCCGGTTGATCGGAGCGGGTGGCCCGCCGACCTGGACGGTTTTGCCCCGTGGTGGTTGAGCGAGCCGTGGCTCGACGGCGGTCAGGTCAATGCCCGCGTTTTGCCGCGCGGGGCCCAGGGTGCGGAGCTGATGATCGTTATGCCCGAGCCCGAGCCCGAGGACGGCGAGCGCCTGCTCTCCGGGCCGCAAGGACGCCTTCTGGATGCCATGCTGGCGGCGATGGGCATCGCGCCCGGCGCCGTGTATCTGGCGAGCGCCCTGCCCCGCCATACCCCCCATGCCGATTGGGCGGCGCTGGGCCGCGCGGGGATGGGCGAAGTGCTGCAGCACCACGCCGCGCTGGTTGCTCCCCGACGCATGATTATTTTCGGCGCCAACGTCCTGCCGCTGCTCAACACCGATCTGGCGAAAAAATTGGATGTTTTGCCAAAATTTCACCATGTCGGAGGGAGCGTGCCTCTACTGGTCCAGCGCGAATTGGCTATTCTGCTCGAACGCCCGCGTTGGAAAGCGGCGGTTTGGCAGGATTGGCTGGCTTGGAATTCCGGGGTTTCAGCGGCCCCAATAACGGAGACGGTAGCTACGTGAAAACGGCTAGAGTTTTGAAGATGACGTTGGCCTGCGCGGCTGCGGGAGCGCTGGCCGCGCCGTTCGCTACTTCAGCTGCCTGGGCCAACAGCGCTGCAGTCGATTATTTTCGCAACCGCGCCGATCGCACGGCGGTGCCCTCGCTGCTCAGCCAGGAAGAGCGCGAATATTACCGCAGCCTGTTCGCCGCCATCGACGAGAAAGACTGGATGCACGTTCAACAGCTGTTCGCCGCGAAGGCGGACGGCCCGCTGCACCAGACCGCGAGGGCCGAATATTATCTTGCTCCCGGCTCGCCGCGAATTGAGCTCGACGAACTGAACCTGTGGCTCGCCAAAAGTGCGGAACTGCCCGAGGCCGATCAGATCGCGCAGCTGGCGATCAAGCGCGGGGCAATCTCGCTGCCAACGCTGCCCGGTGCCCAACCGCTGGTTAGCCTCGCCCAGACGCCAAAGCGCATCCGCCCGCGCGAGACCGACGACGGGACCATGCCGGCCAACATCGCGGGCGCCATTCTCGAGCGGATCAAGGGCGATGACCCGCTTGGCGCTCGCCAGCTGCTCGATGGGATCGACTGGACCCTCAGCGACGCGGCGCGCGCCGAATGGCGCCAGCGCATCGCCTGGAGCTTCTATATCGAGAACGACGACGCCTCCGCCTATGCCCTCGCCCAGCTGGCCGGTCAGGCAAGCGGCCCCTGGGTGGCTGAAGGCTGGTGGACTGCGGGGCTTGCGGCCTGGCGCCTTGGCGACTGCGCCGGCGCTGCCCATGCCTTCGACAAGACCGCCGCCCGCGCCGACAATCCCGAGCTGCAAACCGCCGCGCGCTATTGGCAGGCCCGGGCGCTGGTGCGCTGCCGTCAGCCTGAAAAAGCCGCCGCATTGCTGCGCCAGGCTGCCGGGCGCGACGAGACGCTGTACGGTATGCTGGCCGCCGAGCAGCTCGGCTACAAGCTGCCCGAAACCCACGCCGCCGCCGATTTCACCCAGACCGACTGGCAGCGCCTGCGCGATGTCGGCAATATCCGCACCGCCGTCGGCCTTGCCGAGATCGGCCGCGATCAGATGGCCGACGAGGTGCTGCGCCACCAGGCGCGGATCGGCACGCCTTCCGAATATCAGCCGCTGTCCCGCCTTTCGCGCGACCTTGGCCTGCCTGCCACCCAGCTGTGGATGGCCTATAACGCGCCCTATGGCGGCAAGCCGGAACCGGCCACCCGTTTCCCCACCCCGAAATGGACACCGGTGGGCGGCTGGAAGGTCGATCCCGCGCTGGTCTATGCCCATGCGCTACAAGAATCGGTGTTCCGCGCCAGCGTCGTCAGCCCGGCCGGTGCGCGCGGACTGATGCAGATCATGCCCTCGGCCGCTCTCGACCATGCTGCCGCGCTCGGCGTTGCCGGCTCGGCCAGCGACCTCAACCAGCCGTCGATCAACCTCGCCTTCGGCCAGCGCCACCTCGAAATGCTGCGCGACAATCCGGGCACCCAGGGCCTGCTGCCCAAAGTGATGGCCGCCTATAACGCCGGACTCACCCCGATCTCGCGCTGGAACTTCGAGGTTCGCGACCAGGGCGATCCGCTGCTGTGGATGGAATCGGTGCCCTATTGGGAAACCCGGGGCTATGTGAACATCGTCATGCGCAATTACTGGATGTACGAACGCCAGGCTGGCGGCCCCTCGGAAACCCGCGTCGCGCTGGCGCAGGGGATGTGGCCGACCTTTGCCGGGCTGACAGGCTCGACCGGCGTGCGGATGTCGCCCAACGGGTCGCTGCTTCGTGCCCGTTGATCCGGCGCGCAGCTTCAAGCCGATCAACATCGCGCTGCTGACCGTCTCCGACACGCGCACCGCCGCCGACGATACCTCGGGCGACATTCTGGCTGGGCGCATCACCAGCGCCGGCCACCATCTCGCCGCCCGCGCGATCGAGAAGGACAACGTCGCGGTAATCGCCGAGCGGCTCACCGCCTGGATCGGCGACGACGGCGTGGATTGCATCGTCACCACCGGGGGCACCGGGCTTACCGGCCGCGACGTCACCCCCGAGGCGCTCGACCGGGTGAAGGTAGCTTGTGGTGGGCGCGACATCCCCGGCTTCGGCGAGATCTTCCGGCTGGTCAGCTTCCAGACGATCGGCACCTCCACCGTTCAGTCTCGCGCCTGCGCGGTGCTGGCGCGCGGCACCTATATCTTCGCCCTGCCCGGCTCCAACGGCGCGGTGAAGGACGGCTGGGACCGGATATTGGCGGAGCAACTCGACAGCCGCAACCGGCCCTGCAACTTTGTCGAACTGATGCCGAGGTTGCGGGAGGTTTAGCTTAGTTCATCAAAGTACGGGCAGCGCCTGCAACCTATTCGACGACGATTGCGCCCTTCATCCCGAAGGCGCTGTGCATGAAATGCGAGCAGCGCAGGCGGTACCGACCGGCCGCCGGTCGCAACGCCACTTCGCGCGCGACATGACCGCCGAGCTCGATCTTTCCCTTGGCGAACAGGGCGCGGTCCCGCGGGCGCACCACCGATGCGGCGAAGAATTCCGGCGCGCTGAAGTCGTGCCCGCTGCCCGAAGCATTGACCAGACGCAGGATGACCGGCTCGCCGGCGCGCAAACGGATGGTCGCAGGCGTGTAATCGAAGCTCGAAAGCGTCACCGTCACTGTCGGCGCTCTGCTCCAGTCAGGCTCCTGTGCCATCGCGGCAACCGGCAGCGCCAGTAGCAGCACCGCGACAAGGGCATGAATGGCTGCGCGAAACTTACGCATGGTGGTCCTCCATGATAACAGGGACGCCCAGTCTAGAGCGGCATGCGTTTAATCTGAACCAAAAACCGTCTACCCTGAGCTTGTCGAAGGGCTGCTTTTGTCTTCGGGCCGCACACCATGACGCACGAAGAAAGGACAGCCCTTCGACAAGCTCAGGGTAAGCGGGCTTCGGGGTGATTCCGGTTTTACGCAACCCGCTCAAGCCACTCGCCGTGAATGGCAGAGGCCGAGCCTACTACTTCAGCTCGTCAGCTTGTACTCGCTGAACTGGTCGCGCAGATCCTTCTTGCTGATCTTGCCGGTGCCGGTGTGGGGAATTTCGTCGACGAATTCGACCGCATCGGGCAGCCACCACTTAGCCACCTTGTCGCTCAGGAACGTGCGCATTTCATCGGCGGAAACGTCCATGCCCGGATTCTTCACCACCACCAGGATCGGCCGCTCGTCCCATTTCGGGTGGTAGATACCGATCGCCGCCGCTTCCGCCACTGCCGGGTGGCCGACCGCGGCGTTCTCCAGATCGACCGAGCTGATCCATTCGCCGCCGGACTTGATCACGTCCTTGGTGCGGTCGGTGAGTTGCAGCGTGCCGTCGGGGTGGATCAGCGCGACGTCGCCCGTATCAAACCACTGCCCCTCGCCCGTCGCATCCTGCTCGCCCTTGAAATAGCGCTTGACCACCCAGGGCCCGCGGATTTGCAGCGCGCCCGAGGCGATGCCGTCGCGAGGCAGCACCTTGCCGGGATCGTCGAGATCGACGCAGCGCAGCTCAACGCCGATTGGCGGGGTTCCCTGCATGCATTTGCGCGTGACCTGCTCGTCGAAGCTCATGTCCTCCCAGCCATCGGGCTCGCTGGCGATGGTGCCGATCGGCGAGGTCTCGGTCATGCCCCAGACATGCGCCAGCCGCGTGCCCTGTTTCATCAGCCGCTCGACCATCGAACGCGGCGCCGCCGATCCGCCGACGACGACCTGTTTGAGGTCGGGCAGCTGTTCGCCGGTGGCATCGAGGTGCTGGAAGATCGACAGCCAGACCGTCGGCACGCCTGCCGCATGCGTGACCTTTTCGCGCCGCATCAACTCGCAGAGCACCGCCGGATCGTTGGTTTGCGAATAGACGAATTTCGTCCCCACCGCCGCGCCAGACCACGGGATCGCCCAGCTCGCCGCGTGGAACATCGGCACCACCGGCAGCATCACGCCGCGCGTATCCAGGGCGAACATTGCGGGTTGCAGGGAGGTCAAAGCGTGGAGCATGGTCGAGCGGTGTTCGAAAAGCACGCCCTTCGGATTGCCGGTAGTGCCGCTGGTGTAACACAGCATGCAGGGCTCGCGCTCGCCGCCGGTGGTCCATTCGGTATTGCCATCCTCCGCCGCGATCCAGCTCTCGAATTCGCCGTCCAGCGCTGCCGCCGGACTGGTGGAATCGTAACAGATATAGTGCTCGATCGAGTTCCATTGCGGCTTCATCCGGTCGACAAGCGACTGAAACTGCTGGTCGTAGAGCAGCACCCGGTCCTCAGCGTGGTTAGCGATATATTCAAGCTGGTCGTCGAACAGCCGGGGGTTGATGGTGTGCAGGATGCCGCCGGCGCCGACCGCGCCGTACCATGAGACCAGATGCCGGCTGTGATTCATCGCCAGCGTGGCGATGCGGTCGCCTTTGCCGATGCCGAGCCGGCGCAGCGCCTGGGTCATCTTCAGCGCGTCGCGGCGGACTCCGGCCCAACCGGTCCGGGTTTCGCTGCCATCGGCATAACGGCTGACAATCTCGCGGCTGCCGTGCTGGCGCGCCGCATGATCGATCAACGACGTGACGCGAAGCTCCCAGTCCTGCATGGCGCCAAGCTGCATGATATCTACCTTCCCACACGCAATTCTTTGTACCGAAGCAGCTTGTTTACAAGCTAGGCCACCAGCCGCAAGTGGCTGTCGCCGCGCCCGGCGGTGAGCGAGATATGGGAAATGCCCTCGATTGTCGCCAGCCGCTCGGCGAGGTCGCCGTCGAGCTCGAAATCGCGACCGAGGCGGATCAGCGGCTGCTGGCCCGATCCCGTGCGCAGCCGGGCAAGCACTTCGCCCCGGCCCGGCTCGCCCTGCTGAAGCAGCACGGCCAGTTCCCCCAGCGCCTCTTCCCGGTCCACTTCCAGGGTCAGCGCCATGCGCGCGGCGTTCTTGACCTCCGCCAGCGGCCTCGCACCGCGCACGGTGACGCGCGGCGGTTCTTCCGGGCTCGGCGCATCGAGTTCGACCGTGAGCAGCACGCAAGTCGCTTCCGCCGCCCAGCGCTGCATCGATTCAACCAGGCCCTCCTCGAAGCAGGCGGCCGAGAACTGGCCGGAGGAATCCGAGAAATCGGCGCGGACGAAATCCTTGCCCTTGCGCGTGCGGCCCCGATTCACCGCTTCGATCATCGCCGCCATCACCGCCTGAGTCCGGCCATGCGGCACGCCCTGGGCGACCAGGCTGGCGTAGCTGCGGGCGCCATTGGCGCTGGCGACGGCGCGGTATTGCTCGACCGGGTGGGCGGCGAAGTAGAAGCCGAAATTCTCGCGCTCCCTGGCCATCTGTTCGGGCCTGCTCCAGGCTTCGGCGTCTGTAAGCCGCAGCGAGGGTTCGGCATGATCGTCGCCAAACAAGGCCGACTGCCCGCTGTTGCGGTTTCGCTCCGCATCGTCGGCGACGGCCAGCAGCATGTCGGCATTGGCCAGAACCTTGGCGCGGTTGGCCTCAAGCAGGTCAAACGCCCCTGCTGCCACGAGGCCTTCGATCTGGCGGCGGTTCATCGATCCGGGCGGCACCCGGCGGAACAGATCCTCAAGGCTGGCGAAGGCGCCGTTGGCCTCCCGCTCGGCGACGATGGCGTCCATCGCCTTCTCGCCGACGTTGCGGATGCCGGCGAGTGCATACCGCACCGCGTAGCCCTCATCGGTGCGCTCGACCGTGAATTCGGCTTCCGAGGCGTTGATGCAGGGCCCTTCGAGCACGATGCCGGCGCGGCGCATGTCATCGACGAAATTTGCCAGCTTGTCCGACTGGTGCATGTCGAAGCACATCGAGGCGGCGTAGAATTCATGCGGATAGTGCGTCTTGAGCCAACCGGTCTGGTAAGCCAGCACCGCATAGGCCGCAGCGTGGCTTTTGTTGAAGCCATATCCGGCGAATTTGTCGATCAAATCGAACAACTCGTTAGCTTTGCGCACCTCGATCCCCGAGACGGTCTTGCAGCCATCGACAAAGGTCTGGCGCTGCGCATCCATCTCCGCCTGCACCTTCTTGCCCATGGCGCGGCGCAGCAAATCGGCCTGGCCCAGCGTATATCCGGCCAGCACCTGCGCCGCCTGCATCACCTGTTCCTGATAGACGAAAATGCCGTAGGTTTCGGCGAGGATGGTTTCGAGCCTGGGATGCGGATATTCGATCGCCTCCTGCCCGTTCTTGCGGCGGCCGAACAGCGGGATGTTGTCCATCGGGCCGGGCCGGTAGAGCGAAACGAGGGCGATGATATCGCCAAAGCCGGTCGGCTTCACCGCCGCCAGCGTGCGGCGCATGCCTTCCGATTCCAGCTGGAACACGCCCACCGTGTCACCCGACTGGAGCAAGCGGTAAACCTCGGGATCGTCCCACGCGAGCGTATCGAGATCGATGGCAATATCGCGCCGCGCCAGCAGATCGAGCGCTTTGCGCAACACCGACAGCGTCTTGAGGCCGAGGAAGTCGAACTTCACCAGCCCCGCATCCTCGACATATTTCATGTCGAACTGGGTGACCGGCATGTCCGAGCGTGGATCGCGGTAGAGCGGCACCAGCTGCGCCAGCGGCCGGTCGCCGATCACCA
>JANLQW010000181.1:0-4737 GCA_031368085.1 Novosphingobium sp. | reverse complement strand
TCCGTGGATTTCGCGGCGACGCTTTCCGATGCCAGCACCACTGCCGCCGCGCCGTCCGAAATCGGCGGCACGTCGAGCAGCTTGATCGGCCAGCACAGCGGTTTGGAGGCCATCACTTCCTCGACCGTCACTTCCTTCTTGAAGTGGGCATAGGGGTTAGAAAAAGCGTTCTTGTGGTTCTTGACTGAGACCATGGCGGCGGCTTCCTCGGTGTGGCCCAGCACATCCATCCGCGCGCGCCAGTATGCCGCCGAAAAGCCCATGATGCCGACAGCAAATTCGCGGCCCCAAAACGGATCATAAAGCGTCGAGATTGAATATTGCAACTGCCCTTCGGACAGCTTGTCATAGGCGACCACCAGCGTGCGGTCGCTATAACCGCCGGCCACCTGGTAATATCCCGCCAAGGCCCCGGCAAAACCGGCACCGCCGCCGCTGGTTACGCGCACGACGGGTTTGCCCCGCGCACCGATCGCATCGACCACCCATTTTTCCGGCTGGTTGACCGCCGCGAACAGCACCGGTCCGCTGGCGACAACGACGGAATCAATGTCCTCCATCGTCAGCTTTGCATCGGCCAGCGCGCGGTTCACCGCCTCGCGGACCAACCCCGCCTGACTGACATCGGTCCGCCGCCGCGAATGATGCGTCTGACCTACGCCGACTATGCCAACATGACGTCCTGACGATTTGGCCACGCTCAGACCTCCAATGTAAAGACGCAGTTGCTCTGCATCGCAACGCCGCCCGCACCATGGACGACTGCCCGGCTCGCCGCTTCGCCGCCGTAAATTTCCGGCCGGCTCAGTTGTTTTGCCGCATTGGCGAGGCGGATAAGACCGGTTGCCATGATCGGATCGGCCGGCAGGGCGCCGCCGGATTGGTTGATGCGCAGCTTGCTGTCGCGAGTGGCCGCGATACCCATTCCTGCTTCCGCCAGACCGAGGGCTTCGATCGCCATCAGTTCGGACACCGCCGATGTGGCGCTGACTTCGGCAATTTCGGCCTTCGCCCCGCTCCAGCCCGCCTTCTTGTAGGCCATCGCCGCCGCTGCCTCGCACGATGCGAGCTTGCCTGCGGCCCGCGAGCCAAAGGCATGCGAATCCATGGCATTTCCCATGCCGGTGATGAACACCGGCGCGCCGTTGTAGCGCATCGCCACTTCCTCGTTGGCCAGCAGCACTGCCACCGCGCCATCGACCGGGCGGGCCAGCATCAGCCGCTTGAGCGGCGTCGCTGCATCGCCGGACGCAAGCACCGCGTCGGCATCGGGAGCAGAATCGATGTCCACCTTGCCGTGGCGAGCCGCATCGGCCCAACGCTTTGCCACCAGTTCGGCAAGGTCCCGCTCGCTGACCCCGTAAGCGCCGAGATAACGCTGCGCCTGCATGCCACTGGCGGCGCGCTGGCCGAAGCCGACCGGGCGCTGATAGAACGGTTCGCACTGCGATGACCAATAGGCCTCGACATTCGATTCAGACGGCTTCGAATAGGCGACGATCAGCCCGATCGAGGAGGCGCCGGAACGGATCTTGTTCACCCCGTAGAGCGCGCTCCACAGCCCGTCCTCCTCAACCCGCGCCTCTTCCTTGTGATGCGCGCCCAGCGCACCGAGGAAGCCGCAATTGGAGATCGAACGGCCATCGAGCACATCGCTACCCGAATCGATGATGAAATCGACATCGTCGAGCGAAAGCCCGGTTCCCTTGAACACCGATGTCACCACCGCAGAAATCAGATCGATATGCTGCGCGTCGCGCCAGGCGGGGCGCAATTCGGTTTGTGCGGAGGCAATTACCGCCACCCTGCCGAGACTCATCGTCATTTCCCCTCACGCACAAGCAGCGAACGCCGCATCCTTAAAACCGGCAAAAACATGCTGTCAAAGCAATTCGACGCTTTGTCGGTTTTTTTCGAAGCTCCCCTCCAGCCCCGGTCCTGCAGGAAGCACCCGACTCATTTCAGACCTTGCATTCCGGACAATTCCGAAACATGATCGGTTCGAGAGGAGCGGTAAACCTGCCATGAGTCTGGATGCCGGCGGGCAGTACCGCTACCCCTCGCCGAATCCCGAATGGCTGTCGCGCCGGGTCGAGGATGTAATCGATCCCGGCCTCCCGATCATCGACCCCCACCACCACCTGTGGATTGAACATGGCGTACCCTATCTCGGTCCGGAAATCGCGGCCGATGTCGGCGACGGCCATGCGATCGGTGCCACGGTCTTCGTCCAGGCCAACTACAATTACCGCAGCGATGTGCCCGCGCATCTTGCCCCGGTTGGCGAGACCGAAGGCGCCGCCGCTATCGCCGCCGAATGCGCTGACGCCGGTTGCCCCACGAAAATCGCTGCGGCCATAGTCGCCCATGCCGATCTGACGCTTGGCGAAAGACTCGACGAAGTGCTGGACGCCCACGAAGCTGCCGGACGCGGCGCGTTTCGCGGCATTCGTCACAGCGTCTCGCGCGATCCGCTTTTTCCGGACGGGATTGTCTTGCGGCCCGCTCCAGCCGGCCTGATGGGAACGCCTGCGTACCGCGCCGGCATGGCCCGCCTGGCTGAACGCGGCATCAGCTTTGACGCCATGCTCTACCACCGCCAGATTCCTGAACTGACCGATGCCGCGCGCGCCCTGCCCGAACTCTCGATCATCCTCGATCACATTGGTTGCATCATCGGCGTCGGCTCCTATCGGGGGCAGGAGCAGGAAACATTTCGCAGCTGGCGCGCCGACATGGCAGCACTGGCGGCAAACCCGAACGTCACGGTGAAGCTCGGCGGTTTCGGCATGATCATCTGCGGGCCGCAGTGGCACGAGGCCGAGGTGCCCCCCGCCTCCTCCGAGCTGGCCGAGGCATGGCGGCCCTATGTCGAAACCTGCATCGAGCTGTTCGGCGCGAACCGCTGCATGTTCGAGAGCAACTTCCCGGTCGACAAGGCGATGTATAGCTATCGCACCTTATGGAATGCCTTCAAGCGGCTAACCCAGAGTGCCAGCGCCGAGGAGCGCCACGCCCTGTTCTCGGGCACGGCAGCGCGGGTCTATCGCATAGCGGACCCCGCGCTTGGCTAACCGCGCCGGCCATCTGTTCGCCAGCGCCGCACGCCACAGTGATAAGGTGGCGATCTGGTTTGAGGGTCGGGCGATCAGCTTTGGCGAGCTGGCAGGTCGGGTGCGCTCCGCTGCCGCATTACTTGCCGCGCGCAAGATCGGACACGGCACCCATGTCGGTATCATGCTGCCCAACAGCCCCGAATTCATCGTCGTGCAGCAAGCGTTGTTCGCCCTGGGTGCCGTCGCGTCGCCGCTGAACACGTTCTATCGTCAGAGCGAAGTCGCCCATGCCATCGCCAGCTGCGACCTGGAATATCTGATCCTGCCGGCTGAATTCACCGACCGTGTGCCGGAAGGTTTTCAGGGTGCAGTGGTCTGGCAACCCGATTTGCCTGGCACGGCGGAGCCGCTCGTGTTGCAGGACGTATCTCCTTCGGATGTCGTCATGCTGCTCCACACCAGCGCTACCACCGGCAAATCCAAGGGCGTGATGCTGACAGCGGCAAACCTGGCCGCCAATTACGATCGCTCGCCCGGCTGGCTGGGGCTTTCCGGCGAAGATACGATCCTGTGCGCCCTGCCGCTCTACAACACCTTCGGCCTTAACCAGTGCATCAACGCCATGGTTCTGACGGGGTTGACCTTGGTGCTGCACGCCAAATTCGACGCCGCAGCCTGTATCGCCGATATCGCCCGCCACCGCTGCACTTACCTGCCGGCCGTGCCGACGATGCTGCAAAAGCTGGTCGATGATCCCAGCCTACAGGCCGGCGAGCTGTCTTCGCTGCGCCACATAATGACCGGCGGCGCGCCGGTTCCCGCCGCTTTGCTTGCCCGGGTGTTGAAGGCTACCGGCGGACAGGCGCGAGTGCTGACCGGCTACGGCCTCACCGAAGCCAGCGCGCTGGTCACGCTAACCCATGTCGAGCTTGGCGCGGACGGCGAAGTCCAGCGCGGACGGACGATCGGGCAGGTTCTCGACGGGATGGAAATGGTGGTGCGCGGCGAGGATGGCGCTGACCTCGCCTTCGGAGAGGTTGGCGAATTTGTTGTCCGCGGGCCCAATGTGATGGCCGGTTATTACAACGCCCCCGAGGCCAACACGGCGGTGTTCGATCGCGGCTGGCTGCGCACCGGCGATCTCGGCTATATCGATCCGGACGGTTACGCCTTCATCGTCGACCGCAAGAAGGATGTCATCATCCGGGGCGGGCAGAACATCTATCCGGCCGATATCGAGGAAGTGCTCTATCAGTTGCCCGATGTCGCCGAAGTCGCGGTAGTCGGCATGGCGGACGACATGCTCGGCGAAGTTCCCGTCGCCTTTGTCGCCGGCGTCCCGGGCGCAAGCCTCTCCATCGAAGCGATGATGCGGCACTGCGATGACCAGCTTGCCCGCTTCAAGCGTCCGGTCCGTTTCCATATTCTGGCGGAACTTCCAAAAGGCCCGACCGGCAAGATCCTGCGCCGGGCACTGCGGCAAGAATTTCAATCTTCCGGAGCATTGCCTTGACGGAAAATTCGCCGGGCGACGAACAAGCGGGAAATAGCCATCGTCAGAGCGGCATCACGGCGAACAGCGGCTGATCGGCGGAGACCAGTTCGCCATCGCTCGCCATAACCTGCACCACCTTGCCCGCCGCCCCGGCGCGCACCGCGGTGAACAGTTTCATCACTTCGA
>JANLQW010000179.1:0-12211 GCA_031368085.1 Novosphingobium sp. | reverse complement strand
TCGAAGTGATGAAACTGTTCACCGCGGTGCGCGCCGGGGCGGCGGGCAAGGTGGTGCAGGTTATGGCGAGCGATGGCGAACTGGTCTCCGCCGATCAGCCGCTGTTCGCCGTGATGCCGCTCTGACGATGGCTATTTCCCGTTTGTTCGTCGCCAATCGCGGCGAGATCGCCCTGCGGGTGGTCCGCGCGGCGCAGGGTCTCAATCTTGAGACCGTGGTCGGCGTGTCCGATGCCGATCGCGGCAGTGCGGCGGCGCGGCTGGCGGACCGCAGCCTGGTGCTGGGGCCGGGCCCGGCGGCGAAGAGCTATCTCGATGCCATGCTGGTGGTGCAGGCGGCCAAGGCGAGCGGCTGCGACGCATTGCATCCGGGCTATGGCTTCCTGTCGGAACGGGCCGAACTGGCGCGGCTGTGCGAGCAGCACGGCATCACGTTCGTCGGCCCCGAGCCGGATATGATCGATGCGCTGGGCGACAAGCTGCGCGCGCGCGAACTGGCTGCTGCTGCGGGCGTTCCGCTGGTGCCGGGTAGCGGCGAGATCGCCAGCGCTGCCGACGCCCGCAAGATTGCCGACAAGCTTGGGTATCCGGTCCTGCTCAAGGCGGCCGCAGGCGGCGGCGGGCGCGGCATGGTCATCGTCAATGGCCCCGACGAGATCGAGGCCGGCTTCAACCGTGCGCACGCCGAAGCCCAGGCTGCGTTCAACGACGGCACCCTGTTCATGGAACGCTTCGTGCCCCAGGCGCGGCATGTCGAAGTCCAGCTGGTCGGCGACGGCAAGGGGCAGGTGATTCACTTCGGCGAACGCGACTGTTCGGTGCAGCGCCGTTACCAGAAGGTGGTCGAGGAAGCGCCGTGCATCGCCATGCCCGATACATTGCGCGCGCAGTTGCATCTGGCGGCGGTGAACCTCGCCAAAAGCGTCAACTACCGCAACGCGGGAACCTGCGAATTCCTCTACGATGTGCTGCGCGGCGAGGTCTATTTCATCGAGGTCAACGCCCGCATCCAGGTCGAACACCCGGTCAGCGAAATGGTGACGGGGCGCGATCTGGTGCAGGAACAGCTGCGCATCGCCGGCGGGCAGGGGCTCTCGGTCAGGCAAGAGGACGTGGTGCTGACCGGCCATGCGATCGAATGCCGGATCAATGCCGAGGACACCACGCGCGACTTTGTTCCAGTTCCCGGTACCGTCACCCGCTGGTCGCCGCCCCAAGGCGAGGGCATCCGGCTCGATTCGCACATCAGCGAAGGCGCGGTGATCCCGCCGTTCTATGACAGCATGATCGGCAAGCTGATCGTTCACGCCGAAACGCGCCAAAAGGCGATCGCGAAAATGGCGGATGCGCTCGATAATTTCACCGTCGAAGGCGTGCCGACGACGATCCCGTTGCACCGCACCATCCTCGCCAGCGACGCTTTCCAGTCGAACGCTTTCCACACCCGCTGGCTCGAACAGGATTTGTTGGCCCGCGAGGCAATCACAGCGGAGTAGGAACGTGGCGCATATCAACTTTCTCGACGAGACCATGCGCGACGGGCAACAAAGCCTGTGGGGCATGCGCATGCAGGCGGGAATGGCGCTGCCGGTGACCCCGATCATCGACCGGACCGGGTACAGCACCATTAGCCTGGTCGGTTCGTCGCTGTTTGAAGTGCTGATCCGGCATTGCCAGGAAGATCCCTGGGCAGGGCTCGATATGCTGGTAAAATCGATGCCGCAAACGCCGCTGCGCGCGGGCTGCCGCTCGAACGGTTCGGTGACGTTTGGCTTCACTCCCGATGCGCTGATGGACATCTGGGTTGAGCGGCTCTGCGTCCACGGCATGCGCAGCTTCTGGCTTTATGACGTGCTGTTCGACATTCAAAGGATGCACCGCCTGGCTAAGGTGGCGAAGAGCCACGGCTGCCAGGTCGCAGGCACCATGCTGTTCACCCTCTCGCCAGTCCACGACGACGCCTACTACGCCGACAAGGCGGACAAGCTTTCCGCGCTGCCTGAAGTCGACAGCCTGCTGCTCTATGACACCGGCGGCGTGCTGGACCGCGAGCGGATATCCACGCTGCTTCCCGCCATCGTTGCCAAAGCTCACGGCAAACCGATTGAGATGCATGCCAACAACATGCTCGGCCAGTCGGCGAAGTCCTATCTCGATGCGATCGAATTCGGCGTCTCGGTGATCCACACCGCCGCGCGGTCGATGGCGAACGGCCCGTCGATCCCCTCGATCGATATCATGGTCAAAAACGTGGAGATGCTGGGGCATACCCACGATATCGATGTCAGCCAGCTGAAGCCGGTTTCCGATCATTTCGAGCGGACTGGCAAGGCTGCGGGCTATCTGGTGAACCAGCATTTCGAGTATGACGTGACTGCGCTCAAACACCAGATCCCGGGCGGAATGATGGGCACGCTGCGCTCGCAGTTGGTGCAGCAGGACATGCTGGATAGGCTTCCTCAAGTGCTGGAGGAGGTCGCCAAGGTGCGCCGCGAGCTGGGCTATCCCGGCATGGCGACGCCGTTCGCCCAGCTGGTCGGCACGCTAGCGGTGCTCAACATCGTTACCGGCAAACGCTATTCGGTGGTGCCCGACGAAGTGGTGCAATACGCTGCCGGCTTTTACGGCGATCCGGTCGCACCAATTGACGGTGAGGTGATGGACCGGATCATGGCGACACCGCGCGCCGGGGAAATCGTCGGCCAGCCGCCCGAACAGCCCGGCCGCGAGGACCTCCACCGCCGCCACGGCACCGGGGGCGACGACGACGAGCTGATCCTGCGCGCGCTGGTTCCGGCAGCGGATATCGACCGGATGCGCCTTTCCGACCCGCCGCGCCGCGACTACCCGACGTTGTCTTCGCCCGAGTTCGACCAGGTCGTCAAGCTGATGCAGCTGGCCAAACTACCGCTGGTGCAGATGCGCTCGCATGAACTCGACCTCGTGATGCGAGGCTGATCTCCGCCATGCGGATGATCGATTTTTTCGATCGCGGGGCGCGCATGGCGCATGATCGGCCCTGCATGATCGATGGCGAAACCGTCCGCACTTATGCCGAGGTCAAGCGGCGCAGCGACGCCATCGCCCGCGCGCTGATCGCCGATAGCTTCCCGGCCGGGGGTCACGCGGCAGTGCTCAGCTGCAATGCTATGGCGGCGTTCGAGGCGATACTCGGCATCCTGCGTGCCGACGGCATCTGGGCGATGGCGAACAACCGCGCGCCGGTGGCAGAGAACGCCTATCTGCTCGATCTGCTCGACGTCGATACGCTGTTCATCCATTCCGAAGTGGCCGACCAAATTCCGATGTTTCGCGAGCGATGCCCGAACATCCGCCGCTATATCGCACTCGACCAGGCGATCCCCGAAGCCGATGCCCTGCTGGCCGACGTGCTGATTGGCAGCGATGCGCCGGTGCCGCAGCGGCGTTCGGGGGCTTCGGACGAACTTGGCTTCCTCGCCAACACCGGCGGCACCACCGGGCGCTCCAAAGGCGTAATGCTGACCAACGGCAATTGGCAGGCGCTGGTCTCCAGTCTGGTGGCCTCGATGCCGATGAAGCGTGCGCCGATCAACCTCGTCGCCGCGCCGATGACCCATGCCGCGGGGCCGCTGGCGCTGGCCAGCATGGCGCTGGGCGGGACAGTAGTGATCCTGACGAAGTTCGAGCCAAAGGCGGTGATCGAGGCCATCGTGCGCCACCGGGTCACCTACATGTTCCTGCCGCCCACCGCGATCTACATGCTGCTCGCAGAGCCGGGTATTCGGGATGCGGATTTTTCCAGCCTTGAATACATCTCCTATGCCGGAGCGCCGATGTCGCTCGACCGGCTGCGTGAGGCGATCCAGGTGTTCGGCCCGGTAATGAATGCCAGCTTCGGCCAGACCGAAGCGCCGATGTGCGTCACCGCCATGCCGCCGCACGAGCACCTGAACGAGGCAGGCGAACTCGCCCATCCGGGCAGCTGCGGCCGCGCCAACCTGCTCTCGATTGTCGAGATCATGGACGATGCCGGCAACATTCTCCCCTCCGGCGAGCGGGGGGAGATCGTGGTCAGAGGTCCGCTGGTGATGGCGGGTTATTACCGAAACCCGGAGGCGACAGAGGAGGTTTCCACCTTCGGCTGGCACCACACCGGCGACATCGGCCTGCGCGACGCGGAAGGCTGGTTCTCTGTCGTCGACCGTAAGAAGGACATGATCATTTCGGGGGGCTTCAATATCTATCCCGCCGAAGTCGAACAGGCGTTGATGGCGTGCGCTGACGTGCAGGATTGCGCGGTGATCGGCGTGCCGGATGAGAAATGGGGCGAAGCGGTGGTCGCCGTGGTCGAGCCGCGCGCCGGGGCAAGCATCGACACGGCCAAGCTGCTGGCCGATGTCCGCGAAGTGCTGGGGCCGGTCAAGACGCCCAAGGCAATCGAAGTCATGGCCAGTCTGCCGCGCAGCAATGCCGGCAAGGTGCAGCGCGGCGAACTGCGCAAGGTGCGCTGGGAAGCAGCGGAAAGGACGATCTGATGCGCGAGGCGGTGATAATCGGCGTCGGCATGACCCCGTTCGGGCGGCACCTAGACAAGACGCATGAACAGCTGACCCAGGCTGCAGCACGGCTGGCGATAGAAAACGCAGGCGTTTCGGCGAGGGACTTCGACATGGCGGTCTATGCCAATGTCGTGCAGGGCTTTGTCGCTGGCGAAATGTCGATCCCCGGCGAATATGCCCTGCGCCCGCTCGGCATCTCGGGGGTAAAGGCGTTCCATGTCGAGGCCGCCTGTGCCAGCTCGACGATGGGCCTGCATCTGGCCATCGACCATGTTCGCGCCGGCCTTGCCGAGATGGTGCTGATCGTCGGGGTGGAAAAGCTCTACAGCGACGACCGGGCAAAACGCTTCGCCGTGTTCCAGCAGCCGCGCGATATTGTCGAGGCGCAAGCCTATCTCACCCGAACCGCAGGCTTGCTCGCTCCGGTCCCCGAGGGTGAGGAGAGCGAAAGCCCCAATGTGCTGATGGAGGCCTATGCCGCGCAGGCGCGGCTGCATATGGCGACCTACGGCACTACCCCCCGCCAAATCGCGGCGGTGGCGGCCAAGGACCACTTCGCCTCGCAGCATAACCCGCTGTCGCAATACCGCAACGCCATGAGTATCGAGGAAGTCCTCGCCGCGCCGCGCGTCGCCTGGCCGCTGACCAACCCGATGTGCGCGCCGATCAGCGACGGTGCCTCAGGAGCGGTGGTGTGCTCGGCGGAATTGGCCACGCGCCTCGGTGCCCGCGCTATCCGCGTGCTGGCCGCCGAAAGCCAGACCGGCAGCGACCGCGCGCCCGACGATTACGCCAACCACGTGACGCGGCTGGTCTCGGCGCGGGCGTTCGAGCGGGCCGGGGTGGGGCCGGCCGATATCGACGTCGCCGAAGTCCACGACGCCAGCTCAATCGGCGAGATCATCCAGGCCGAAGCGCTTGGCCTCGTGCCGCCGGGCGAAGCGGGCCGGGCGGCGGAGGAAGGCGTAACCGGGCTGGGCGGGCGAATTCCGGTGAACACCTCGGGCGGGCTGGTCTCCAAGGGGCATCCCTTGGCGGCGACGGGCCTGGCGCAGATACACGAGTTGGTGTTGCAACTGCGCGGTGCCGCCGGTGCGCGGCAGGTTGAAGGAGCACGGCTGGCCGTGGCGGAGAATTCGGGCGGATTTTACGGGGTCGAGGACGGCATGTCGGCGGTTACCGTTCTGGCGCGGGGGTAGCGCGTGGCCTTCGACAAGCTCAGGCTGAGCGGAACTTGGAAAAACCCATACACAAACGCCCGCTCATGCTGAGCTTGTCGAAGCACCAAACACTCCCCGCAACCCGGCCAAAGCCTCCCTATCCGTCATATCCAGCTGTAACGGGGTAATCGACACCTCCTTGTCCAGCGCCGCCTGCACATCGTTCCCCGGCGCGTGCCCGCCGTCCGGAGAATCGATTTTGGTCCAGTAATAGGGCACATGCCGTTCATCCACCCGGCGCATCGGGCGGAAAGTGCCCGGCGGTCGCAGGCCCTGGGTGGTGACGCGGATGCCCCGCACCTCTTCGGGCGGGCAGTCGGGAAAGTTGACGTTGATGAAGCTGCCCGGCCGCCATTGCATGCCCAGCAGCTTATCGATCACTTGCCCCGCCCAGGCCTCGGCGGTCGCCCAGTGAACCGTGGCGGGGGGCCGGGTCACCTGGCTGAATGCGATGGCCGGAATGCCCAGCATCGCCCCCTCCATTGCCGCCGAGGCGGTCCCCGAATAGGTCACGTCCTCGGCGATATTACCGCCGCGGTTGATGCCGGACAGGATGATGTCTGGCTTGCGGTCGCCGAGCAACTCATAAACCCCGAGCAGCGCGCAATCGGTGGGCGTGCCCTTGACTGCGAAGTGCCGCTCATCGCGCTGCAGAACCCGCATCGGGTGATAAGTGGACAGCGAATGGCCTGCTCCCGATTTCTCCTCGTCGGGGGCGACCACCCAGATGTCATCGGTGAAAGTGCGGGCGATCTTTTCCAGCAGGATGATGCCGGGAGCATCGATCCCGTCGTCGTTGACCAGCAATATGCGAGAAGGAATTTGTGTCATAAGGCATGCTACGCTCAGCTGTATGAATGGGCAATATCGTTCGACGATTTTGGCTTAGGTTCTTGACAGTAATCTAAGGTTCCGGCAGTTTAATCTGGCGGGACGATGATTGAATTAACTAACTAGCCCAAGCCCGTCTACCCTAAGCTCGCTGAGGGGCTGTGCTTTGCTTTTCCGTCAGCACAAGTGAAGTGCAATCCGTCGCCAAGCTGAGAATAGTCGGCGATTGGGAGGTTTGATAGCGACCCGCGATCGAAAGAAGGAAAAGTTCGTGCCTGTTGTTAAGCTTCCGATAGACGGCGCGCGCTTCGTCCAGCCGCCTGCTTCGCCGTTGGTTGAAGCGACGCTTGATCTGGTAAAGCAGGCCGTGCGCAAGCGACTGGCCGAATCCGGCATGGGCTGGGAGGAGTTCGCGCTAGGCGGTGCGGATAGTCTGGTCACTGCCAAGGACATGATCAGCGTAGAGAAGGCGATCCTGTCCAGCGGGCACAGGTTTGAATGGTCGGCCAGCATCTCGGTGGCCGAGCGGCCCGAGGCGCATAAGCCAGCTGACTGCGTATCCGACGACGGCATCGGCTTCTCCCACCCGGATGCGCCTTCGGGCGAGCCCGATTCTCATGGCCGGGCGCTACGCGGGGTGGGTGACAATGTCGTACGGCATAAGGCGGATGCGACGGGCACCGCGCTCTATATCCGTTCCAATGAACGCGTGCTCGATCTGCTGACCAAGGGCGTGCCGCCGGGCACAATCGCCATAATCGATGACTCCGGCGGCACGTTGACCGCGCCGATCATCGACCAGTTCGCCGGGGTGATCTGCGCCGGCGGCACGGTGCGATCGCACCTCGGCATCCTGACGCGGGAATATAATATCCCCTGCGTGATGAACGCCAAGGTCGCCGGAATCCGCGAGGGCGACAAGGTGGTGATCGAGGCGACAGCCGACGCCAAGACCACCGAAGATTACCAGCAGGGGGTTGAGCGAACCGCACGGGTCTGGGTGCTGGTGGAGGCCAGATAATGGAAAGCCGCGACCTCGTCCTCCACGCAGCAGCGATCAAGCGCCATGCCCCCGCATCTGCGATTGCCGCGCTCGCCGGACTTTCAGTCGACCAGGCGCAGGCGCAGCTCGACACGCTGGTGGCCACCGGACGCGCGATGGAAGCGAAGGGTGGCTACGCGCTGACCCCGCTCGCCGGTGTGGCCTTGCAGGCGCGCTATGCCGGTCATTTTGCGAGTTTGCGCGAAGATGCGGCGTTTCGCGGCGCATACGAAGGCTTCGAGCGGATCAACAACGCGCTCAAGCAGATCATCACCGACTGGCAGACGCTCGATGTCGGCGGCCAGAAGGTAGCCAACGATCACAGCGATAAGGTCCACGATGCCGCCGTGATCGACCGGCTTGGGGGATTGCACGAACAAGCCGAACCGATCCTGAGCAAACTGGCGTCGGGGCTGCCGCGCCTTGAATACTATGGGGACAAGCTGCTCGCGGCGCTGGAATTTGCCGAGGACGGTGAGCGTGAATGGGTCAGCGATATTCGGCGGGACAGTTATCACACCGTGTGGTTCGAACTGCATGAAGAGCTGCTGCGGATCATGGGCCGCGAGCGTGAGGAGTAGCTGTGACTGACTGGACAGTGCTGCTCGGCGGCAGGGGGTTGCCGGATCGCGCCGTGATCGGCGGCAAGGCGTGGTCGATCGCGCGCATGGCGGCGCTGGGCCTCGATGTGCCGCCCGCTTTTGTTATCGGCACGCCTGCCTGCAATGCCTATCTGGAGGCTGACAAATTTCCGCCGGGGTTGGAGGCCGAGATCGCCGCCGGCGTCGCCTGGCTCGAAGCGCAAACCGGTCGCAGCTTCGGCAGCGGCGACAAGCGCCTACTGCTCTCAATCCGCTCCGGTGCGGCGATTTCGATGCCGGGGATGATGGATACGGTGCTCAACCTTGGTATCGACGAGGAGGGCGAAGCGGCGCTGTCGGCAGAGACCGGGTTGCCGGATTTTGCCCGCGATACCCAGCGCCGGTTCCGCGAACTGTACCGCGCGATTGTGTTGAAAGCTGCCGATGCGGAGATCACGGGTGACGTCACCAGTCAGCTCTTCGCAGCCGTGCGATCGGTTTTCGACAGTTGGAACACCCGCCGCGCGCGCCGCTACCGCGAGCATAACGGCATTGCCCACGATCTCGGCACGGCGGTCACGGTGCAGGCGATGGTGTTCGGCAACCTCGACGATACGAGCGGCACCGGCGTGCTGTTCAGCCGTAATCCGCTTAGCGGCGAGCCAGTCCCTTACGGCGAATATTTGCCCCGCGCCCAGGGCGAGGACGTGGTTTCGGGCAAGTTCACGCCGCTGGGTCTGGATGCGATGCAGAGCCACGTGCCGCAGGCATATTCCGCACTGCTAAGGGCAACCGATCTGCTTGAGCGCGAGAATGGCGATGTTCAGGATATCGAGTTCACCGTCCAATCGGGCAAGCTCTACCTGCTGCAATCGCGCTCGGCCAAGCGGGCTCCCGGGGCGGCGGTGCGGATTGCAGTCGATATGGTCGATGAAAACCGGATTGATGCCGCCACGGCGCTGTCGCGGATCAGCGCCGAGCAGGTGGCGACTTTGCTGTTGCCCCGGCTGGCGGCTGGAGCGACCGATGGCGCCCAAGTCCTGGCGCGGGGCGAAGGTGCCTGTCCCGGTGTCGCAACCGGCGTGCTGGTCGCCGATGCCAATGAGGCCGAGCGCCGTGCGGCAACCGGTGAGGCTGTCGTGCTGGTGCGCGCAACAACCAGTCCGGACGATGTCCACGGCATGATCGCAGCCAGCGCGGTGGTGACCGAACAGGGCGGCTCGACCAGCCATGCAGCGGTGGTAAGCCGCGCGCTGGGGCGGCCATGTGTGGTCGGCGTCGGCAGCGGCGCGGTTGCGCGGGCGGGCACGCAGGTGACGGTCGATGGCGCAGCCGGGTTGGTCTATGCCGGTGCGCTGGAAACCGAAGTGCCGCATGAGGACGACCACCCGCAGCTTGCCCGGCTGATCGCGTGGGCGCAGGAGCTCAGCCCGGTTCGTGTGCTTCGTTCGGGCACTGGCGATGTGGCGGGCGCGATCGATATCGATCGTGTGATCGCCGAAACTTCGGTCGAGGATTTGGCGGCTGTGCTGGCCGGGCAGTCCACGGCGCGCGGCAGCGGCCTTGCTAACCCGGCGATTGCCCGCATTGCGCGGCGCAGCGGCGTGACGACAATGATTACCGACCCTGTCCTGCCCGCCTTACTGGTCGCACTGGAGACTTGAGCATGCCCGATCCGATCACCGAAATCCGTGCGCTGCTGATGCAGTTCGAGAAGTCTGGGCTGAAGGATCTGTACATCCGTTCGCAGGACTGGGCGGTGTTCATGGCGCAACAGGACGGGGCGGTGAATCCCTTGCAGGTGGACCAAGGTGCGGGCGCGGTCGCTGCGCAGGTCACCCTGGCAGTCGTTAGCGCGCCCCATCTCGGTCTGTTCCTGCCGGCCTGTTCGGCAGGGGATCAAGTTTGCGCCGGGCAGGTGGTTGCCGTGATCGATGTGCTCGGCCGCAAGACGGAGGTGACCAGCGCCAGCGCCGGCCGCGTCGCGGCAGTTCATTTCGCGGCCAACGATCTGGTGGAGTTCGGCGAGACGCTGGCGGAGATTGCGGCAGCCTGAAATTATCCCCGGATCGAGGCGGATTTCAGGTTGCCGGATCCGCGAGCACCCCGTGCCGCCGCTTGCCGCGTTCGCTCATGCTATCCAGCTGACCTGGCCAGAACGGGGCATCGAAGCCGGCAGTCATGCGCGCGATCCGCCAGACTAGTCCTTCGCGCTGAAGCTCGCAGCGGTAGAACCCGGTGCATTCGACTTTTGACGCGGTGCCGTCGCTCGACATCAATAGCAGGTAGCTTAGCGTCACCGCGCTGTCACCGGACAGGCTTTCGACCAGATTGTTGAGCAGCATGTGCCGCCGCTGGTCATGCTGGTGCGGCCAGAACCCGGTCAGCCACTCGATCGTTCGCTCGCGCCCGGCGAACGGCCCGACCGGCACTTTGCCCAGGACATTGCCTTCCCAGATGCCATCCTGGGTAAAGCAATCCGCCAGCAGGTCGGCGCGGCGCTCGTCATAGGCCCAGCAATAGCGGGCGACGCGCTCGATGACGAGCCGCGCAGCGTCGGGGTCGGCTTGCGAAACGCCGGTGCCCATGTCGAGCGCACCCGAATAATGCGCCCAGCCGGGAAGCCGCCATGGGGGTTCGCCCGCTTCGCTCATTCAACCAGCCGCCATTGCCCGCTTTTCCAGCATCCCAACAAAGGACGGCAGGAGCGTGCCCCAGGCTTGGAAACGCGGATCCTTGATCCGGCCGGTCCTGAACAGAAAATCTCCAACCGAAATGATCGCCGAAACTTTTGCTTGACCCAGGACAGTATAGCGATCGACATCGATGGCGCTGCGCCCGGTGCCCATTTCCCATTCGGCGACCATCTTTTCCGGGCACCACCAGCCAGGAAGTTCGAACCCGGCAGTGGCCAGCGAATGTTCGCCCTGATCGTGGAACATCAGCACATAGCCAAGATCCAGTAGAGGTTCGGAAATTTGCGCCATTTCCCAGTCGAGCAGCCCGGTCAGTCTGCCCTCATACCACAGGCAATTGCCGTGCTTGGGGTCGCCGTGCACCGGTGTCGCCGGGCCAGAAGTCCGTGGTGGTCGTTGGGCAAGGTCTTCGAGCACCGAGATCAGCGCCGGAAGCGAATCGGCCCCGCGCGCCACGTCGAGCCAATGCTGCGCCTCTTCCTGCACCGTCCGTCCTCCGCCAGGCATACCGGAGACTGGCATGTTGTGCAGCGCGATCAGCGCATCGAACCACTGGCGGCAGACACTGTCGGCACCTTCGACCGGGCTGGAGGCAAGCCATTCCGGCACGACGTATTCAAAAGCTGCACCGGGTATCTGACCCATCAGGAAAAACTCGTCGCCCAGCACCGAGGGATCGGTGCAAAGCTCAAGGACTGGAGGCAAGGGAATGCACGGCGCGCCCTTGCTGACGGCGACCAGCACCTCATGCTGGCGCGCCATGTCATAAGGGGGCAGCAGGCCTTCTTCCGAGGGCGGCATCCGTAGCACTTCGTCGATCCCGCCGATCATATAGGTCTCGTTCGAGTGCCCGGCCGAAACCGTGGTGACGCCAGTGATACCGGCCCCTCGCGGCAGCCAGGCACGCAGGCCCTCGGCAAGCTTGACTGTGTCGCGGGCCACGTCAGATCATCGAATTCGCGGCAGTCAGCCCCAGGTCGGAATGTTCACCGTGGATGATGGTTTCCATGATGCCATAGCCCACTGCGTCGCCCTCGGTCACGCGGATCGGGCAATCGCGGACCTGGCGGATGCGCTTGAGCGTTTCAACATCGAGGGTGTTGGCGAAATGCTCGCCCTCTAGCTCCAACGGACCCTTCCATGAACCGTGCTTGCGCCCGTCGAAGCCAAGATAAAGGCCGGGCCCGAGGTGGACGCCCGAGGCGCCCAGCACTTCGACTTCAATCGTGTGGCTGCCGCCCTGAAGCATGTCGAAGTGCAGCTGGCCGCCCAGCAGCCGGCGGGTCTTATCGTCGTAACGC
>JANLQW010000164.1:0-3639 GCA_031368085.1 Novosphingobium sp. | reverse complement strand
CGGCGCGAGGCGAAGGGCGCGGAAAAGCGCCAAGGCAGTGGGCAATCCGATCGCCGTCATCCCGGCGTTGGGCTTCGTGGCTTTCCTTGCACTGGCGGTAGTCGTCTCACGCTGGGCGGGAACACGCTTCGGCGAGAGTGGGATCGCTGCCCTGCTGGTGATAATTGGGTCGTTCGACGTCGATGCCGCGATCGTCACCGCGGGAGGCCTTCCGTCCGCAGCGATAACAGCGCAACTCGCGGCACTGGCGATCGGCGGGACGATCGTCGTCAACATGCTCGTCAAGATCGGCGTGACGCTTGCCTATGCCCGCTCCGCCGGACGCCAAGCAGCGCTGGCGTTGGCGGCCAGCACGGCGGTTCTGGCCCTGGGCATTGCGATCGGCATAAGCCCCACCTGACGAGGAGACTGTCTTGTGCCACGACGCTGCGTCACGCGAAGGAGGACAATCAGGCATGCACGGTTTCCTCCGCCGAACCATGCGATCTACGCTTGACCTCCGGGGGCTTTCGAGACCTACCCCAAAGTTAAGGAGAGTGCGCATGACGGCTGACGCTGAATATTCAGCCAAGCTCCGTTTCGCGGACCAAGCCGTTGCGGGGATCTTTTCGGGTGCAAGCGTAGCGATGGCCATGGCGGCCGCGCAACCACCGGCGTTGCTCGCGGCGCTCGCGAAGCGCGTCGAGGCGGGTGCACTGGATGAGCTAAAGCTTTGGTATTTCCACTCGGTCGAACATGCTGCGGCAACCCTGCTGCGCCGCGACCTGCTCGATCGGGTTCGTCCACACTGCATGTTCCTCAGCGCCATCGAACGCGATCTCATTCGCTGGGGCGATGCCAATGGCCGCCAACCCATCGAGTTCGTGCCGGTCGCCTTCAGCGATTCCCCTCGCCTTCTGGCCGAACGTGTCAACGCCGGTATAAAATGGGGCCAACCACCGGTTTAAAAACGGGCCAGTTGGTTCAAACAAAAAGCCTCGGGTTGAGGCTGGGCATTATCGGCTGCGGGGAAGCGGCTGTAGCGGAGCGGAAGCCGATTTCCCGCTGCCGATAGCCGTTTCTAATCACGGCATTTTTCTGCCCTCCTTGTCCTTCTGACGCTTGCGGCTGCTGGCAAGGCGAAAGCTGTCGCCGTTCATCTCGAGGATGTGGACATGGTGGGTCAGCCGGTCTAGGAGCGCGCCTGTGAGCCTTTCGGATCCAAACACCGATGTCCATTCATCGAAGGGCAGATTGCTGGTGATCAGCGTGCTGCCGCGCTCGTAGCGCTGGCTGAGAACCTCGAACAGCAGTTCGCTACCAACGGCAGTGAACGGCACATAGCCCAGTTCGTCGAGGATCAGCAGCTTCACTGAGGCCAGATGCTTCTGGAGAATGCGTAACCGACGCTCATTCCTGGCCTCCATGAGGTCATGGACCAGCGCCGCCGCCGTGGTAAACGCCACGCTTTGACCCTTCTGGCAGGCGGCAAGACCGAGCGCGAGGGCGGCATGCGTCTTGCCGGTGCCGCTGGGTCCCAGCGCGATGACATTGCGGCGCTGCTCGATCCATTCCCCGCGTGCCAGTTCCAGCACCAGCGCCTTGTTGAGCGATGGCTGGGCGGCGAAGTCGAAGGTGTCGAAGCTCTTTGTGTGCGGGAACCTGGCCATGCGAATACGCCGCTCGACCATCCGGCGTTCGCGGTCAATCCGCTCGAGTTCGCATAACCGGAGCAGGTAGCGCGGATAATCGGCGCGATCCCGCGCGGCTTCGAGGGCGACCTTCTCATACTCGCGCACGAAGGTCGGCAGCTTCAACGCCTTGAGATGGTTGGCCAGCAGCACTGCTGGCGGCACGCTGGTGGGGGTCTGCGCGATGGCGGGCAGCGGCATCGGGGTCTCGGTCATGCCGGTGTTCCTCCCGCTGTGGTGCCTGCCGGAGACAGCAGGCCCATGTAGCTGCGCGGATCGGTGCGCCCAACGTGGGCACGCGGCAGGTGCGGGTAAAACTGCAGATCAAGGCGCAGTGGGCGTTGTTCAAGCCGCGCCAACGCGATCATCTTGACCGCGTCGAAGCTGATCGCCCCCATGTCCAACGCCCGTGCCACCGCCCATTCCACCAGGGACTGCTCGAACCGTTCGCACAGCCGCAGAACCTGGATGAACTCGCGCCGGCCCTCCTTGCCGCTGCGTGCCTCCATAAGCCTGCGGATGCGATGCATTGGCTCAGCCAGAACCCAGTCATCCAGCGGCGCCGCCTGATCAAGCGCGCGCGGCTTGTGCTCCAGCAGCGCCAGATAATGCAACGGGTTGGGGATGAAGTCCTCGCGCTCATAACTGCGGGGATGCACCGCGATCCGTTCCCCACGACAAATCACCTCGACCCGGTCGACATAGCCTTTGATCACCACCTCCTGGTGGGCATAGGCCGTCGGCACCGAGTAATCATTGGTGCGATAACGGACCAGCGACATCGACGAGGCCCGGCCTGTCACCATATGGCACGGATCGAACGCCACCGCGGGCAGCGCCATGAACGCCGCCAGATCGACCGCCAGCCTTTCACCAATGCTCTGGCTGTGCCCGCGCAATACCGCTTGCCGCCGCGCCACGCATTGCTCCAGAAAGCGCGCGTTCATCGCATCAAAGCTGTCGGCCACCGGCATCGGCACCATAAAGTGGCGCCGCGAATAGCCCACCAGCCCCTCAACCTTGCCTTTGTCATTGCCCTTGCCGGGCCGGCCGAACTTGTCCTCGAACAGGTAGTGGCTTTGCAAGGTTGAGAACATCCGGCTGCGTTCGCGCTTGCCGTCACCCAGGATCTGCCCGACCGCCAGCTTGGTGTTGTCGTACAGGATCGAGAGCGGAATGCCGCCGAAGAAGGCGAACGCTGCCACATGGCCCTCGCAGAACGCCTCGGCCACTTCGGCCGGGTAGGCTTTGACGAAAGGCGCATCGCTGTGAGGCAGATCCATGCAGAAATAGTGGAACCGCATCAGCTTGCCGCCGATGACCCCATCCGCCTCGCCAAAATCCACCTGCGCGTGCCCCGGCCTGTGGCTCAGCGGGACGAAGACCTCGCGGCTGTGCAGCTTCGCGTTCGCCACATAGTCGCGGACAATCGTGATGCCGCCGATAAAGCCGTGCTCATCGCGCAGCCGTTCAAATATCCGCGTCGCCGTATGGCGCTGCTTGGAATGCACCGTGCGGTCATCCGTCAGGATCTTGTCGATGATCTCGGTGAGGCCCTTCAGCTTCCCGCCGAATGATCGACCAGACCGGCCATGCTGCGGCGGCTCGGCGAAAACCAGCATCTTGTCGATCGTCTTGCGGTTGATGCCAAAATACGCCGCAGTGCTGCGCCGGCTCATGCCGTCGATCATCACGGCGCGGCGGACCTTCTGATAAAGCTCCACTCTCTTCATCCTCCACCCCCGCGCAAAAGCGGAGGTCTAACAGGACTGGCCCCTTTTTAATCCGGGGGTGCCGGCCGGAGAGTGGCCCCTTTTAAGGCCGGTGTTCTCAAGCGCTGGCTGTGGAACTGAAACTCCAGCCCGGGTCCTATGACCTCCGGTCCAACGCCGGAGGCATCGCCGTATCAGGCGAAATCACCCTCCACCACGAGGCCGTCTATATCCAGGTCTGTCAGCCCGCGACCGGC
>JANLQW010000130.1:0-2707 GCA_031368085.1 Novosphingobium sp. | reverse complement strand
AGCACCGCTCGGGCGCGCGGGTGGGCCACGACACCGCCTATGATCACATGTTCATCGACGGGCTGGAAGACGCCTATGATGGCAGCTCGATGGGCAGCTTCGCCCAGGCCATCGCTGACGAATACCAGTTCACCCGCGAGGCGCAGGACGCCTATTCGATCGAATCGCTGCGCCGCGCGCAGGCGGCGATTTCCTCCGGCGGGTTCGCCAGCGAGATCGTGCCGGTGACGGTAAAGACCCGCGCCGGCGACATCATCGTCGATACCGACGAGCAACCCGGCAACGGCCGCCCCGACAAAATCCCGACACTCAAGCCCGCCTTCGCCAAGGACGGCACGATCACCGCTGCCAGCTCAAGTTCGATCTCCGACGGCGCCGCCGCCATGGTGCTGACCCGGCAGAGCGTCGCCGACGCCAAGGGGCTGACGCCAGTGGCCGTCGTGATCGCGGTCTCCGCCCATGCCCATCAACCGCAACGCTTCCCTACCGCCCCTGTCCCCGCGATCACCAAGCTGCTGGAAAAGACCGGCTGGCAGATCGGCGATGTCGATTTGTTCGAGGTCAACGAAGCCTTCGCCTGCGTCGCCATGATCGCGATGCGCGAACTCGGCATCCCGCATGATAAGTTCAACGTCAACGGCGGCGCCATCGCTCTCGGCCATCCGATCGGGGCATCGGGCGCACGGATCATCACCACGCTGATCGGGGCGCTAAAGCTCAAGGGGCTGAAGCGCGGCATAGCTTGCCTGTGCATCGGCGGCGGAGAAGCGACGGCGGTGGCGATCGAAATGGTGTAGATGGGCTGCAATAAATCAACATCAGGACAAACCCGTCTACCCTGAGCTTGTCGAAGGGCCGTGCTTACCTTCCTTCTGGGGTTGGGCGTGTGGCACGAAGATAAATGCAGCCCTTCGACAAGCGCAGGGTAGGCGGACCCTTTTTGGATCGGATTTTATCGTAATCAGCTTATGAACCCTGGCCTTCCTCGAAGCACCAAGCTGCCTCAAGGCGCCCCCGCCCCCCACAGCCGGTCTTGCCGGACAAAGCCCTTGCGGCCGTCCAGCTCCAGCCGGCACGAGCCGGCGGCGCAATCGCCAAGCTTGGCGACTACGCCGGGCGCCAGCCGCCAGAGCACGCGTGAGCCCGCATCCGCGTTCTCGCGCATATCGGCCGGTCCCTCGCCCATGACGATCGCGCCCCGGTCGCGCGTCAGAAAGCGGGCGAGCATCCAGCCTTTGGTTCCGCGCGGATCCTCGACAAGCCGCCAGCCCTCCTTGAGTCGTAGCACTTTCACCGGCAGCTGCTTGCGGCGGTAGACCCAGTCAATGCGGTAATCCTCGGCCGGGCCGGCGCGCATATTGACTTCATTCGCACGCAGCGATGCCCAATAGGGCACCGCGCGGTCCTGAGCGGTGGCGGGCGTCGCGGCGAACAGGCTGAGAGCTAAAATCGCGCATCGGGCAAGGGCGGGTAACATGGTGTTGCCATAGCGCTGTCAGCCGCACTGCATCAAGGCCGATTGACCCGATCCCTGCTTGACCCCCCGGCCCGCTCCGGCGTAGCGCATCACGGCAATGGCTGTTGTCACCGACACTCCCCTTGGCCCGCGCCTGACCAGCAAGCCGCGCGTGATCGTTACGCGCAGGCTGCTGCCCAGGGTCGAAGCCCGCATAGCCGAACTGTTCGATGCGGTGCTGAGCGCGGACGACACGCCGATGAGCCGGGAACAATTGTCCGCCGCCATGGCCGATGCCGATGTGCTCGTCCCCACCGTCACCGACCGCATCGACCGCGCAATGATCGAATCTGCGGGCAAGCGGCTTGGCCTGATCGCCAATTTCGGTGCCGGTATCGAGCATATTGACCTCGCCGCCGCCAGGGCGCGCAAGATCATCGTCACCAACACGCCCGGCGTCTTTACCGACGACACCGCCGACATGGCGATGGCGCTGATAATTGCGGTGCCGCGCCGCTTGAACCAAGGATTGCAACTGCTGCATGAAGGACGGTGGCAAGGCTGGGGGCCGTCCGGGCTGCTCGGCCACCGGCTCGGCGGCAAGGTGCTGGGCATTGTCGGCATGGGCCGGATCGGCCAGGCCGTCGCCCACCGCGCGCGCGGCTTTGGCCTCGATGTGGTCTATCACAACCGCCACCGCCTGCCTTCCGCGCTCGAGAACATGCTCGGCGCGCGCTATGAGCTCGATCTCGACGCAATGCTGGCGCGGGCCGACATTGTCACGCTGCACTGCCCGGCGAGCGCGGAGACGAGGGGCATCCTGAATGCCAGCCGGATCGCGACAATGAAGCCGGGCGCCTATATTATTAACACCGCGCGCGGCGATCTGATCGACGAGGAGGCGCTGATCGCGGCGCTTGGCGATGGCCGCCTCGGCGGAGCCGGGCTGGATGTGTTCGCGCATGAGCCAGCGGTCGATCCGCGTCTGCTCGCCCTGCCCAATGTCGTCGCCATGCCGCATCTGGGCAGCGCCACGGTGGAGGGGCGCGAAGCGTCGGGCGAGCGGGTGATCGCCAATATCCGCTTCTGGGCCGATGGCCACCGCCCGCCTGATCAGGTGCTCGAAGGGTGGGAATAACACCGCCGCAGCTGCCCACCTGCGGGATTGACTGCTTGTCTCACCGCCGCACTTTGCTCTAGACGCCCCGCAAGGGACTCGCGGCGCGAAATCGCGCCCGGTGGTAGGGGATA
>JANLQW010000097.1:0-20110 GCA_031368085.1 Novosphingobium sp. | reverse complement strand
AACATTCGATTCGCCTTAGGCGCTGTTGCGCGATTGCGTCACCTGTTTGCAAGTTCAGGTCAGGGACAGGCGTGATGCTTGATGGCGGGGAAAGAAACGGGCAGATGTCCGGCCGCAAGCGGCGGAGAGTATTGCCGCGTTGGAGCTTTCAGGGATGACACAGCAGCAACGCGCGCGACAATCGTCGGGCGGCATGATGGCAGCAGCAGTGCTGGCGCTAGTGATAGCGCCGGTCTCGCTCAGTGCGGCCCCGCGCCAGCCGGAGAGCGGTACCCCGCCCACCGCCGCCCCGGTTCCGGTCGCCCCCGTTCCGGTGCTTGTACTGCCGCCGGCGGCTGGTTCCGATATTACCGGTCAGCCGGCACCGCCCCCCTTACCGGTGCCCGAGCCGGTCATGCCCTGGTCGCTGGGGGATGCCGAGGCGCTGCTTGGCGTGATTGCCCATATCGATGAAGACGGGTTGATCCCGGCCGATTATCTACCCGGTGCATTGCGCGAGGCGATTGACGCGGGGCCGGGCCCGGAGCTGGACGAGGTAGCGAGCACGTCGTTTGCCTGGCTTGCCGAGGATTTGCGCGATGGCCGCACGCCGATGCCGGCGCGGGTCCAGTGGTTTGCGGTCGATCCCGATGTCGATGTCACGCCAACGCCGGCGCTGATGGCGCGGGCGCTCGATACCCATGACGTCGCCGGCGTGCTTGCCGGGCTGGCGCCGACCAATCGCGACTATCAGGCCCTGAGAGCCGCGCTCGCTGTCACGCCTGCCGAGGCAAAGATCAAGCGCGCGGTGATCCGCGCCAATATGGACCGCTGGCGCTGGTTGCCGCGCGATCTGGGCGCGCTCTATCTGCACACCAATGTGCCCGAATTCCAGCTGCGGCTGGCGACCAACGACCGCATCGTGCGCAGCTATCGCACGATCGTCGGCAAGCCGGGCAAGACTGCGACGCCGCAACTTGCCGAGCAGGTCAGGGCAGTGGTGTTCAATCCCACCTGGACAGTGCCGCAATCAATTGTTGTCGGCGAGGGATTGGGCGCGCGGCTCATTCGCAATCCCGCAGCGGCACGGCGTGAGGGTTATGTGGTGACCCGCGCCGGCACCGACGGCTTGATTACCGTCGTGCAGCAGCCGGGCCCGGGCAATTCGCTAGGGCTGATGAAGATCGACATGCCAAATCCGCATGCCATCTACCTGCACGACACGCCCTCGCGGAAGCTGTTCAATGCGCCGGTCCGCGCCTTCAGTCACGGCTGCATCCGCACCGAGCGGGCGCAGGAACTAGGCATGACCATGGCGATACTGGGCGCCGACCTGACCGCTGAGCAGGCTGTGCAGAATGCACTCTCGGGCAAGTACACGAAAGTGCCGATGACCAGGACGTTCCCGGTCTACATCACCTATTTTACCATGGCCCAGGATATCACCGGCAAGCTGACCGCGTTTAACGACATCTATGGCCGCGATGCCCCGGTCCTCGCGAGTTTCGATCAACCGCGCCAGCCCAAGACCGGCCAGCGCATCAGCAGCGAGGAGATCATCAAGCTGGACAATCCGTTGTGAACGGCTGAACCGAGACATGGATCGCAGCGAATTGCGGCAAAAATTAAACTGCGCTGATGCGGTCTGCGTGGAGCAGACGTCCGCCGGAGAGATGCCACAGTGCTTCGTTGAAGTCTGCGGGCGACATCGCAAAGCAGCCTTGTGAGCGGCCAATTTTGCCGAATTTTTCGATCATTGCGGCATCGACATAGGCGGCCCCATGCAACACGATGGCGCGGTCCAGCGCCAAGGAATTATCGGCGTCGAGCCCGACCAGACGGATCGACGTGCCGTATTTCCCGTTATACCATTCGCAGGTCAGATAGCTGCCCCGCGAGGTGGCTTCCGATCCTGGGAAATTGGAGAAGCGTTTGAGCCAGCCATCATGCTCAGGATCCGAACCCTTGCCATGGGCGACAAGGAAGGAATTAACCTTGCCGCTCTCCATGTTCACGAAATGAAGGCGGGGAAGCGACGACGGCCGGGCATAATCGGCGATGCCGACAATGTCCTTGCGCCACAGCTTCGATCCCGCACGGTCACGCTCGCGCCGGGCGATTTCCCCGAGTCGGCGCTCATAGGCCGTGCTCGAAGACGGTTGGGCAAAGGCCAGATCGAATGCCTGCGTCAGCGCCTGAGCACCGGCACGCGCCGGCACGGCGCAGAGCGCACCTGCCGCTAACCCACCAGTGATCAGATCACGTCGCTTCACGTCCATCCACCAACACCACGCCGAAAAATCAGATTAGGTGTTCCTTCAACGGTTTGCCAATCGCTTTGGCGCGAACGCGCCAGATTGCCCCAAAATATGGCCAATCCGAGGAACTTTCGCGAATTCGATATAGGGCTATCATGGGCAATTGTCGATTTTATTAACTTACTCGAACTTGCCCTCTGCGGAGGCGCGGTTTGCCGCTTTGCCCTGACCTGCGCCTGCGCTAGGGGCGCGGGATGAATGCCGAGACCGACGATGTAACCCAAGTCGCAACCGAAAAGGTCAGGCCCGTCCGCAGCCTTGGTCCGTTACGGATGATCTGGAAGGCGGCGGCAGCTTATCCTGGCCGGGTGGCGACCGCGGGCGCTGCGCTGTTGGTCACGGCCTCGGCCACTCTCGCCATCCCCTCGGGCTTCCGCCTGATCATAGACCGAGGATTCGCCAGCGGCGGCGATCCCGACGATATCGCCCGGTGGTTCCAGTATCTGCTGGTTATTGTCGCAGTCCTGGCAATTGGCACGGCCGTGCGGTTCTATGCCGTATCGTGGCTGGGCGAACGCGTTGTCGCCGATATCCGCCTCGCCGTGCAGAATAACCTGCTGCGCCTCGCCCCGGGTTTCTTCGAGGACAACAGCCCCAAGGAAATCTCCTCACGGATGACCGCGGACACCAGCCTGATCGAGCAGGTCGTCGGCACCACGGTCTCGGTGGCGCTGCGCAATGCGATCATGGCCGTGGGCGGGGTCGCCTATCTCTTCACGCTGGCGCCCAAACTGACGCTGGGGCTGGTCGCGGCCATACCGCTCGTCATTTTGCCGTTGACCCTGTTCGGCCGCCGGCTGCGCAGTGTTTCGCGCAGCAGCCAGGACCGGGTCGCCGATATCGGCGCGATGGTCGCCGAAGTGCTCGGCGCGGTGAAAGTGGTTCAGGCGTTCAACCAGGAACGGCGCGAGAGCGAGCGCTTTGGCGTTGCCGTGGAGCGGACGTTCGCGGTCGCCCGGCGGCGCATCATGATCCGCGCGGTCATGACCGCGATTGTCATCATGGTGATCTTTGGGTCGATCACCCTGCTGATGTGGCAAGGCGCGCTGGGCGTGGCTGCCGGGACGATCAGCGGCGGTACCATCGCGGCATTCGTCATTACCGGCGGGCTGGTCGCAGGCGCGTTCGGGTCACTCACCGAAGTTTATGGCGATCTGGTGCGCGGTGCAGGCGCTGCCAGCCGGCTGAACGAGCTGCTCAATGAAAAGCCGGCCATTGCCCCGCCAGCCCGGCCGGTGGCCCTGCCGCAGCCGCCGCGCGGCCAGCTGGCGTTCGATCATGTCACTTTCCGCTATCCCTCGCGGCCCGAAGTGGCGGCGCTGTCCGATTTTACGCTGACGGTGGAACCGGGCGAGATGGTCGCGATTGTCGGGCCGTCGGGCGCCGGAAAATCGACCCTGTTTCAGCTGGCCGAACGTTTCTACGATCCGCAGGCCGGGACGATCAAACTCGACGGGGTGCCGCTCACCTCGGCCGACCCCGCCGACATCCGCCGCCGCTTCGCGCTGGTGCCGCAGGACGGAGTTTTGTTCGCCGCCGATGCCCGCGACAATCTGCGCTATGGCAATTGGGAGGCGAGCGATGAGGCGATCTGGGAAGCGGCGCGCGCCGCCCATGCCGAGGATTTTCTGCGCGAATTGCCCGACGGCCTTGCCACCTTCCTTGGCGAGGACGGATCGCGGCTGTCCGGCGGCCAGCGCCAGCGCATGGCGATTGCCCGCGCGCTGCTGCGCGATGCGCCGATCCTGCTGCTCGATGAGGCAACCAGCGCGCTCGATGCCGAAAGCGAACGACTGGTGCAGGACGCGCTCGACCGGCTGATGGCCAGCCGCACCACCCTGGTCATCGCCCACCGGCTCGCCACCGTGCGCCAGGCTGACCGGATCATCGTGATGGACCGCGGCCGCATCGTCGAGCAGGGAACGCATGATGCGCTGGTAAGGAACGGCGGCCTTTACGCGCGGCTGGCGGCACTTCAGTTTGACGACCGGCAGAGCGTTGCGGCTGAATGATTTCTATGCACAGTTCAGCGATCCTTAAGCCGGGTCGCTTGCTATAGTGGAATCGCCGTCCCGCGCCGAAATTGGAGTATCCATGCCGCGCTACGTTTTCCGGCACCGTGCCGTCTCGTTCTCTCTCGCCATGGCTGCGCTCGGCCTGACCGCAACGGCAATTGCAGCCGAACGGGACGGTGAAAACTGGGGCACGTTCGGCATCCAGACACAGCACATCGATAAGGCCGCCAGACCCGGCGACGACTTCGACCGCTACGTCAACGGCAAGTGGGAAAACAGCACCGAACTGCCTGCCGACAAATCGCGGATCGGTGCCTTCAGCACCTTGAGCGATCAGTCGGACGAACGGCTTCGCGCCATTCTCGAAGAGCTTTCGGCGCGAAAGTGGCCAGCGGGGTCGCCGCAGGCGCGGATTGCCGCAGCCTATTTGGCTTATATGAATACCGCCAGGATCGAGGCGGTCGGACTTGACACGGCGCGGCCCTATCTCGACCGGATTGTTGCAGTGAAAACGCGCGGCGACTTGCTGGCACTGTTCGCCGCGCCGGGTTTCGCCTCGCCGATCGGCGCATCGGTTGATGCCGACGAGAAGCAAAGCACCCGCTACGCGCTGTATCTGGGACAGGCCGGGCTCGGCCTGCCTGACCGCGATTATTACCTCGTCGATAATCCCCGCTACACCCAATTCCGCGCGAAATATCTGGAGTATCTGACGTTCCTGCTGGGCAAGGCGGGCTACAGCGATCCGCCCGCCGCCGCCCGGTCCGTTCTCGCGCTGGAAACCGAGATGGCCCGCGCGATGTGGGACCGCACCCTGCTGCGCAACCGCGACCTCACCTACAACAAGCTGTCGCTATCGGAACTCAATGCACTCGCACCAGGCGGATCGATCGGGAATTTCATTCGCGAACTTGGTGCCGGGGCGGCAGAATATGCCGTCGTCGCGCAGGTGCCGCCGACGGCTGCGGAACTGGCGGCGGCGAAGATTGCGCCGGAGATAGCGGCAAAGCTTGGCGGCGGGGTACCGGCGACGATGAAGCTGATCGAAACGGCGCCGCTCGCCAGCTGGCAGGCCTGGCTCACCGCCCATTTCCTAAGCGATCAGGCCGCGTTCCTGCCCAAAGACATCGATGATGCCCAATTCGCGTTCTACGGCACGATCCTGAGCGGCCAGCCGCAGCAGCGGGCACGGTGGAAGCGGGGAATCAGCGCGGTCGAAGGTCAAATTGGCGAACTGCTGGGCCAGGTCTACGCCGAGCGCTATTTTCCGGCGGCGAACAAGGCGGCGATGGCGCAGCTGGTCGGAAATCTGCGCAAGGCGATGGCGGCCAACCTTGCCGAACTCAAATGGATGGGTCCGGCCACCCGGGCGGAGGCCGAAGCCAAGCTCAAGGCCTTCACCCCCAAGATCGGGGCGCCCAAGACCTACAAAACTTACCAAGGCCTGGCCATCTCGCCGAGCGCGCCGCTCGCCAACCAGATCGCCGCCGGCAAATGGAGCCTCGACTATCAGCTCGCCCGTCTCGACCAGCCGGTCGACCGCGCCGAGTGGTTCATGCTGCCGCAGACGGTAAATGCCTATTATAACCCCACCTTCAACGAGGTGGTGTTCCCGGCAGCAATACTGCAACCGCCGTTCTTCAACCTCGCGGCCGACCCGGCGGTCAATTACGGTGCGATCGGCGCGGTGATCGGCCATGAGCTGGGGCACGGTTTCGACGATCAGGGCGCCAAATCGGACGGTGCCGGAAATCTGCGCGACTGGTGGACCTCAGCCGATAAGGCGGCCTTCGAGGCGCTGACCGGCAAGCTGGTCGCGCAATACTCCACCTTCTGCCCGTTCGACGCGGGCAAGACCTGCGTCAATGGCGCGCTGACCCTTGGCGAGAACATCGGCGATCTTGGCGGGCTGAGCTTGGCCTATCGCGCTTATCAGCTATCGCTAGGCGGCAAGGCCGCGCCGATTATCGACGGCTACACCGGTGACCAGCGCTTCTTCCTGGCCTGGGCGCAGGCCTGGCGCTCAAAGTCGCGCGAGGCAGTCGCCCGCCAGATGCTGGTGACCGATCCCCATTCACCGCCCGAATACCGGATCAACGGCATCGTGCGCAATTTCGATGAGTGGTACAAGGCGTTCGGAGTGCGGCCGGGCGACCGGCTTTACCTGACCCCGGACAAACGTGTGCGCATCTGGTGATAAGCGGCGCGGTCGCGCGGGCGCTGCTTGACTCGGGCCCCCCGCCCGCCATCACCGGCAGGCTATGACCCTTACCCTCACCGCCATAATGCTCGGCATTGTCGAAGGGCTGACCGAATTCATCCCGGTCTCCTCGACCGGGCACCTGATCCTGGCGGCGGAAATCTTCGGTTATGACGCCGAGCAGTGGAAGGTTTTCAACGTTGTCATCCAGCTCGGCGCGATCCTGGCGGTGGTGGTGCAATATTGGCGGACGTTCTGGGCGGTCGGCTGGGGGTTGTTGCGGCTCGAACCCATGAGCATCCGGTTCCTGCGCAATCTGCTGATTGCCTTCCTGCCCTCGGCGGTGCTCGGCCTGGCGCTCAAGGACTATATCGATGTCATGCTCGGCAGTCCGCTGGTGGTCGCCTGGGCGCTGATCGCCGGCGGCTTCGCGATCATCGCCATCGAACGCTGGGCCAAGCCCGGCCCCGCCAGCGGCATAGCGCAGCTGCCCGCCCGACAGGCGCTGGGTGTCGGCCTGTTCCAGTGCATCTCGATGATCCCCGGGATCAGCCGTTCGGGCGCGACGATCATGGGCGCTCTGGCGATGGGCATCGAGCGGCGCACGGCGGCTGAATTCAGCTTCTTTCACGCCGTGCCGACGATGCTGGGCGCGACCACGCTCGAACTGCTCGATAACCGCGAGGCGCTCGCCGCCGGGCTCGGGCCGGTCGGCTGGAACGAGATCGCCATTGGCTTCACCGTGTCCTTCGTCGTGGCGATCGTGGTGATCCGCGGGTTTGTCGCCTATATCAGCCGCTCCGGCTTCACGCCGTTCGCGTGGTACCGCATACTCGCCGGGATCGCCGCGCTCGTGCTGCTCTGGCCGCGATAGATCGTAACAGAAGGACGCTCGACGGTGGGTAATCTCAAGCGCAAGAAATACGAAGAATTGCTCGCTCCCCTTGAGGAAGAGCTTGTGGCAATGGAGCGCTGGGTGGCGGCCAGCGGGGCGCGCGTGCTGGTGCTGGTCGAAGGTCGCGATGCCGCCGGCAAAGGCGGCGCGATCAGCGCGATCAGCAGCCAGCTCAATCCTCGCCGCACTCGCACCGTCGCCCTTGCCAAGCCAAGCGAAGCGGAAGCGGGCCAGTGGTACTTCCAGCGCTACATCGCTCATCTGCCGACGGCGGGCGAAATCGTACTTTTCGACCGCAGCTGGTACAACCGCGCGGGTGTCGAAAAAATCATGGGTTATGCGACCGAGCAGCAGGTCGATGCGTTCCACACTCAGGCGCCTGTGTTCGAACGGCTGCTGGTGGACGACGGCATCCTGCTGTTCAAATACTGGCTAACATGCGACCAGGAGCAGCAGGAATCGCGCTTTGCCGAGCGGCTGTCTGATCCGCTCAAGCGCTGGAAGCTCTCGCCCATCGACGTTGCCGCCCGCGAGAAATACCAGGCCTATTCCAAAGCCCGCGAAGCGATGCTCAAGGCGACCGCCACCGGACACGCGCCCTGGACGCTGGTGGATTTCAACGACCAGCGGCGCGGCCGCCTGACCCTGATCCGCGATCTGCTCGACCGCCTGCCGGAGACAAGGGTCGATCCGCCGGCGATCGAGCTGCCGCCGTTGGCGCAGCCCCCGGCTAAGGAGAAATATGGCGCGCTGAAACCCATAGCGTCCTTCAAAGTCTGAGCCGCCCGGCGCTTGACTTTCCGGGGTCTGTGCGTCAATGGCCGCAACCTTGCAGGGGCGGCGTCAGCGTCGCCCTCCGTGTTTTGCAGACCGTGCGGATTTATCAGAACCGGTTGCGGTTGACTCGAAAGAATTAGGACAAGCGCCATGGCGAAGAGTGCAACCGTCAAGATCCGGCTGGTCTCCACCGCCGACACCGGCTTCTTCTATGTTACCAAGAAGAACCCGCGCAACACGACCGAAAAGATGAGCTTCCGCAAATACGATCCGGTGGTGCGCAAGCATGTCGAATTCAAGGAAGCCAAGATCAAGTGAGGTTCAGCGCAAGTTCAAGGCCGGGTTCTTAGGAGCCGGGGGATGAACCGCTCGCACCTTACCTTGCGCAGTTGGGCAGGAGCGGCCGCCCTGGCGGTGTTTGGCGCTTCTTTCACCCTCGCGCTTCCTGCGGCATCGGCGCAGTCTCCTGCCGCCCCGTCCGCTGCCAGTCAGGTAGCCGAGGCGGTCGCCGCTTTGCGCGCTATCTCGACAATGCGGGCTGATTTCACCCAGACCGACCGCAACGGCCAGCGGGTCAGCGGCGTGCTGACGCTCAAGCGCCCTGGCCGTATCCGCTTTCAATATGCGCCAGGCGTGCCGATGTTGATCGTGTCGGACGGCAAGGCGCTGACGCTGATCGACTATGAGGTGCGTCAGGTGCAACGCTGGCCGATCGGCAACAGCCCGCTTGGCGCGCTGCTGGATCCCAATCGCGACGTGGCCCGCTTTGGCCGGCTCCAGCCAACCGCCGATGCCAGTGTCGTCAGCATCGAGGTGCGCGATCGGCGTCATCCCGAATACGGTGTCATCACGCTGATTATGATGCGTAAGGCCTCGGCGCCCGGCGGGCTTGAATTGATCAGCTGGGTAGCGCTCGATTCGCAGAATAAGCGAACGACGATTCGGCTCGCCAATCAGCAGTATGGCGTTGCCGTGGCGGACAATGCATTTAGTTGGAAAGATCCGCGAATCCCGACTCGTCGATGAGGTGACACGCGCTGTCGCGCGATGTGCCCATCCTGCGACAAAGCGACACAAACCTGACGAAGTTGTTCACTTGGCATCAAGCACAAAATCACTAGATAGGTTCCTGACGGAAGCGGTCTGAGGCGGGTTTCCCCCCTGTTGCCCGCGCCTCCTGGTAGGCCGCCAAGTCAAGCGTGACGAACGCACAAGGAACCCTCGTCCCATTGCCCCCGGGGCGAGGGTTTTCTTTTGCAGATTGTCCCCTGCTGTAGTCGTCAGCACGAGCCTTGCTGGTCCCGGCTAACCCACCTAAAGCCGCAGCCATGGTCAAGATCGCCTCCTGGAACATCAATTCCGTGCGCTTGCGCATGCCGCAGGTCGAGCGTCTGCTGTGCGAGCAGGCACCTGACGTGCTCTGCCTGCAGGAGATCAAGACGATCGAGGAATTCTTCCCGCATGAGGCGTTCGAGCGGCTTGGCTACATCCACCGCGCGGTTCACGGCCAGAAGGGCTACCACGGCGTCGCGACCGTCAGCCGGATACCGCTCAGGGAATTCAGCCGCCACGACTGGCAGGACAATGGCGAGGCGCGCCATGTCGGCGTCGAACTGCTCGGGGCTGGGCAGGGTATGATCCTGGAGAACGTCTATGTCCCGGCCGGCGGCGATATTGCCGACCGGACGCTGAACCCCAAATTCGGCCAAAAGCTCGATTTTCTCGAGCGCATGACCCGCTGGGCAGATGCGATCGACCGGCCGACGCTGATCGTCGGAGATTTCAATATCGCGCCGCTGGAAAGCGATGTCTGGAACCATAAGGCGCTGCTGAAGGTGGTCAGTCACACCCCGCTCGAGGTTGAAACGCTCGCCCGCTTCCGCGATGCGCATGGCTGGGCAGACCTCGGGCGCGCGCATATTCCTGCCCCCGCGCGCAATTTCACCTGGTGGAGCTACCGCGCCAAGGATTGGAAAGAAGGCGACCGGGGACGGCGGTTGGACCATATGTGGGCCTCGCCCGAGCTGGCGCCGCAGGCGCGGGCGCACCGCGTAGTCGAGGATACCCGTGACTGGGTGCAATGCTCAGACCATGTGCCGCTGATCACGGAGTTCGATCTCTGAGCAAGTCGCAGCCCTCCCCGGCGCGCCGCGTAGCGCTGGCGATCGATGCGCTGCGTCACGGCTGGCCGCTTGAATTCGATGGTGCCTTCACCCTGCTGCCGGCCGAAACCGGCTTCGGCGATGGGATTGCCGCCCGGCGCATGCTGATCTCCTCCGCGCGCGCTGCGACGCTCAAGCTTGCCAACCAGCGCGAAGCAGCAGAGCCCGATGCGCCGGTGCTGATCCGGGGTGCGGAACCCTTCGACCTTGCCCATGCCCGCGCGGTGGCCGACCCGGCGCTCGATCTCGTCTACCCGATGAAGGGTCCGTTCGCCGCCGAGCATCTGGATGACCGGGGCGCAGCGGCTGCGGCGCTGGAATTGGCGCGGCTGGCCGGGATATTGCCGGCGTTCCTGGTCGATCCCGCACCAGCAGGCGAGGCGCAGACCGTCTCGCCCGCCGATCTTGCCGCGTGGAAGGACACATCGAACCTCGCCATCGCTGCCCGCGCCCGGCTGCCGATTGGTGCCAGCGAGGAAGCGGAAATCGTTGCGTTCCGCTCGGCCAACGACCTGCGCGAACATATCGCGCTGATTGTCGGCCGGCAGAGCGGAGACTTGCCGCCGCTGGTCCGGCTCCATTCTGAATGCCTGACCGGCGACATCCTCGGCAGCCTCAAATGCGATTGCGGCCCGCAGCTCGATGCCGCGCTGGCGGCGATGGCGCAGGAGGCTGCGGACGGCTCAGGCTGGGGGGTGCTGCTCTATCTGCGGCAGGAAGGCCGCGGCATCGGTCTGATCAACAAGCTGCGCGCTTACCGGTTGCAGGACCAGGGCTTTGACACGGTGGACGCCAACAACCGCCTCGGCCTGCCCACCGAAGCGCGCGATTTTCCAGTGGCGGCGCGGATGCTGGCGTTGCTCGGGGTGCAAACGATCCGGCTGATGACCAACAACCCGGCCAAGGTTGCTGCGCTGGAGGCGGAGGGCGTGGCGGTCGCCGAGCGGGTCGCCCACCAGCTCCCGGCCAATCCGCACAACGCCCGCTATCTCGCGACCAAGCGCGACCGGGCGGGGCATTTACTTTAAGGCTACGCCAGAAAAGTCGGAAAGAATCACACCGCCACCAACTCCGTTTGTCCTGAGCTTGTCGAAGGACTGTCTTTTTCTTCAAGGTGTTGCACGGGAGGCACGAAGCGAAGGACAGCCCTTCGACAAGCTCAGGGTAGACGGAGTTTGGAGGCAAATTATTCTCGCAGCTCTACCGCCGCTCGAATCGTTTCAGTCCCTCGCCCAGCGCATTGGCCCCAATCGCCAGCGCGTCGCCCGACCAATCCGCGACAAAGGTGCTGCCCCAGCTGACGCCGGGCGCGAATCGCGCGTCGTTGCCCTCGATCACCAGACCGGCCGAGCTGTTGACCCTGCCTTCTGCCGCCACCGCGATGAAAGCGGAGTGGTTTTCCTTGTCCTTGCCCTGCACGAACCAGTTGCCGGCAATCCGGCCGCTGCTGCCGGCGGGCAGATCGATCATGTAATTGGTCGCGCGGCCGGCGGAATCGTCGAAGCTGGAATCGAGCACTGCGATGCGCGCGGCGCGGCTTTTGAGGTAATGGCCGCCGCGCCCGGCCTCGAAGCGGCTGCGCGTGACGGTGAGCGCGTCGTAGTCGCCGATATAGACCGAATGGGCGCAGCCGCCCGCGCCCTCGCAGGTGCCGAGGCGGGTGAAGGTCGATTTGTCGATGGTGACTGAACCGCGCTCGCCATTGGCGCTGAGGATGCCCTGCTGGCTGTCGCGGAACCAGCTTTGCGACACCGCAAGATCGCCGCGCTCCAGCCGGATGCCGGCGCCGTTCCCGTCGGAGACCGTGATCCCGGCAAAAACCAGCCCTTCGATCCGTGCCCGGCGTCCGCGTAGCACCAGCGCGGCCTTGCCCTCGCAGGCGACGCCTTCCAGCACCGCCTGGCCGGGTTCGGCGGCGGTGTAGAGGATGTCGCCGCCCGCTTGCACGGCGCAATCGGCAAAGCGCATTGCCGCAAAGCGGATCGTGCCCGTGCCATCACCGATGGCGGTCACTGCATCCTGCAAGCGCTCATAGCCGCGTCCGGTTTCGACCACGGTATAGGGCGCGGCTTGCTGGGCGAGGCCCGTGCCGGCGGGAATGACGACTGCCAGGCTGATGGCAAGCGCTAGGCGGGCGATTCTGGTCATGGGTTCTCCTCGGCCCGCCAACTTATCAGCGGCGAGGCTGCGGCTAAACCGCGTTAACCGTGATTGCGGATAATGCCGAGGAAGGCGTCGCCGTACGCCTCAAGCTTGCGGCTGCCGACACCGGTGATCGCCCCGAGTTCACCCAGCGAGGCGGGCCGGTTTGCCGCCATCCCGCGCAGGGTTGCATCGTGAAAAATTACATACGGCGGCAAATTCGCCTGCGCAGCGATTTCGCGGCGCAGCGTCCGTAGCGCCTCGAACAGCGGATCGCCGATCGGGTTGACCCCGCTCGCAGCCCCGCGTCGCCGCTTGCCTTCGCTGCGGGGCGCCAGCACCAGTGGAACCTGCACGTCACCCTTGAGGATAGCCCGCGCGTCGCCGGCCAGTTGCAGCCCGCCATGCTCGGTCGGCACCAGAGCGCCGCGCGCCTGCAGCGCCCGCGACAAGGGCTTGAGCAGATGCGCCTCTTCTCCGCTGACAATGCCAAACACCGAGAGCCGGTCGTGCCCGCGCTGGAGGATGCGATCGTCTGCCGCACCGGTCAGCACCTTCTCCAGATAGCCAAGCCCGAAGCTTTGCCCGGTGCGGTAGACCGCGGAGAGCAGCTTGCGCGCTGTCACCGTCGCGTCGGTTACCCCCGGCGCGTCAAGGCAATTGTCGCAATTGCCGCAGCGCGCGGGCGGGTCTTCGCCGAAATGGCGCAGCAGCAGTGCGCGGCGGCATTCCCCCGTCTCTACCAGGGTGGATAAGGCATCGAGCCGGGTCCGCTCGCCGGTGCGGCGCGATTCGTCGAGTTCCGTCAGCCGCTGACGGGCGAGTGCAAAGTCGCTCGCGGCCCACAGCATCACGGCGATGGCATCGTCGCCGTCGCGCCCGGCGCGGCCGGTTTCCTGATAATAGGCCTCGATCGACTTGGGGATGCCGGCGTGAGCGACGAAGCGCACGTCCGGCTTGTCGATGCCCATGCCGAAGGCGACGGTGGCGACCATCACCATGTCTTCCGACGCCACAAACGCGGCCTGGTTGGCGGCGCGGGTCTGCGGATCGAGCCCGGCGTGATAGGGCAGCACCGGACGGCCAGTCGCGGCGGCGAGTTTCTCCGCCAGCTCCTCCACCTTGCGGCGGGTCGGCGCATAGACGATCCCCGGCCCTGGCTGTTCGCCGAGCAGCACGCGCAGCTGGCGCAGTGCATTGTCGCGGTGGCGGATGGCGTAGCGGATATTGGGCCGGTCAAAGCCCGCGATGATCAACCCGTCTTCGGGGATGACGAGCTGGGCGAGGATGTCGGCCCTGGTATGCGCATCGGCGGTGGCGGTGAGGGCAAGGCGCGGGACATGCGGAAAGGCGTCCATCAGCGGCCTGAGCGCGCGGTAATCGGGGCGGAAGTCATGCCCCCATTCTGAAACGCAATGCGCCTCGTCGATGGCGAACAGATTGATTGGAGCATGGGCCGGGGCCTCTGCCAGAAGCGCGCGAAAATGCCCCTGCGAAGCCCGCTCGGGCGCGACATAAAGCAAGTCGAGCTCGCCGCTGCGGAAGCGCGCGGTGGTTGCCTCTCGGTCCGTGTCGGCGCTGGTCAGCGACGCCGCCCGGATGCCGTTGGCCTGGGCTCCGCGCAGCTGGTCGTGCATCAGCGCGATCAGCGGGGAGATCACCAAGCAGGTGCCTTGGCTCATCACCGCCGGCAGCTGATACGTCAGCGATTTGCCCGCACCTGTCGGCATCACCGCGAGCGTCGAGTGCCCGGCGAGCACCCGGTCCACGACATCGGCCTGCACGCCGCGAAAGCTGCTGAAGCCGAAAACGGCGTGGAGGGTGTCGAGCGGGGAGGCCGTGGCAATCACGCGGGGCTTATGGCAGATCGGCGCCGAACCGGAAGGGAGCGAATGGGCATGTCGTCAGGAATTTCCTGCGCCGGGGGATTCACTGGCTCGGCCCTGTCGGCACCGCTGGCATTCTGGGCCTCACCCTTGACCCGCTAGAAGCGGGAGGGGGATTGCACCTCGCCCGCCTTCCCGCCAGAAGCCGCGCGGATGGCTTCGCTACGCAATCTCCCTAACCACCTGGCCGCGCATCCCCGCTGGTGTGCGCTGGCGCTCGGCGCGCTCGCGGCTTGCGGCTTCCAGCCCCTGGCGCTGTGGCCGCTGACGCTGCTGGCGGTGGCCGGGCTGATCGAGCTGATTGCGCGCGCGGGAAGCTGGAAGCAGGCGGCGCTGCTCGGCTGGCTGTTCGGGATCGGCCATTTCAGCCTCGGCAACAACTGGATCGCCACCGCCTTCACCTATCAGGCGAACATGCCGGCCTGGCTGGGGTGGATCGCGGTGGTGGTGCTATCGCTGTACCTTGCGGTCTATCCGGCGCTGGCGGCGCTGGGCGCGTGGCATCTCACGCGGCGCAACAATGGCAAGCGGCGGCTGGCACTCATCTTCGCCTTCGCCGCCAGCTGGATCGTAACTGAGTGGCTTAGAAGCTGGGTATTCACCGGTTTTGCCTGGAATCCGCTGGCGATGGCCGCGCTGGGACCGTTCGAGCTGCCGGGGCTGGCCGGAATTGCGGGTTGGCTCGGCACATACGCCCTTTCCGGCATGGTTGTTCTCCTCGCCGGTGCCTGGCTGGTGGCGCTGCGGCGGGCCAAGCCGGACTGGCGGACCGCTTTGCTGGTCCTCGTGCCGGTCCTGCTGCTGCTCCAGCCCGGAACGGTGCGGAACGGCGAGACTGCGGGCGGCCTGCCTTTCACACTCGTTCAGCCCGATGTCCGGCAGGAAGTGCTCGACGATCCCACCCATTGGGAGAGCCAGTTCGTCAAAACCGCTTGGCTTTCCCGGGCAACAGTACCCGCTACCCGGCGGTTGGTGCTGTGGCCGGAATCCGGCATCCCCGATTATCTGCGAAGCGGCTATCCCTCGCGGGTCTATGCCGGCTCGACCTATGCCGGCGATCCAGGCCTCGCACGCCAGCGGATTGGCCGGGTGATCGGGCCGGGCAGCCTGCTGCTTACCGGCGCGGTCGATCTCGAAATGCGTGGCGGCACTGTGGTCGCCGCACGCAATGCGATTACCGCGATCGATACCGAGGGGCGGATTCGCGGCGGTTACGCCAAGGCGCATCTGGTGCCCTATGGCGAATATCTGCCGCTGCGCCCGCTCCTCGAACCACTCGGCCTGTCGCGGCTGGTGCCGGGAATGCTCGACTTCTGGCCCGGCCCCGGCCCGCGCACGCTCGATCTGGGGCCATGGGGAAAGGTGGGGATGCAGATCTGCTACGAGATTGTGTTTTCCGGCCAGGTGGTGGATCCCAATCGCCGCCCCGACTACATCTTCAACCCATCGAACGACGGTTGGTTCGGCAGTTGGGGACCGCCGCAGCATCTGGCGCAGGCGCGAATGCGGGCGATCGAGGAGGGGCTGCCGGTGCTGCGCTCGACCACCACCGGGATCAGCGCCGTCATCGATGCCGACGGGGTCGTCCGCCAGGACATCCGCCGCCACATCGCCGCGCGGCTCGACGGAATCATTCCCCCCGCCCATGGCCCGACCCTGTTCGCCCGGCTGGGCAATGTGCTTCCGCTTGGCTGGGCAGCAATTCTTCTTGTCCTCAGCCTTGTTGCCATGCGCCGCCGTGGGGGCTAGAACACGCGTGACATAAAGATTTCTTTATATGAGTTAGCCCATGCGCACAGATTATCTCTTTACCTCCGAAAGCGTTTCCGAAGGCCATCCCGACAAAGTCTCGGACCAGATCAGCGACGCAATTGTCGATCTGTTCCTGTCCAAGGACCCCGAGGCCCGCATTGCCTGCGAAACTTTGACGACCACCCAGCTGGTGGTGCTGGCGGGCGTAATCCGCTGCAAGGGTGTCTACGAGAACAACGAATGGGTGCCCGGCGCAAGAGAAGAGATCGAGCGCGTGGTTCGCCAGACCGTTCGTGAAATCGGCTATGAGCAAGCCGGATTCCACTGGGAAACGCTGACCTTGCTCAACAATCTCCACGGCCAGTCCGCCGACATCGCGCAGGGCGTCGACGCCAGCAGCAACAAGGACGAAGGCGCCGGCGATCAGGGGATCATGTTCGGCTACGCCACCGACGAAACCCCGGACCTGATGCCCGCGACGCTATATTACAGCCACAAAATCCTCGAGCGCATGGCGGCGGATCGCCACTCCGGTGCGGTGCCGTTCCTTCAACCCGACGCCAAAAGCCAGGTGACGCTGCGCTATCAGGGAAGCCTGCCGGTTGCCGCCACCGCCATCGTCGTCTCGACCCAGCATGCGCCGGGCTATGACGAAGGCGACAAGGAAGCCGAACTTCACGCTTACGTGAAGCGCGTAGTCGCGCAGATCCTGCCGCCGGTGCTGCTGCGCGAAACCGAATATCACATCAACCCGACGGGCAGCTTCGAGATCGGCGGGCCGGACGGCGATGCCGGGCTTACTGGCCGTAAGATCATTGTCGACACCTATGGCGGCGCAGCCCCGCATGGCGGCGGTGCGTTTAGCGGAAAGGACCCGACCAAGGTCGATCGCTCGGCAGCCTACGTCGCGCGGTATCTGGCGAAAAACATCGTCGCCGCTGGCCTTGCCACGCGCTGCACCATTCAGCTGGCCTATGCCATCGGCGTATCGAAGCCGCTGTCACTCTACGTCGATACGCATGACACCGGGAAAGTCGGCGACGATGCGATCGAAGCGGCGATCATGAAAATCGGCAAACTCGGTGGCCTCACCCCTCGCGCCATCCGCACCCATCTCGGGCTCAACAAGCCGATCTACCGCAAGTCGGCTGCCTACGGGCATTTCGGCCGCATGCCTGAGGGGGATTTTTTCCCGTGGGAGCGAACCGACCTGGTGGACGACCTCATGGCTGCGCTTGGGTGAGCCTGGCGAGCTCGCAGGTCAACGGAGTTGATCTCCGCAACTTCGTCCCCTGACCGCCGGCAGCGCGGCTAGTTCACCGGCGCGCTGAAGCTGAAATCGACCATGATTTCGCCCGAGATCGCCTCCAGCGCAGTCTGCACTTCGTCGGATGTCACGCCTGAGGGAATGCTGAGCCGGGCATTGGCGCGGAACAGACGTTCCCCCGACCAGGCGCCGTTTTCGGTGCGGGTTGCGAAATCCTCGATATTGACGTCCAGCCCGGCGAGTACACCGGTAACCTCGCGGACGATGCCCGGCCGGTCCTGCCCGACCAGTTCGAGCGACAGCATCGCCCCGCCAGACTGCGGCTCCTCGCCCGCAGGGACCAGCGCAACCTGAAGGCCCACCGCATCCACGCCCCGGATCGCCTGCTCGAATCTGGGAAGCTCTTCGGCGTCGATCTCGACCAGCACCGAGCCGACATATTTGCCGCCAAGCCGGCTTAGATGGCTCTCCAGCCAGTTGCCGCCGGCCGCCAGCACCGCCTCGGCCAGCGCCCGGGTCAGGCCAGGCCGGTCGCTGCCCGCCGCGGATAGGATAACTCTCGATTTCATCGCCATGGTTTCCGGCACCGTCCGCTTGCCCGGCAAGGGCTAGTTGGTATGCACGCCAAGTCAATGCTATCCGGCCCGGCTTTATGCCGAACCCCGTTCCCCTCACCCCCTGGCGCACCGAATTTGGTGCGACGCTGCAACTAGCGGCACCGCTGGCGCTGGCCAATATCCTGCAGATGGCGGTTTATGCGGTGGACGTGATCTTCGTTGCGCGGCTGGGGCAGGAGGCGCTGGCGGCGGCGAGCCTCGCGACTTCGCTATTCGGGCTGATTGTCTGGACCTTCTCGGCGCTCACGAGTGCCGTCGCGCCGCTGATTGCGGCCGAACTGGGACGCGGGCGTCATGCTGTGCGCGAAGTGCGGCGCAGTGTGCGCATGGCGCTCTGGCTCGCGGTCGCAACCGGATTGGCCGGTATGGGCCTGTGTCTCCTTGCCGAGCCGCTGATGCGGGCGACCGGTCAGGACGCACGCGTTTCCACACTTGCCGGCGGTTTCATCATGGTGCTGTCATTCAGCCTGATCCCGATGATTGCCGCCAACGTCCTGCGGACGCTGGTGTCGGCGGTCGGCCGTCCGATATTCGCCACCGCCATTTCCGCGCTCGCGATTGTCGTCAACGCTCTGGGCAATTGGGTGCTGGTGTTCGGCAATCTTGGCGCGCCGGCACTCGGCCTCACGGGCTCGGCGCTGTCGACCATCCTCACAGCCATCGTCACGCTCGCCGCCTATGGCCTTGCCATCCAGCGCGACAGGCGGCTTCGGCGCTACCACATCTTTGGCCGCTGGTGGCGGCCGGAATGGGTGCGCCTGCGCGAGATCCTGCGCCTCGGCACGCCGATTGCGCTGATCGTGGTGGCCGAGGGCGGCTTTTTCGGCAGCGCCGCCTTTCTTATGGGCCGCATCGGCCCGGCTGAGCTTGCCGCCCATGCCATTGCCCTTCAGGTTGCCGCTCTGTTTTTCCAGATTCCGTTTGGCATCGCCCAGGCGGCAACAATCCGGGTCGGATATTTTTTCGGCGCTGGCGATGTGGCAGCGATTGGCCGAGCAGGATGGGCGGCAGTGGCCAGCTGCCTGCTGTTCCAGATGATCGGCGCAGGCGTGATGCTTCTTGCCCCGCGAGCCGTGTTGTCGATCTATGTCGATACGCGCTTGCCCGGCAACGCCGCCATGGTCGCTTTTGCGGTCCAGTATCTGGCAGTCGCGGCGGCGTTCCAGCTGTTCGACGGCATTCAGGCGGTCGCCGCAGGGGCCCTTCGCGGTCTGCAGGACGCACGCATGCCGATGGGAATTGCCCTGTTCGGCTATTGGCTGCCCGGTTTCGGCACCGCCGCGGCGCTGGGACTTGCTACACCACTCGCCGGCGTGGGCGTATGGATCGGGCTGGCGGTCGGGCTGGTCGTGGTAGCGGTATTACTCACCTGGCGCTGGCACCGGCGGGAGCGGCTGCACCTGGTCCTGGCTCGATAGCATTATCGGGTCGACCGGAAAATTTTTCCGCCAGACCCCGCTTGACGGCAGATGAACGCCCACCCATATGCGCCTCGCTGGCACTCGCACCCTGTGAGTGCCAGCCCATCCTGTTTATTGGAAAAAGGGAGAATCCCATGAGTTTCCGTCCGCTGCACGACCGCGTGCTGGTCCGCCGCATCGAGGCCGAGGAAAAGACCGCCGGCGGTATTATCATTCCCGACAGCGCCAAGGAAAAGCCGGCCGAGGGCGAAATCGTCTCGATCGGTACGGGCACACGCTCGGAAGAAGGCAAAGTCACTCCGCTCGACGTCAAGGCCGGCGACCGTGTGCTGTTCGGCAAATGGTCCGGCACCGAAGTCAAGGTTGGTGGCGAAGACCTGCTGATCATGAAGGAAAGCGACATTCTCGGGATCGTCGGCTGAGGCTGATCGACACCTGATTGTCATTCCCACACATCTGAATTCAAAAGGAAACGAACAATGGCTGCCAAGGACGTACGCTTTTCGCGCGACGCGCGCGAACGCATTCTCGCTGGTGTGGATATCCTCGCCAATGCGGTGAAGGTCACACTGGGCCCCAAGGGCCGCAATGTCGTGCTCGACAAGAGTTTCGGCGCACCGCGCATCACCAAGGACGGCGTCACCGTCGCCAAGGAAATCGAGCTCAAGGACAAGTTCGA
>JANLQW010000079.1:0-1880 GCA_031368085.1 Novosphingobium sp. | reverse complement strand
GCCGCGATCACCGGCCAGACCTATTTCACCCGCAACGGCAGCTTCGTTATGGACGAACAGGGCTTCATCCATGACGGCGAAAACAACCGCCTGCAGGTGTTCCCGGTCGATGCCACCGGTACATCCACATCGACCACGCCGCAGGACGTGCAGGTGCCCGCGACCAATGCGGCCGGCTCGAACTTCGCCGGGGTGACGGTGCGCGACGACGGCAATATCGTCGCCACTTTTGCCGACGGTACCAACCAGTTCGTCGGCAAGATCGCCCTCGCAAGCTTCATCGCGCCCACCGGCCTGTTGCAGACGGGCTCGTCGAACTGGCAGGCCAACGGCCTGTCGGGCGCGGCCAGATACGGCGAGCCCGGGACGGGGCAATACGGCAAGCTGCTGTCCGGCGCGCTCGAGCGCTCGAACGTCGATATTGCCGAGGAACTGGTCGGGCTGATCACCGCCCAACGCAATTTCCAGGCCAACGCCAAGGCAATCGATACCGCCACCCAGATCTCGCAGACGATCATCAACCTGCGGACGTAGTACGGAACTTCCTTCCAAACTCCGCTAGTCCTGAGCTTGTCGAAGGATCGCTTTTTTCTTCAACGCCGCTGAAGTGAAGTGCCGCCCTTCGACAAGCTCAGGGTAGTCGGAATTTGAGAGATGGTACCAAGGAGCAACGTTACATGGACCGGCTGATCTACACCGCCGTCTCGGGCATGAACGCCTCGATGATGCGCCAGCGCGTGATCGCGTCGAACATGGCCAATTCCCAGACCATCGGTTTTCGCGCCGAGACCCTGGAGTTCACGCCGATGACGCTGGCGGGGCCAAGCCTGCAGGCCCGCTCGATGACCTCGGGCGAAGTCCGCGGTGCCGTTATGCGGGCCGGCTCATTCACCCAGACCGGGCGCGAGCTCGATCTGGCGATGACCGGCGAAACACTGCTCACCGTCCAGGCCCAGGACGGCGGCGAAGCCTATACCAGGCGCGGTGACCTCTCGGTCTCCGCCACCGGCCTGGTGCAGAATGGCGAGGGCCTGCCGGTAATCGGCGAGAACGGACCGATCAGCGTGCCGCCCGGTAGCCGGGTCTCGATCGCGCCCGATGGCGCGGTGATGGTCTCCAACCCGCAGACGCCCGACCAGCCGCCGGTCAGGATCGAACGACTAAAGCTCGCCAACTACCGCGGCACCCAAATCGTCAAGGACCTGGCCGGCCTGTTCCGGGTGCCGGGCGGCGGCGTGCTGCCGCTGGATGAGGATGCCCGCGTCCAGGTCGGCGCACTCGAACAGTCGAATGTCGATCCGACCGAAGTCTTGGTCGAAATGGTCGAAGCCCAGCGCCTCTACGACATGCGCACCAAACTCGTCGCCACCGCCAAGGAACTCGACGAGGGCGGCGCGCAGCTGATGCGGATGTCGTAATTTCCAAGTCATGAAAGGTAACCCATGCCCACTTCAGCCCTTCACGTCGCCCGCACGGGCCTCGAAGCGCAGGACGCGCGGATGCGCGTCATCGCCAACAATCTCGCCAATGTCGGCACCACCGGCTTCAAGCGCGACCGCGCCAATTTCGCCACGCTGGCCTATCAGGACGCGCGGGTGGCAGGCCAGCAGTCATCGAGCGAGACCGTCTATGCCATCGGGCTTAACCTTGGCACCGGGGTCAGCATTCAATCGACCACGCGGATCGAGGGCCAGGGCTCGCTGAGCACCACCGGCAACCCGCTTGACCTGGCGCTGGATGGCGACGGCTATTTTCAGGTGCAGCTGCCCGGCGGCCAGCTCGGCTATACCAGGGCCGGCAATTTCACCCGCTCGGCCGAGGGCCAGCTGGTCACATCGCAAGGCTATGCGGTACTGCCGGCGATTTCGGTGCCCGAAGGC
>JANLQW010000068.1:0-6755 GCA_031368085.1 Novosphingobium sp. | reverse complement strand
GGGTGCAGCCGGATGACGCGTTCGTCGTCGGCGCGGGCGAACATCGCGGTGGCGCGCTCGATCCGCCGGAGCAACGCATCCTCGTTGAGCGCCAGCGGCGCGAGCGCGGCCTGGCAAAGCGCGGCGACAGTATCGTGGAGCCGCTGACGCAGGGTTTCGGCCAGCTCGGCATCAAGCCGGGTGAAGGCGAGGGTGAGGGCTTCGCGGGCATCGGCTTCGCGGCGGGCCTGATCCTGCGCTTGGGCGCGCGCCTCGTCCGCGCCTGCGGCGAAACCCTCGGCCCAGGCGAGAGCGAGGGGTTCTTGCGGTACGGCATGCGGCGGGCCTGGCGCGAGGGCGAAACGGGTGTCGGTGCGGAAGCCGGTAGTTGCCCCGAGACTGGCAAGCGGGAGGGGGACCGGGTCGCCCATCGGCTCAAACCCTTCAGACATAATCATCGTCGCTTGCTGCCGAGCCGAACGGGATCGTGCCTTCCGCCGCCAGCCGCCGTGCCGCCGCCACTACCTGCTTCTGCGCCTCGACGACATCGGCGAGTTTGACCCTTCCGCGCGAGGCGATCTCGTCCTTGACGCCGTCAGCGGCGCGGCTCGACATGGCGCGGAAGAAGCATTCGCGTTCGTCTTCGGCGATGCCCTTCAGCGCATCGATCAGGGCATCGTTGTCGACCTCGCGCAGCAGCGTGCCCATCGCCTGGGCATCGAGCGCGAACAGGTGCTCGAACTTGAACATCTCGCCCTCGATCTGCCTGGCGAGCGCCTTGTCGAGCTTGGCAAGCTCGGGCAACACCCGTTTCTCCATCGCCTTGCCCGAATTGTTGATGATCGCGGCGGCATCGCGTACGCCGCCCATGGTTAGCGCGTTCTGGCCGTGGCGCTCGCCGATGCGGCGGGCGAGCAGCTCCTCCAGCATTGCCAACGCATCGGGCGAAACCGGACCCAGCGTCGCGATGCGGTGAACGATTTCGGGCTGGATTTGCGGCGGCAGCGAGTGCAGCACTTCGGCGGCGACTTCCGGATCGAGCTGGACCAGCAGCACAGCGATCGCCTGCGGATGTTCGCCCTTGATCAGCGGGCCGAGCACCTGCGGCGTCAACCAGCGGGCGAGGTCCAGCGGCGAGACCTGAACTTCTTCCGGCGCGATGCGGCTCATCAGATTGCTGGCCTTCACGTCGCCGACAGCGCGCGTCATCAGCGAGCGCACGTGGCCGATGCGGTCATGCGGCGTAACGCCAAGCCGCTCAGTCTTCTCGACAAAGCCGGCGATGGCGTGGGCGATCACCTCAGGGTGGATTTCGCCGAGCGCGCACATCTTTTCGCCAAGCAGCCGCAGCTCCTGCGGTTCGAGCTGCGCGAGAATTTGTGCGGCCTGGTCATCTTCAAGCAGCATCACCATGACTGCGGCGCGGTCGGCGTCTGCGTGTTTTGGGCCGAGCGGTTCGGTCGCGCTCATGCGGCGGCCCCCGGCTCACTCTGGCTGAGCATCTGGCGCAGGGCGGCGACGGCGGTCTCGGGCTGCTGGGCGATCAGTTGCTGCGCCAGCCCGACCTGCTGGCTGAGCCGGGCGGGATCTATCGGGCGGGATAGCGCAGGGGCTGGCAAGGCGTGCAGGCCGGTCGCGGCAGCGCCCGTTCCGCCAGCCTCGCCCGGTTGCCGCCGCAGCGCCTTGATCAGCGGGCGCACGCCGAGCAGCAGCACCAGCAGCACTGCGAACAGCGCGACGCCATTGCGCAGCAGGGTGGCGAACCAGCCGGTTTCGTAGAACGGCAGGCCGGTCAACTCCTCCGCCCCGCTGAAATTGCGCGCTACTACCGCAACCTGATCGCCGCGCTGGGGATCGAGGCCGACGGCGGCGCTGACCAGCTGCTTGATCTGGTCGATATCAGCCTTGGTCGACTTCATCGCCTTGGCGCTGATCGCCACCGCGACCGACAGCCGCTTGAGTTTGCCGGGGCTGGAATTGGCGACCGCGACCTCGCGGCCAAGCTCGTAATTGCGGGTGGTGCTGGCCTCGCCGTTGATGGCGGGAGGGGGAGCCGGACTTGGCGGGCCGCCCAGCGGCGGGCCAGGTTTCACGGTGGCGGCCGGCGGCGGTGTGTTCGACATCACTCCCGGCACGCCGCCCGCCTGCGGGGGTCCGCTGGTCGAGGATTGCTGCTGCGTCTCGGAACGCACGACGCCGGCCTTGTCATAGCTCTCGCGCGCCGAAGTGACCTGGTCCATGTCGAGATCAGCCTGGATCTCGCTGGTGAAATTGCCTTCACCCAGCATCGGGGTGAGCAGCTGGGCAACCTGGGCGCGCAGCTTTTCCTCCATCTGCGCCTGCAGTTCGAGCCGGTCGCTGTCCGCGCTTTTGCGGTCGGTCAGCAGCCGGCCGTGCTGGTCGACAACGCGCACCGCATCGGGCGACATTCCCGGCACTGCGGCAGCGACGAGATTGACCACGGCCGCCACCTGGCTGTCGCCCATCTGCCGTCCGCGCGCGAGGCGGACCATGACCGAGGCCGAGGGGAGCGCGTTTTCGCGCACGAACACCGATTTCTCACCCTCGGCAAGGTGAACCCGGACTGCCTCGACGCCGTCGATCTGCATGATCGTCAGCACCAGCTCACGCTCGCGCGATGCCCGCACATGCTCTGCCTCGAGCGTGCGGCTGGCGCCCATCGGCAGATCTTCGAGCTTGCCGCCGGCGCCGCTATCAGGGCTGGCCAGCGCGCCATCGGCGGCGGCGAGCATGCGGGCCCGGTAGAAATCGTCCACCGCCACCGTCAGCGCGCCGGTCTGATTGTCGATGCGATAGGCGACTGCCGCCTTGTTGAGCGCCTCGACGACACTCGCCCGCTCGCCGTCGCTGAGCTGGGAGTAAAGTGTGCGCTGCGGGCCGGGGGCGATCATGGCCCAGGTCAGCGCGGCGCCGCCAATTGCGGACAGGCCGAAGAACCAGGGCAGTATCCGCCGCACCGGCGGCTGGCCGGCAAAGCTGCGCAGCCGGGTCAGCGCCGGCCCGCCTGCCGGATCGGTGAGCGGGGTCAGCAAAGATGCCTGGGGCGCGGCGGGAACGAGGTCGCTCATCTATCAGACTCCCATCCGCATGATTTCCTGGTAGGCGGACAGTAGCCGGTTGCGCACCTGCAGGGTTGCCTCGAAGGCGACCCCGGCTTCCTGGCGCGCCAGCATCACCTTGGCGACATCGGTGACCTCGCCGCGCTGATAGGCATCGCTCAGCGCCTCGGCCCTGGTCTGGCTGGCGCTGACCCCGTCGAGCGCGGATTTGAGGGCATTGGAAAAGCCGCTTGCCGGGTCGCCCGTTTCCGCCGGTGCCTCCGCGCCTTGCTGGGGCGTGTGGATCTGCTGGAGCAGCGCCGAACGGTCGATGATCTGCTGGCGCAAGGCGATGATCTGCTGGACGCTGGCGGCGCTGCCAATGCTGCCCGGGATTCCGCTAGGCCCGCTCATCGCCGACCGCCGGCAAGCGCGATTCCGGCCTCACGGAATGAGGCGAGGCGGTAGCGCAGGGTGCGCTCGGATATGCCGAGCTGGCGGGCCGCCGCAATGCGGCTGCCCCCGCAGGCGTCGAGCGTATCCATGATCGCCCGCGCCTCGGACAGCTGGACGATGTTGGACAGCCGGCCGGCGGGCGCGGGCTCCTCGGGCATCGCCGGCTCGCTGGTCACCAGCCGCGCGGGGCTGTCGAACACGATGTGAGCAGGCTCGATCGTTTCGCTCCCATCCGCCAGCAGCAGCGCCCGGCGGATGACGTTTTCCAGCTCGCGGACATTGCCCGGCCAGCCGTGGAGCTTGAGCAGGGCAAGCGCGCCGTCCGTAAGCCACGGAACAGCGCGGCCGGCGGGGGCATGGCGCAGCGCCAGCGCGAAGGCGAGCGGGGCAATGTCCTCGGCCCGCTCGCGCAACGGGCGCAGCGCGAGGGGGAACACATTCAGGCGGTAGAACAGATCGGCGCGGAAGCGGCCTTCGGCGACTTCGGTGGGCAGGTCGCGGTTGGCGCAGGCGATAATGCGGACATCGATCCGGATCGGCTGGGTCGAGCCGATCGGCACGACTTCGCCCTCCTGCAACGCGCGCAGCAGTTTGGCCTGCAATTGCAGCGGCATCTCGGCGATCTCGTCGAGCAGCAGCGTCCCGCCGTCGGCCGCGCGGAAGAAGCCCTCGCTCGCCTGGGTGGCGCCGGTGAAGGCACCTTTCTGATGGCCGAACAGCAGCGCCTCAAGCATGGTCTCGGGCATGGCGGCGCAATTGACCGCGACGAACGGCCCGGAGGCGCGCGGGCTGCGGGCGTGGATGAAGCGGCTGAGCACTTCCTTGCCCGTCCCGGTGGGGCCATTGATGAGGACGGGAATCTCGCTCGCCGCCAGCCGTTCGGCCAGGGCGAGGATGGAGAGGCTTTCAGGATCGGCGGCGATCGGCGCGCCGGGCTGGGCGATGGCGGCGAGCAGCGCGGCAAGCGATGCGTCGCTGGCGGGATCGCGGTAGGCCAGGGCGATGCGGGCGTTGCCGTCGCGCCGCAGCGCCGGGCGCGCAGCTTTCTCCAGCGTTACCGCATGCACCCGCGGGGGCAGCGGCGTGGCGTCGCCTGTATCTCGCAGGAGCACGGGAACGGCCTGCCCGTTAGTGCCGGCAATCGCCGCCGCGCGCTGGACGAGCGGGGCGTGGAGCCGCGCGACACTCTCGCTGAATTCCAGTCCGTTCATCTTTACGAGCCCCCCGTTAACCATGCTTTGGAAGGCTGTATTGCCGTGCAAACGGCAAAGGCTCCGGAAATTTAAGGCCTCGTAGAACTGCGTAATCCGGCGGGCAGGCGGCGAGGCGGCCGCATTCGGTCCGGCAAAACGCCGCCCTTAACTTCCCCGCCGCCCTGCCGCTCTTCCCCATGGCAGCTGCCGGATGAGCCGGTCGCTCCCCCAACTTCGGGAATATTATCGGGAGTTTAATCATGGCAGTCATCAACACCAACATCAGCGCGATCCGCGCTTCGAACGCTTCAAATTCCGCCAACAAGATGCTCGGCATGGCGATGGAACGCCTGTCCACCGGCAAGCGCATCAACAGCGCCAAGGACGACGCCGCCGGCCTCGCCATCGCCACTTCGATGACTTCGCAGGTGCGCGGCATGAACCAGGGCATGCGCAACGCCAACGACGGCATCTCGATGGCGCAAACGGCGGAAGGCGCATTGTCGGAGGTTACCAACATGCTGCAGCGCGTCCGCGAACTTGCGGTCCAGGGCGCCAGTGACACGTACTCGGCCGGCGATCGCACCAAGATGCAAGCGGAAGTCACGCAGCTGCAGGCGCAGATCACCGACGTCCTCGCCAACACCGAATTCAACGGCAACAAGCTGTTTGACGGCACGGCGGGTACGGCTGGCACCGTGAAAATCCAGGTTGGTGCTACCGCCAGCGATACGATCAACCTGACCTTCGGCAATGTCAGCGCCGGAGCCGGTGTGACCGCAGCGCTGGCGGTGAACCTTACTAGCCCGGGGGCGACCGACCTGGCCGACATCTCGACCGCGCTCGACGAGATTTCCTCGACCCGCGCCAATCTGGGTGCCTCGCAGAACCGCCTCGAATCGGCGATCAACAATTTGACCAGCAACGTCACCAACCTGTCCGACGCCCGCTCGCGGATTGAGGATGCCGATTACTCCTCGGAAACCACCGCGATGGCCAAGGCGCAGATCCTCAGCCAGGCCTCGACGGCGATGCTAGCCCAGGCCAACCAGAGCCAGCAGAACGTGCTGTCGCTGCTCCGCGGATAAGCCACGCAATCCATTAAGCCTGCTTCCCCCAGGCTGACTGGCCCGGCGGTTCCTCCAGGAACCGCCGGGCTTTTTTTGGGTGGGTCCAAGAGGGGCCTTGCGTGCTCCCGGGGACGAGCTGCCAGCAATCAATCCCCAACTGCTACACCCTAAGGGGAAGCCTCCAGCCGGTCCGCCAGCCACATCTTGATCAGCGCCTGACGGGTGACGCCGCGCTTGCGGGCGTGGCTGTCGAGCTTGGCGACCATGTGCTGGGGCATGTCGAGGTTGACGCGCTTTGATTCGAGACCGGGGCGGCGAAATGAAGACCAGTCGAGATAGTCGCTCATATCCTCGCCATCATCGAAACGGCGGTCGAATTCTTCAGCACTAATTGTCTTGGCGGCTGCCATAGTCTCTTACCTCATTCGCTCGCGATCGGCGGACCGAGATGATACGGACTTTTCCGTCACGCATCGTGTAAACCGCTGTCCAATGCCGACCTTCGATCTTGCCCATCAAGAGCCAGCGCACCTCTGCGCCACCCTCCGATTCGACCTCGGCCCGTGCTTCGTCGAGCCAGAGTTCTTGCGCCTGTTCGAAATCGATCCCGTGCTTGGCCATGTTGGCTTCGCTTTTATCGGGATCGTATTCGAACATTGAGTTGGCAATACCAAAGAAAAAGGATGGAAACTATCCTTTTTAAATAAATTCTATTCCCCCTATCGCATCAGCAAGATCGAGATGCGCCGGTTGCGCGGGTCCGCCGGATTGTCACTGATCAGCGGTTCGCGCGCGGCGACGCCTTCGATGCGGGCGAAGCGGGCTTCGGGGATGGCGCTGCGGATAAGTTGCTGGCGGGTCGCCTCGGCGCGGCCAGCGGAAAGCGACCAGTTGTTGGTCGTCACCCCCGACCGCCACGGCAGCGAGTCGGTGTGACCGCGGATCGACAGTCCGCCGTCCTGGGGGCCGACAGTCTCGGCGATCACCCGCAGCAGCTG
>JANLQW010000039.1:0-9683 GCA_031368085.1 Novosphingobium sp. | reverse complement strand
CCGAATCGCTCGCCGCGCGGGTGCTGATCGCCGAACACCAGCTCTATTCACGGGTGCTGGCGAGGTTGGTGACGCGGGAAACGTCGCCCGACTGGCTGCTAGCCCGCGTGCGCGAACTGGACCTGGCACTGCCCGAGGCGGAAGAACGGCCGACACATGGCACGCCGGGCTGGCGCATCGAAGGCGGCAAATATTTCGCCTATTTCACCCGCCACCACCACGGCGAGGCGGCCGTTGCGCTGCTGGTCAAGACCAGCGGCCAGGACGAGATGGCGGCGCTGATCGAACAGGACCCCGACACTTATTACCGCCCCGCCTACTACGGCGCTTCGGGCTGGATCGGCGTGGTGCTCGGCCGTCCGGGCCTGGACTGGGATCATGTCGGCGAATGGCTCCAGCGCAGCTGGCGCGCAGTCGCCCCCAAGCGTCTGACCCGGCTGCTCGATATCGCCGAGCAGTTCTAGGCGCGCTTGCCGAGCCCCGGGATCAGCATGCCGACCCGCGTGCGATAGTCGGCATATTGCGCGCCGAAATGCGTGATCAGATCCCGCTCTTCATAGCGAACACCGATCAGGATATAGACCGATAGCCCCGCCGCCAGCACCAGATGTCCCACCGTCATCGTCGGGATCGCCCACACCGCCAGCAGGAAGCCCAGGTAGATCGGATGCCGCACGGCGCGGTAGAAGCCTGGCGTGCGGAAATTGGGCGGCGGCGCCTCAATGCCGCGCATGTGCCGCCACGGCTGGGCGAGGCCAAACAGTTCCCAGTGGCTGATCAGATGCGTGCTGATGAAAACCAGCACCCAGCCCAGGCCGAACAGCGACCACAGCGCGATCCTCCCGGCAGGATTGGTGACATCCCAGACTATGCTTGTGATCGGCTGCCAGAAATAGAACATCACACCCAAGGCCAGTGCCGATGCGAGGCAATAAATACTGCGCTCGATGGGCGCCGGGACAATGCGGGTCCAAGCCACCTTGAAGGCGGGCCGGGCCATGATGCTATGCTGGAGGCCGAATAGCGCGACAAGTGCCAGATCGATCAATAAAGCCGTGCCCAACGGGCTTTGCGGTCCGCGATCGACAGTCAACGGCCAGCCCGGAAAATTACCAGCGAAACCGACGAAGTAAACAAACGCAGCGAAAAAAGCCAGGTAGCACAAGACGGCGACGGCCATCATTGCGATTCTAGTCATGATCTCTCTCCCGCAAAAAGCGATACGACCCAGATTGCCTCCGCATGTCCCGGAAAGCGGAGACATTACGCCTGTCCAAAGCCGGTGTCCAACCCCGCGCAAGTCAGATTTCCGAATACTCCACCAGTGGCCGGCTCTCGCGGGTACCGCGGTAGTGCTTGTTCGGCTCGTTGGGATCGCCAGCGATCAGCACGAAGTCCTCATGCACTTCGAGCAGGGTGCCAACGAAGGGAAAGCCGTCAAGGTTGCCGTTGACGCGGTAGCTGACGATGTCACCGGCCTTGAAGCTTTTTTCGTCGAAGTTGAATTCGAACGGGCACGCATCGCCCGCCGTTTCGCCCATGCCGTGCATCGCTTATCTCCTTTGCAGGCAAGATAATGCGAGCCGGCAAGGGTTACAAATGGAAATGGCAAGCTCCCCTCCCGTTTACGGGAGGGGTTGGGGGTGGGTCTGTCATGGACCGGTGCGACTACAGGCCATCCCCTAACCCCTCCCGCGGGCGGGAGGGGAACAAATCACCCGACGATTTCTTCCGGCTTGAAGAAATAGGCGATCTCGATCGCGGCATTTTCGTCGCTGTCCGAACCGTGAACCGAATTGGCCTCGATGGATTCGGCAAGGGCCTTGCGGATCGTGCCTTCGCTGGCCTGCTCGGGATTGGTTGCACCCATCACGTCGCGGTTGCACTTCACCGCATCCTCGCCTTCAAGCACCTGCACCACGACCGGGCCGGACGTCATGAAGCTGACAAGGTCGCCATAGAAGGGCCGCTCCTTGTGAACCGCGTAGAACCCCTCGGCCTGCTCCTGTGTCATGCGGATACGCCGGGAGGCGACGATGCGCAGGCCAGCGTCTTCCAGCATGGTGGTGACCGCGCCGGTCAGATTGCGGCGGGTAGCGTCGGGCTTGATGATCGAAAAGGTGCGGGTAACCGCCATGTGGGTGTCCTTGAAATGGGATATTCGGGAGGTGGCGCGCCCCTAGCGGGGAATGGTTCGGCTCGCAAGTTCGGCGGTCACGGCCCCTCCACCCATTTGCCGCCCTCCTGTTTCCAGAACCGGCGTTCCACCCCGTCCCGATCGCCGAGCATGCGCCAGCAGTCACGGGCAGACTGAAGGGTCGCCTCGTCGAACAGCAGAAAAGTCCGCGCGAACGGCACTGCGCCTTCGCGCCAGACACCGTCGGCAAGCGCCATGTACCGCGCGCCATTGCCGGGCTCGGGCTGGCCGGACAGCAGGATGGGCTGCCGGTCCTCGTGCGGCGCTCCCGCGCGACCGTGGGCGAGGAAACTCTCCGGGAGCTTGGTCCATAGCATGTCGCTGATCCGGCCAAGCTGCGCCTCGTCGGCCGACACCACCAGCAGCCGCTCGCCCGCATTGAGCGTCGCCCGGGCGATCAGCGGCAGGGCGGCTTCGGCGGGATCGCGGCTGAGCTGGTAGAAATCGACTCTCATGGCGGTCCCTGACAAGCCCTCGCCCAACCCCTTACGCAAGCCGGCGGGGAGCCTTTACCCCTCCAGATTATCGCGGACATAGCGGTCAAGCAGCCGCACGCCAAAGCCGGTCGCGCCTTTCTCCCAGGTCGCGCCGGGCTTGTCGGCCCAGACCACACCGGCGATGTCGAGATGCGCCCAGGGGCGGCCCTTGTCGATGAAGCGCTGGAGGAACTGCGCCGCGGTGATGGCGCCGCCGTTGCGCGGGCCAACGTTCTTGATGTCGGCAATCTGGCTGTCGATCAGCTTGTCGTAAGCAGACCCCAAGGGAAATCGCCACAGCTTGTCGCCGCTGGCCGTGCCAGCCCCGACGAGCTTTTCCGCCAGCGCGTCGTCGTTCGAGAACACCCCGGCATATTCGCTGCCCAGCGCCGCGACCATCGCCCCGGTCAGCGTGGCGAGATCAACGATGGCGGCGGGGTCGAACTCCTTCTGCACCCAGGTCAGCACATCGCACAGCACCAGCCGGCCTTCGGCGTCGGTGTTGATCACCTCGATGGTCTGGCCCGACATCGAGGTGACGACATCGCCCGGCCGCTGCGCCGCGCCATCGGGCATGTTCTCGACCAGTCCGCAGATGCCGATGACGTTCGCCTTTGCCTTGCGCCCGGCAATCGCCAGCATCGCCCCCGCCACCGCGCCGGCGCCGCCCATGTCCCACTTCATGTCTTCCATGCCGGCGGGCTGCTTGAGCGAAATGCCGCCGCTATCGAATGTCACGCACTTGCCGACGAACGCGGTCGGCTTGCCGCCCGGCGTGCCGCCGAGCCATTGCAACGCCAGCAGCCGCGCCGGTCGGGCAGAACCCTGGGAGACGCCGAGCAGCGCGCCCATGCCAAGATCCCGCATTGCCGCTTCGTCGAGCACGCGGATTTCGATGCCGGTACCCGCCAGCCGCTGCTCGCAGCGTTCGACAAAACTCTCCGGATAGATGACGTTGCCCGGCTCGGTAACCAGCTTACGGGTAAACTCGACGCCTTCCGCCAGCGCTTCTTCGCGCAACCATTCCGCCTCGGTATTCTCGGGCGGGTTGAGGATGAAGATATCGGTGAGCGTCGGCTTCTGATCCTCGGGGAGCTTGGTACGGTAGGCATCGTGCCGCCAGGCGCGCAGGCGCAGGCCGAGCAGGAAGGCGGCGCAATCCGGGGCAGACAGGCCCGAGCCGGCGAAGTCGACGGTCAGCGCCGTTTCGCCCGAGGCAAGATAGCGAGCCGCCAGCGCCCCGCCGGCCCGCTCGATCGAGCCGGTCCGCCCTGCCCCGTTCACCTCGCCAATGCCGACCATCGCCACGCGGGCAAGCTTGCCGCCGCGCATGACGAAGGCTTCGTGGATTTGTGCGCCCTTGCCGGTGAAGCGCGCGGCCTTGGCCCCTTCCGCCAGCACCGGCTCGAGATCGTCCGGCAGGGCATCGCCGCTCGCCAAACGCGCGACCAGGCGCGGTGCGGGATCCTGCGGCGCGTCGAGAAACTGGATCTGCATGACCTCTCCTGAACTGGCGGGCAGCGTATCCCATGGGCAACGGCTGACCGAACTTGGCCCGTCAGGCGATAAACTGCGCCGAGGGCGGATTGCAGTTAGGCGCGGGCAATGCGATAGGCAAGCGATGCTCCCCGGGCCGAAGTTCCTGTTGCAACTCCATGGCTTCCGGGCTGCCCGCCATGGAACCGGTTTCGCCTTCGCACTGCTGCTTGCGGCGGGGAGCATCCCGCAGGTGCACGCGCAGGTGCCGGAAGCCCCGGCCGTGATACCCGCCCCGGAGCCGCAAAGCGACGCCATCGACTTCGAGGCAGACACCCTGGAGTATGCAGAAACTGGCGACACTACCACCGCACGCGGCAATGTCGTGCTGCGCCGCGATGCGCAATCGGTAAAGGCGGACGCGGTTTCGTGGAACCGGACCACCGGGCAGATCGTCGCCTCGGGCAATGTGAGAATTGTCGACCAGGACGGCAACCAGCTTTTTACCGAGAAGGTGGAACTCTCCGATGCGTTCCGGGCCGGCGCCATGGAAAACATGCTGCTCGCCTTGCGCGAAGGCGGGCGGCTCGCCGCGATCTCGGGCGCGCGAGCGGAGAATGGCGACATTCTGCTCAACTATGCCAGCTATTCCGCCTGCGAAGTGGAAGACGAGAACGGTTGTCCGAAGAAGCCGAGCTGGCGGGTGACCGCGCGTGAGGTTACCTATTCACCGGACAAGAAAACCGTCCGCATGCGCGGCGCCCGGCTTGAGCTGTTCGGCATCCGGCTGATGCCGCTGCCCGGGCTCGCCTTCGCTACCGACGGGCGCGCGATATCCGGGCTGCTGATCCCGAATTTTCGCTTCACGACGTCCAACGGGCTGGAAATCAGCGAGACCTATTACGTGCGGCTCGCCAACAACCGCGACATCGCAGCGACGGCTTACGTCTATACCAAGGCGGTGCCGATGCTCTCGGCGCAGTACCGCGCGCTTACCGAAACAGGCGCCTATCAGGTTACCGGCTATGCGACGCGCTCCAACGTCATCCCGGTATCGAATGACGGCTCGGCCTCGCAGCGCGACTTTCGCGGCTATATCTTCGCCAACGGCCGCTTCCAGCTCTCGCCGCAATGGAGCGTCACTGCCTCGGTCCGGCGCGCGACCGACCGCACCTTCCTGCGCCGCTATGACATCAGCCGCGACGACCGGCTGCGCTCGATGGTCGATGTCGAGCGGATCGACGATCATTCCTATCTGTCGATCGCCGGCTGGGCGACGCAAACGCTGCGGGTCAACGACAGCCAGGGCCAGGTGCCGATCGCCCTGCCGGCCATCGACTATCGCCGCCGCTTTCCCGGCCCCTTGCTGGGCGGCCAGGTGCAATTGCAGGCCAACAGCCTGGCGATCATCCGTTCCGCCGGGCAGGACACGCAGCGCGCCTTCGCCAGCGCGCAATGGGATATGCGGCGGATCACCAACCTCGGCCAGGAACTGACGCTGACGGCGCTGGTTCGCGGCGATGCCTATCATTCCGATTCGAACCATCTGACCGCGACGGCAAGTTATCGCGGCAATCCCGGCTGGCAGGCGCGCGGAATCGCCACGGCGGCGCTCGATGCCAAATGGCCGCTGTTTGGCAGCCTGTTCCACGGCACCCAGGTGCTGACCCCGCGCATCCAGATCGTCGCCAGCCCGACCATCCGCAATCTCGCGGTACCCAATGAAGATTCGCGCGCCATCGACCTGGAGGACAGCAACCTCTTCGCGCTCAACCGCTTCCCCGGCTACGACCGCATCGAAGACGGGGTGCGCTTTACCTATGGTATCGACTGGCAGTTCGATGCACCGCGCTGGCGGGTCAAAACCACGATTGGCCAGTCCTTCCGGCTGACCAGCAAGCCGACCCTGCTGCCCGAAGGCACTGGTCTTTCAAGCCGGAGTTCGGACATCGTCGGGCGGACCGAGGTGCGCTACCGCAACTTCGTCAGGCTGACCCACCGCTTCCGCATCGACAAGGACAGTTTCGCCTTCCGCCGCAACGAACTCGATGCCGCAATCGGCAGCCAGCGGACCTATCTGGAAGTCGGGTATTCGCTGCTGGACCGCAATGTCTCGCCGGCGATCGAGGATCTCAAGGACAGCGAGGAACTGCGCGCGGCGGGGCGGATCGCGATCAAGCGCTATTGGTCGCTGTTCGGCTCCGGCGTATTCAACATCGGCCAAACCACCAACCGGCTGCAACCCCTGCCGCAGGGGTTCGAGCCTCTGCGCACCCGGCTTGGCGTTGCTTATCAGGACGACTGTCTTGAGTTCGGCGTAACCTGGCGGCGCGACTTCGTCACCACTGGCGATGCGCAGAAGGGCGATACGTTCGAATTCCGCATTGCCCTTCGCAATCTCGGCTTCCGCTGATCCGGCCCTCTCATACGCGAGCCATTGCGGGAATTCCATCCGGGGATGTCGCAGCATCGGGCGTTGGCATGGGCCGGCAAACACGCTATCGGCGCGCTCAGCTAAGGTTAAGCCGGCCGGAACCATCTACGGCGGCATTCAGGCTGACGGATTTCCGCGCCGTAAACAGGGTTGAGCTGGCTGTGAAGATGACTGTTCGAAACATGTTTTTGGCCGCAGGCCTGGCGGCGGCGGTGACAGCTGGTGCGGCGGCACAGAATGCCTCGCCTCCGGCGAATGCATCACCTCCGGTTCCGGTGCGCCCGGCCATGCAAGGCGAGATTTCGATCCCCGCTGATGTTACCGTATTCGGCCAGAACGATCCCAACGTTCGCCGTGCCACCGCCATCATTAACGGCGACATCGTTACCGGCACCGATGTCGACCAACGGCTCGCGCTGATCCTTGCCGCCAACGATAACAAGCTTGCGGCCGAAGAAGTCCAGCGCTTGCGGTTGCAGGTGCTGCGCAATCTGATCGACGAAACACTGCAAATCCAGGCGGCAAAAGCGTCCGACATCGAAGTCGCGAATGCGGAGATCGAGCAGAGCTATAACCGCGTCGCCCAGCAAAATTTTGGCCAGAACACCAAGGCGATGGACGCCTATCTTGCTCGCATCGGTTCCGCGCCGGCCTCGCTCAAACGCCAGATTCGCGGTGAACTTTCGTGGCAGCGGCTGCTGCGCCGCAATGTCCAGCCCTTCGTCAATGTCGCCGACGAGGAAGTTCGCGAACTGGTCGAGCGGCTGAAAGCGGCCAAGGGCACCGAGGAATATCGGATCGGCGAGATTTTTCTGGCGGCCACGCCTGAATCAAAGCCGAGCGTCGCCGCAAATGCCAAACGCATCGTTGAACAGCTGCGGCAGGGCGGAAGTTTCGTCGCCTATGCAAGGCAATATTCACAGGCTTCGACAGCCGCAGTCGGCGGCGATCTTGGCTGGGTGCGGCTTGAGCAGCTGCCCGCCGAACTCGGTACTGCGGCGCGCGAGCTGTCGTCTGGCCAGCTGGTCGGGCCGATCGAACTGCAAGGCGGCTATTCGATTATATATCTGATCGACAAGCGCCAGGTGCTGACCGCCGATCCGCGCGATGCGTTGCTGGCGCTCAAGCAGGTTTCGATCAGTTTTCCCGCCGGCACCACTGCGGCCACCGCCCAGAAGAAGGCCGGCGAGTTTGCCACCGCGATGAAGCAGGCGCGCGGCTGCGGCCAGGTCGATGCCGTAGCAGCCCAGCAAGGTGCGCAGGTCGTAACCAACGATCAAGTCAAGGCGCGCGATCTGCCGGGTCCGCTGCAACAGGCGGTGCTCACTCTCTCGGTCGGCGAAACCTCGCCGCCGTTCGGCTCAATCGAGGAGGGCGTGCGCGTGCTGATGCTGTGCGGCCGCGACGATGCCAAATCCGCTGCCACCCCGAATTTCGACGAGCTGATGACGCAGATGGAAGAAGACCGGGTAAACAAGCGCGCGCAAATGTACTTGCGCGATCTGCGCCGCGATGCGGTGATCGACTACAATTGACCCGCGCGCGCCCGGCATGACCGCGCCGCTCGCCGTTTCGCCGGGCGATCCGGCCGGGGTTGGACCCGAACTGCTTGCCGAAGCCTGGGCGCGGCGCGTTGCAGACCGTTTGCCGCCATTTTTCGTAGTGGGGGGCGCGCGGCTGCTCGCAGCCGCCGCCGCGACCCGGGGAATCGCCCTACCGGTCGAGCGCATTGGTCATCCGGCGGAGGCGGCGGCGGTGTTTGCCCGCGCCTTGCCGGTGTGGAGCGATGCCGACGGCGATTACCGCCCCGGCCAGCCGGATCGCATTGGCGCGGCGCTGGCGCTGCAATCGCTGACCGAGGCCGCCGCGCTCGCGGTCAGCGGCAAGGCCGGCGCTTTGGTCACAGGCCCCATCGCCAAGGCGCTGCTGGCCGAGGTTGGCTTCACCCATCCCGGGCAGACCGAATTCGTTGCCGCCGCCTGCGGTATCGCCGCCAAAGACGCGGTGATGATGCTCGCCGGGCCTAATTTGCGCACAGTGCCGCTGACCGTGCACGTCGCCCTTGCCCAGGTTCCCGCGCTGCTTACACGGGTACTGATCGAGCGACGGGCGAAGATTGTCGCTGAGGCGCTGGCTCAGGATTTCGGTATCGCCGCCCCTCGCCTGGCTATCGCCGCGCTCAATCCGCATGCCGGCGAGGCGGGGCGGATGGGCAGCGAAGAAGCCGGCATCATCGCCCCTGCCATCGCCGCGCTGCGGGCCGCCGGCATCGACGTCACCGGCCCGCATCCCGCTGACGCATTGTTCGCGCCGCATGCAAGGGGAGGGTATGACGTTGCCATCTGCATGTACCACGATCAGGCGCTGATTCCGGTGAAGGCGCTCGATTTCGACCTCGGGGTCAACATCACCCTCGGCCTGCCGATCGTGCGCACCTCGCCCGACCACGGCACCGCGTTTTCACTGGCCGGCACCGGCAAGGCCAGCGCCGGGGCTACCATCGCAGCAATCCGTATGGCGGGCGAGTGCGCAGCGCGGCGAAACCACTCACAATCAAACCGACTTCCCTGAGCTTGTCGAAGGGCTGTTCTTGTTCTTGGCAAAGCGCGGGGGCCAAAGTGAAAAGCAGCCCTTCGACAAGCTCAGGGAAGTCGGAGTAAGGGGCGCAGGTGCAGAATCCCCCCCTCCCCCCCTTGCGCGAAGTCATCGCCCGCCACGGGTTGATGGCGACCAAGGCGCTCGGCCAGAACTTCCTGCTCGACGAGCAATTGCTGGACCGCATTGCCGCTGTACCCGGCGATCTCAAGACCCGCGCGGTGCTCGAAGTCGGCCCCGGCCCCGGCGGCCTGACCCGCGCGCTGCTGCGCGCCGGCGCGCGCGTCACCGCCATCGAGATGGACCGCCGCTGCCTGCCGGCGCTGGATGAGCTGGCTGAGGCCTTCCCCGGCCAGCTCCGGGTGATCGCGGGCGATGCGCTCAAGATCGATCCAGCGGAACTGTTCGATGAACCTTACGCCATCGTCGCCAACCTGCCCTATAATGTCGGAACGGCATTGTTCACCGGATGGCTCGGCGGCGAAGCCTGGCCGCCGCGCTGGAC
>JANLQW010000031.1:0-21938 GCA_031368085.1 Novosphingobium sp. | reverse complement strand
ACATGGGGCGAGGTGGCGGAGTTGTGAATTTCATAGCTCTCGGCATCGCCGACCCCGAGTTCCGCCAATTTGTCGAGTACCGCCTGCGTCCGCCCAACCAGCACCGGCTCGCCATAGCCAAAGCTGCGAAACTGGATCGCTGCGCGCAGGACGACTTCGTTCTCCGCCTCGGCGAAAATCACCCGCTTGGGATTGGCCTTGACCTGCTCATAGACTTGCGTGAGCACCGAAGTCGTCGGGTTGAGCCGCGCTTTCAGGCTGTGACGATAGGCGTCGAAATCCTCGATCGGCTTCTGCGCGACGCCCGAATCCATCGCCGCCTTGGCGACGGCGGAGGAAACCACTTCCATCAGCCGCGGATCGAACGGCGCGGGGATGATGTATTCGCGGCCGAATTGTTGGGTCTTGCCATAGGCGACGGCGACTTCCTCGGCCACCTGTTCGCGGGCCAGATCGGCGATGGCGACGGCGGCAGCGATCTTCATTTCCTCGTTGATCGCGGTCGCCCGCACATCCAGCGCGCCGCGGAAGATGAACGGGAAGCCGAGCACGTTGTTGACCTGGTTGGGATAGTCCGAACGTCCGGTTGCAACGATGGCATCGGGCCGCGCCGCCATGGCGTCGGGCGGCGTGATTTCCGGGTCCGGATTGGCCATGGCGAAGATGATCGGCTGGGGGGCCATCGACCTGACCATGTCCTGCGTCATCGCACCGGCGACCGAGAGACCCAGGAATATGTCGGTGCCAGCGACGGCTTCGGCCAGCGTGCGCTTGTCGGTATCGATGGCATGGGCGGATTTGAACTGATCGACCCCGGCGCGGCCAATGTAGATCACGCCCTTGCTGTCGCACATGATCACGTTCTCATGGCGCACGCCCATCGATTTGATGAGGCTGGTGCAGGCGATAGCCGAAGCGCCGGCCCCGTTGACCACCACCTTGACGTCCGCGAACTTGCGGCCGGTGATCAGGCAGGCGTTGACCAGGCCGGCAGCGGCTATGATCGCGGTGCCGTGCTGATCGTCATGCATCACCGGGATCTTCATCCGCTCGCGCAGGGCCTGCTCGATGATGAAGCATTCGGGCGCCTTGATATCCTCCAGGTTGATGCCGCCGAAGGTCGGCTCCATCATCGCGATGGCCTCGATCAGCGCCTCGGTATCTTCGCTGGCGAGTTCGATGTCGATGGAATCGACATCGGCGAAGCGCTTGAACAGCACTGCCTTGCCTTCCATCACCGGCTTGGAGGCCAGCGCGCCGAGGTTGCCCATGCCAAGGATCGCGGTGCCGTTGGTGATCACCGCGACGAGATTGCCCTTGGCGGTGTAATCATAGGCGGTGGCCGGATCATCGTAGATCGCCTGCACCGGCACGGCGACACCGGGCGAATAGGCCAGGCTGAGGTCACGCTGGGTCGCCATCGGCTTGGAAGCGATGATCTCCAGCTTTCCCGGGCGGATGGTCTTGTGATAAAAGAGTGCTTCGCGGTCGGTAAAGCTGACGTTGCTTTGGTCGGACAACAGGTTTCTCCCCGATTCACCTGCGCCCTAACCAAACTCGCGGCGACGCGATAGGGGAAAGCGTGCCGGTTCCGCTTTGCGAATCGGCGGCGGCGTCCCAAACCGGCCGGCAATGCACGCTCCCCCACCTCCAATCGGCGCCACCCCGATGATGACGCAATATCTGGCGCTGAAAGCCGAGGCCGGCGATTGCCTGCTGTTCTACCGGATGGGTGATTTCTTCGAGCTGTTCTTCGACGATGCCAAGACGGCCGCACAAGTGCTGGACATCGCGCTCACCAGCCGGGGCGAGCATCACGGCGCGCCGATCCCGATGTGCGGGGTGCCGGTGCATGCGGCGGAAGGCTATCTCGCGCGGCTGATCAAGGCCGGCTGCCGCGTCGCCATTGCCGAGCAGGTCGAGAGCCCGGCGGAGGCGAAACTGCGCGGCGGCGGCAAGACGCTGGTGGCGCGTGACATCGTCCGCTTTGTCACCGCCGGCACGCTGACCGAAGAGGCGCTGCTGGAGCCGCGCCGGGCTAATGTGCTCGTGGCAGTGTGCGATCTTCGCGGCAGCATCGGCATCGCCTCCTGCGATATCTCGACCGGGCGGATGGAGCTGGAGGAATGTGCCGCCGACCGGCTAGGCGCGGCGCTGGCCCGGCTGGGAGCGAGCGAAGTCGTCGCCGCAGACGGCTGGGCGGACGCGCCGCTTGATGCAACCCCGCGCCCGGCGCGCGATTTTGCCAGCGATCCCGGCGAGGCGCGGCTGAAGGCGGTGCACGGCGTCGCCACGCTCGACGGCTTCGGCAGTTTTTCGCGCGCGATGCTGGCGGCGGCGGGCGGACTGATCGCCTATCTCGACCATGCCGGACGGGGCTCGCTGCCGCTGCTGCTGCCGCCGGTGTTACGCGCCGGCGAGGCGCATCTCGCCATGGATGAGGCGACACGGGCCAGCCTGGAAATCCTCAGCTCGAGTCAAGGCACGCGCAAGGGCAGCCTGATCGACGCGGTCGACCGCTGCGTTACCGGGGCGGGCGCGCGGCAACTGGCGGAAGACCTGTCGGCACCGCTCACCGATGTGGCGGCAATCGCCGGACGGCTCGAACTGGTGCAGTGGCTGTTCGATGATCCGCTGCTGCGCGAAGATTTGCGCAGCGTATTGCGCGCGCTGCCCGATGTCGGGCGCGCATTGGGCCGGGTGGTTGCGGGGCGCGGTTCGCCGCGCGACCTGGGCCAGCTGCGCGACGGGCTCAGTGAAGCCCGGCGGGTGCGCGACCATCTGCAAACCCACCAGGACCGCCCGGTACTGCTGGACCGACTGCTGCCCGCGCTCGGAGGTCACGGCGCGCTTGCCGATCTTTACGCCCGCGCGCTGGTGCCCTTGCCGCCGACCGAGCGGGCGCAGGGCGGATACATCGCCGAAGGCTATGACTTCGCGCTCGACGCGCTGCGCCAGACTTCCGGCAACGCCCGCCGCGCCATCGCCGCGCTGGAAGCGAAATACCGCGACGAGACCGGCATCGCCGCACTCAAGATCCGCCACAACGGCGTGCTGGGCTATTTTATCGAAGTACCGGCCAAACACGCCGACCGGCTGATGACGCCAGACAGCGGCTTTACCCACCGCCAGACGATGGCCGGCGCGGTGCGGTTCAATGCGCTGGCGCTGCACGAGGAAGCGAGCCGCATCGCCGAGGCGGGAGGCCATGCGCTCGCCGCCGAGGAAGCGCATTTCGAGGAGCTGACCGCTGCCGCGATGACCTCACGCCTCGCGATTGCCGAGACCGCCGCCGCGCTTGCCCGCATCGATGTCGCCGCCGGGCAGGCTGAGAGGGCGGCGGAAGGGGGCTGGTGCCGGCCGCGTCTGGTCGAGGAGCCCTGCCTGGCCATCGAAGGCGGCCGGCATCCGGTGGTGGAGGCGGCGCTGGCGGCGAAAGGCGAGCGCTTCGTCGCCAACGATTGCCGGCTTGGCCCAGATGACCGGCTGTGGCTGGTCGGCGGACCGAACATGGGCGGCAAGTCGACTTTCCTGCGGCAAAACGCGCTGATCCTGGTGCTGGCCCAGGCGGGCGGCTTCGTGCCCGCCACGAGCGCCACCATCGGCATGGCCGATCGCCTGTTCAGCCGGGTTGGCGCATCCGACAATCTCGCGCGCGGGCGCTCGACATTCATGGTTGAGATGGTCGAAACCGCCGGGATCCTGGCGCAGGCGACGCCGCGTAGCTTCGTCATCCTCGACGAGGTCGGCCGCGGCACCTCGACCTATGACGGGCTTGCGCTGGCCTGGGCAGTGGCCGAGGCGGTGCACGGGACCAACCGCTGCCGCTGCCTGTTCGCCACCCATTACCACGAGCTTTCGCGCCTCGCCGCCAGCTGTGAGGCGCTGTCGCTCCATCACGTGCGCGCACGCGAATGGAAGGGCGACCTGGTGCTGCTCCACGAGGTCACTGAGGGACCGGCGGACCGCAGCTACGGCCTCGCGGTCGCCCGGCTGGCCGGGGTGCCGGCATCGGTGCTGACCCGGGCCAAGCAAGTGCTCGACCGGCTCGAACGCGGCCGTGCCGAGACCGGCGGGCTGGCAGCCGGGCTGGGCGACCTGCCGCTGTTTGCAGCCGCGCTGGAAGCCCAGGCCGCCGAAGTGGATGCCTTGCGCGACCGGCTCGACGCAATCGACATCGACGCCTTGTCGCCCCGCGATGCACTCGACCTGTTGTATGAGCTGAAGCGCGAGGCCGGCACGGATCGTTAACGCCCCCTCGTTATATGCGGCTCATGTTCGGGCCCCGCATCACAACTGTGTTCGCCAGCCGGTGGAAGGCGCTGTGGTGGGCCGGGGGCATCATGCTGACCGCCTATTGCACCATCCCCTCGGCAGATGAGCCGACGAGCGCGGCCGATCAGGCTGCGGCCGCGCAGGCAGCCAAGCAAATTGACAACCTTAATTCAAATCTGGCCAGCTTGAACGAACAGTCCACTCCGGACTGATCCAGCCGGTTTAACCGCGCCGGGTCCGATCCGCGAATCCATGCCGTAATGACGTATGCCGGCTTGAGATGCATCGAAAGGACGGACGCGGGAAAACAGTCCTCTGCGAAGGGGGCAATGAGCCAAAAATAATCAAAAACGAAGTCAGGCGGCTTGCTTGGCCAGCTCGCGCTTCACTTTCAGCGCAGACGAGGACAGCTTGGTGTCCGCCGTCTTGCGCAGCCAGTTGTCGAGCCCGCCGACATGTTCGACCGAGCGGATGCCGTGCGCCGAGACGCGGAACCTGAAGCTGCGGTCCAGCCCTTCCGACATCAGCGTGACATTCTGCAGATTCGGCAGGAACACGCGCTTGGTCTTGTTGTTGGCGTGGCTGACGTTGTTGCCGGTCAGGCGGCCTTTTCCGGTCAGTTCGCAAATGCGGGCCATGGCTAAACTCGTTTCGAAAAAGGGGTTCCGTTTCCGGGGAAGGCGGGCGCTTAGCGATTCACCCTTGCGAGGTCAAGCTATGCGCGGCTAGCGCGGCCGGATGACCCGCTGGCCGCTCCCCGAACCGATGGCGCAGGCGCTTGCCCAGGCAGAGCTGGCGGCGGGCGAGGGAGAGGTGCCGGTGGGCGCGGTGGTGGTCAAGGACGGACACGTCATTGCCGCCGCGCATAATGCGCCCCGCACTCTGGCCGATCCCACCGCCCATGCCGAGATGCTCGCGATCCGGGCAGCAGCTAAGGCGCTGGGCACCGAGCGGCTGGAAGGCTGCGAGCTGTGGGTGACGCTGGAGCCCTGCGCAATGTGCGCTGGCGCCATCGCCCACGCCCGGATTGCGCGGCTCTATTACGGCGCGGCCGATCCGAAGGGCGGCGCGGTCGAGCACGGAAGCCGGGTATTCGAGCAGGAGCAGTGCCTGCACCGGCCGGAGGTCTATCCGGGCATCGGCGAGGCGGCGGCGGCGGAAATACTAAGAGGGTTTTTCCGGGAGCGGCGGTGACGCGTCAATGCGGCGTCTGAGAATTTCGCGCTGATCCGCGCTACAGCCCTCGCCAAATCTTCAGCGATGCCGCATCGTGCGCGCCGAAACTTTGCCTGTCGCAGTCCGCCGGCATGAAATCGCGCCGGTAGCAAAGCCGCAACTCCTTGAGCCAGCCGTTGCGGCTCAGCACCAGACCGACCTTTCTCCCGCGCCAGTCCGGGTTCGCCGCGACAAACGCCCGTCGGAATTCCCCTACCGTCAGCCCCTCCTGCCGCGAGAGCCGGTCGGCGTCCGGCCAGCGCAGTGAGCGCCACAGGATGCTGCTCACGTTGAAATAGGCCTCTGGCGTCTTGACCATGCAGCTGCCGTGCTTGGTCCATTCGTGTTCAAGCAGCGCCGGTGCCGGGGTCATGCACAGATTGCGTCGGATGAGTTCGGGCGAGGGGCGGGGGGTGAGGGCGCACCATTGCGGCGGCGGCCCGCGCCGCGCCTCGGGCCACAGACCGTGTAACACGAAACCGAAGCGCCCGTTGCGGCCCGAGCACTGCATCGAGCTTTTGTCGCGGTGGCAATATTCCGGCGACCAGCTGACCGCGAGGGTATAGCCGGAAATCGGCGTGCGCCGGGGCGGGCCGTCGGGCCGGGCAGCGGCGACTGGCCCGATCCGCTGCGGCAGGGCGCATTGATAGGCCTGGGCGAGCGCCGGGGCTGGCTGGAGTGCGGTCAGCGCCAGCAGCGCCAGGGCAATCGCTTTCATAGCGGCGTAAAATCGAGGCCGATGTCGGCGGCCGGCGCACTTTGCGTCAGGCGGCCGACCGAGACGTAATCGACTCCGCTCGCCGCAATCGCACCAATGGTATCGAGCTGCACCCCGCCCGATGCCTCGCAAGGCACTCGCCCCGCCACCAACGCTACGGCTTCGCGCAGGGTCGCAACACTCATATTGTCGAGCAGCAGATGGCTGGCGCCCGCGTTCAGTGCCGGCTCGATCTGGGCGATGCTATCGACCTCGCAGATTATCCGCGCAATGCCCGCCGCCTTTGCCCGCCGCACCGCCTCTCCCACGCCGCCAGCCACGGCGACATGATTGTCCTTGATCATCGCTGCGTCCCACAGCCCCATCCGGTGATTTTGCGCGCCGCCCATCCGGACCGCGTATTTCTCGAGGTGACGCAGGCCCGGGATAGTCTTGCGAGTATCGAGCAGCACGGCCTTGGTCTGACCCATGGCCTCGACATAGGCCCGCGTCATCGTGGCGATGCCGGAGAGGTGCTGGACGGTGTTGAGCGCGCTGCGCTCGGCCGTCAGCAGGGCACGGGCATTGCCGGTAAGGCGCATCAGGTCGGAGCCGGGCCGGACTTGTTCGCCTTCGCCTGCGAGAATTTCGATAGCGATGCCGGGATCGAGCTTGCGGAAGAAGGCGGCGGCAATTGACAGGCCTGCGACCGTGATCGCATCGCGGCTGTCCATCGTGCCGGAAAAGCGGGCATCGGCGGGGATTACGCTTTCGGAGGTGACGTCACGGCCGCCGCCGGGCAGGCCCTGGCCGAGGTCCTCGGCGAGGGTGGCAGTGACGAAGGCGTCAAGATCGAAACCGGGGATTTGCCAACTGGTGCTCACGGCCCAACAACCCGTCTATCCTGAGCTTGTCGAAGGACCGTCCTTCCACTGAGAGCTTGGCGCCCAGCGCTAGTTGAAGTGCAGCCCTTCGACAAGCTCTGCGTAGTCGGAATTAGGGGCTGATGCGCGGTTTCTAATGCACGAACCGCGCCACCACGTCCCGGTATGACCGGCTGACTTTCACCCGCGCGCCGGAATCGAGCACCAGGAAGCATTCGCCGTTGGTGTGCGGCTTGACCTGGCGGACCTGGTTGAGGTTGACAATGGTCGAGCGGTGGACCCGCTGGAACACGCGAGGATCGAGCCGGCGTTCGAGGTCTTTCATTGTCTCGCGCAGGATCAGGGAATTGTCGGCGGTGCGGATGCACATGTAATCGCCGGCGGCTTCGATATGTTCAATCGAATCGACATCGATGCGGAAGATCTGGCCGCGATCCTTGATGTTGATCAACTTTTCGAAGCGGCTTGCGCTATCGCCATCGTCTGGCATCGCATCCATCGCGTCGGGCGCGACCTCGGCAAGCACGCTCTTCAGCTTTTCGGCTTCCTCGGCCGAGCGCATTTCGCTGAGCCGGGTCTTCACCCGGTCGAGTGTATCGGCAAGTTTATCTTCATCGACAGGCTTCATCAGATAGTTGACCGCATTGGCCTCGAAAGCGCGCACCGCGTGTTCCTGATAGGCGGTAACGAATACGAACAGCGGCGGGTCGATCTCCATCACCCCCTTGACCACGGAAAAGCCGTCGAAGCCGGGCATTTGTATGTCGAGAAAGACGAGGTCGGGCTTTTCGGTCTTGATCTTGCGGATCGCCTCGCGGCCGTTGGAACAGGTGTCGATAATTTCGACTTCGGGAAATTTTTCCAGCCGTAACTGGAGCCCCTGAATCGCCAGCTTCTCATCGTCGACAAGGATGGTGCGTATCGTCATGGGCTGTCCTGGTTGGCGGCGGAGGTGCCTTGCTGGTCTTCGAATTCAACCGTCCGCCGCTGTGAGCTGCCGCGGTTCGGGGCTGGTGTCAGTCGCCTCGCGGCGCTCGAACGGTATCTCTATCTGAACGGAAAATCCGCCGTCCGGCGGATCGACGATTTCGAACCGATGTTTGTCGCCATACGCCTGCGCCAAACGGTCACGCGTATTCACCAAACCCACACCGGTCGACACGGGTTCCCCACCATCGAAACTCAGACCGGCCAGTCTGTTGTCCGGCGACTGGCTTGGCAATCCGGCGCCGGTGTCGGAGACGGTGATCCGAAGGTTTGGTCCGATGAGCTGCGTTTTGATGGTGATTTCAGCGCCCGCTTCCTGTGGACCGACGGCATATTTGATCGAATTCTCCACCAGCGGCTGCAGCAGCAGCGAGGGCATCAGGCCCGCCTCGCTCGCGGGATCGATATCGAAAGTGGTTCGCAAGCGCTCCTCGAACCGCATCCGCTCGATATCGAGATAGAGCTTCAATGTCTCGATTTCCTGCGCCACCGTCACCCGTCCGGATGGCTCGTTGGTCAGCGTGTAGCGCAGGAACGAGGACAGCCGGCTGAGCATGGCATTGGCCGGCCCGGTCTGCTTGAGCAGCACCAGCGTCGAGATCGAATTGAGCGTGTTGAACAGGAAGTGCGGGTTGAGCTGGTAGCGCAGCATTGCCAGCTGGGCACCGGTCGCCTGGCTTTCCAGCCGGATCAGCTGGTCGTTGCGCTCTTCCACCTGCAAGAAGAAGTTAATCGCGTAATACAGCGCGGACCAAGACACCAGCAACGTCGCATCGAGATAGAATACGCCGATGAACAGCTGGGTGAAGCCCGTGCCGCCGGCGTTGCGGTAGAGCAAGATCACCCAGGCGTCGATAAAGGCATAGAGCGCCACTGCAAAGGGCAGCATCAGCGCGGTGATGCCCCCAGTGATCAGGGGCCGCTGGGTCATCAACTGACGGTAAATCACTCCCAGGATCAAGGAAATCGAAAAGCCGGTAATGGTTGCGATCAGGACCAGCACCAGAAAGGACATGGGCTGGTCATTGGCCAGGCTGGAAACCCCGCGCAGCAGCATCGCGCCGCTCCAGCCAGCCACCTGAAGACGCCAGAAGGCCTGGTTCTTGTTGGCGAAAAACGGCGTTGGACGGAAGGGCAGAACAACCATGCGGGGTGTCTTACCGAAAATGCCGCCCGCAGGAAATCCCCGGCGGTTCATTCCGGCCCCTGATCCGGAAACATTGCCCGCCAATCCACCACGCCCGCCGGTGAATGCGCGTTTCGCGCCGCGGCAATTGCCGTCAGCTCTCCGGCGATGACCGCCATGCGATCGCGGTAGCCATCATGGGTGGGCGCGCGGGTAATGCCGGGGTCGTGGTGCCCTCCCCACGCGGCCATGAAGCGCGGCGCAGCGGCGGGGTCGTATCCGGCGTTTGCCATCAGCCAGGGCGCCAGGCGGTCCGCCTCTCGCTCGCCGCGCCTGACCGTCAGATAATTGCGCCCTTCTGCGTTAATCCGCAGCCGGTGGCCGAGGATATTATGCGCCAGCTCATGCGCCACCATCGCTGCCGCTTCGTCGTCCGCTGCGGTTTCGGCGAGAAGCCGTATCGAGATCCGCACGGTGGACCCGTCCGCCTGGGCGGTCTGCCCCCAGCGCTGCAGTGCGAAGCGGCTGCTGCAGGCGGTTTCCCCGGCGATAATGACAGTGCGCGCCGGTCCGCCGTTACGGCTCAAGCTGAGCTCAAGCGACCCCTGCGCTGCCAGGATTCGATCAATCCGGGAGTCCAGCGCATCGAGCGAAGGCTCGCTGCCGTTTTCCGCAGCAGAGGCGGCTTCGCCCTCAATCGCCAACACTTCATCGCCGCCCCGCAGCCCGGCGGATTCGGCCGGTGAGCCGGCGGCGACAGCCTGGACTGTCAGATTGCCGGCCAAGCCGAGCGCGGCGCGGGCGCGGTGGGGCTCGGCATCGCTGCGGATATCCCTCAGCATCAGGCCGATGGCGCTTTGGGTGCGGCGGCAGAACGGGGCATTGGCCCGCGTCAGGCGCCAGCCGATGGACAAAAGCCGCGAGTCATGCGCTTGCCAAGCGCCGAGGGTCGCAGTGTAATCGGTGGTGGTGGCCGGCGGCATGGCTCCTGCCGGCGCTGCGGGCGGCAACGCCAGCAGCACGCCCAGCGGCGCCAGCCAGCGGAACATGGCGGCCCTCAGCCGCGTGCCTTGGCGATCGACTGGCTCAGCTGCTCACGGCCGACCGCACCCGAATGAACCTCCTCGCCGATCACCCAGCTCGGCGTCCCCTGGAAACCGAGTTGCCGGGCAAGCTGCATGTTGTGCTCGATCTCGGCGTCGATCCGCGGATCGGTCAGAACACGCCGCGCCCGGTCCATATCGAGCCCGGCGGTGCGGGCAGCCGCCTCGATGGTCCGGGCATCGGGATTGCCTGCCGCGTACATGGCGTGGTGGAAGGCCGCGTATCTACCTTGCTCGGCTGCGGCCAAACTCATGCGCGCGGCAGCGGCGCTGGCCGGCGAGAGGATTGGCAGCTGGCGGATGACGACCTTAAGGTCGGGGTTGGCGGCGATCAGCGCGTCCACCTCGCCAACGCTCTGCCGGCAGTAACCGCAGGCGAAATCACTGAATTCGACCAGCGTGACCTTGCCCGAAGGATTGCCAAGCACCGCCCCTGGATAGGGCATTTCGATCTTATCCCGCACTTCGGAAAGCAGCTTCATGCTTTCCCGGCGGCGCAAGTTTTCCATCGCCTCGGGCAGGATTTCAGGATGTTCGAGCACATAATCATGGACGACCTTCTCGATTGCCGCCCGCTCGCCCGCGCCCAGTTTCGCGGCGTCATTGGCGCCGCTGAGATGCGTCTGCCAGTACCAGCCAAGCCCGATGCCGGCCAATGCGCTAATCACCGCCGCAATTGCCAGCCGCCAGCCGCCGCCCAGCCTGTCGATGATCCGGTTCATGTGCGCCGCCTACTTGCGTTTGCGCTTGCGTTCAATCTCGGCGCGCGCCTGCATGGCGATATCCTGTGCACGCAGCCAGTCCGGCGAGCCCTTGGGCAGGGCCGCTTCCGCCGCCTGCGCGCTGGCGAGAGCTTCGGCCATATGCTGGTTGAGCGCCTGCTGTTCGGCGCTTGCCAGCCGGGCGCGCGCCAGATCGCCCGTTGCCGCATAGACGACGCCCAAATTATACCAGGCGAAGGGATTGTCCCGGTCGCGCGCAACTGCCGCCTTGAGCACGCGCTGAGCTTCGGCGAAATTCTTGCGGTCCTCGGTGGCAATCAGCGCATGGCCGAAGGTGGTGGCGATCAGCGGCTGGTTGCCGGTCAGTTCGCTGGCCCGGCGCAAATCGGAAAGGGCTTCGGCAGGTTTGCCCGACTCCAGCAGGATCTGCCCCTTGAGTTCGAGGAAATAGGGATCGGAAGGCGCAGCGGCGAGCAGTGCGTCGGTCTCCGCCATCGCCTTGTCGAGATGCGCATCCTTGTGCCACGCATAGGCGCGGGCGTAGCGCGCCGGAACCGTGGTCAGGATCGGGGGATAGATCGACAGCGTATCCTTGGGCTGCCCGAGATAGCCGAACAGCTTGGCCTTGGCGCGCAGGAACCGGGCCTCCAGCGCCGGATCATTGGGCTTGTTCCAGGCCGCATCGCGCTCATAACTGTCCTGCAGCGTGGTGATGCGGTCGCTGGTGACCGGGTGGCTGCCGTAGAAGGCATTGTCGTCGCTGCTGGAGCGTCCGTAGCGGAACTCCATGTTCTCCAGCTTCTTGAAGAAAGCGATCGAGCCTCGGCCGGAAACACCGGCTTTAGACAAAAACTGCATGCCGGCAGCATCGGCGGTCGCTTCCTGAGCGCGGCTGAAGGCGAGATATTTTCCCATCGCCGCTTGCTGGCCGGCCATGATCACGCCCATTGCCGCTTCGCCTGCGCCCGCCACTGCCGCTGCCGCGCCGAGCAGCAGCGAGAGCAGGCTGATGCCGCCCGCCGCCTTCGCGCCGCCGTTGTAGATGGCATGGCCGCCGACGACATGGCCGAGCTCATGCGCAATGACGCCCTGCACTTCGGCGGCGGTGTCCGCCATGTTGATCAGCCCGCTGTTGATATAGACGGCCTGTCCGCCAGCGACGAAAGCGTTGACACTGGGATCGTTGATCAGAACGATATCGACATTCTTCGGATCGAGCCCGGATGCGGCGACCAGCGGTGCCGCCATGTCGTTGAGCAGAGCCTCGGTCTCAGCGTCCCGCAGGATCGACTGCGCAGCCGCCGGCTGGCCGGCGAGCAGGGTGGCACCTAGCAGCACCGCAATAAGCGCGGACGGACGAAGCATCGGGGGTGCTAGCGCTCTGCTGCGTGAACCGGGGATGAAGCGCCAGGCGCGGGGTCGCCCGTCAGCCTATTAGATGGCGCGCCGCGCGTTCGAGCAATGGCACATCCCCGCCCACTTCACCAAGCAGCACGACCTCGCCGGAGGGCAGCCGGCGCGCGACCAGCAGGGTGAATTCGCTTCCTTCCACCGCCACTGTGTCGAGCGGCCGATGGCCGAGTTTGCGCAACTTGGCGCAAAGCCGCTCGGCGGGGGTCAGGCGAGGCGTTGACGGCGCGCCCAGTTCCTCGCGGCGCAACCTGCGCTCGTCTCCAACCACGGCCTTGAGACCGCCCGGCGTCGCAACCAGGTAATCGGCAAGGGCGCCGCGTTGCAGGCCAAGCCGGTGAGCATGGCCGATCGCCGAGGCATATTCGGCCAGTCGCGTCTTGTCATAGTCTGCGCCGAATACCAGTTTGACCAGCGGTGTCATCGGCGCCCGGTCCTGGGCCGTAAGGCCGGAATCGGCAATCAACGCGGCGAAACTTTCGGGCTCGGCGGCAGCGGCGAGGGAGAAATCGAACGCCCGGCCGATTGCGGCATAGAGCGTCTGGCGCGAGCGATCTTCGGAACCCATTGCCGCACGCGCCAGCTCACGTGCCGAGGCCAGCCAGTCGGCAAGCGCCATCGTCTCGGCGTCTTGCTCGCTTAATTCGATGGCAATGCTGCTGGCGGATCCGTTAGTTAAGGCGGCATCCTCAACCGGAGCAATCGCGCCGCCGCTTTCGGGCTCAACCCAGTCCATCAGGTCAATCGGTTTCTCTTCGGCCAGTTCCGGCGGAAGGGCTGCCATCAGTTCGAAGGGGATATCGTCAACGGATTCAAGCGGCAGGCAGCCATCGAGTTCCGGGGAAGTTTCCAGGGCGGAAAGTTCGAGAGGCGCACCCGGCTCGAGTTCGGTTTGCGGCCATTCCAGTTCACTCAATCCGTCGATCGGCATGACCAGATCGAGAATGCCGTCGTCTCCATCTTCGTCTTCCTCGCCTTCCTCGTCACTGTAGGCGGCCTGGGCAAGCGGCGCGGACCATTCGGGCAGTAATTCGTCGGTGAAGCCGAATTGCGCGACCGGTTCCGACACCGCGTCCTGCGCCAGTGCAGGTGCCAATTCGGGTGCCAGGTCGAGAGCATGGTTGATTTCGGCCATCAGCGCGTCGGTGGTCTGCTGGTCTGCCAGCTCTTTCCAATTTATCACGCCGTAGATGAAATCGATGGTGTCATCGTCGCTTGAAAAGGGCAGCAGAATTCCGCGATACATGACCGTCGTGCCGTGCTGATTGACGAATTCCGCTTCGAAGCCGATCGGTGCCTGATTGGCGATAATCTGCAGGTAATGGTCGGTGATGCGAGAGAGCAGCGAGCGGCTGGGCACATCCGACAACTTTGTTATCGGACCCTGCGTGCCGCACTCCCCGGCTAGCTTGTCCCCGAGATATATTACCGCCGGATCCTCGATGCCGCTGGTGAAGTCGAGCAGCACGCTGAACGGCCCGAAGTCCGGCAGCGTTTCGGGATCGAGTTCCTCGATCGACGGGAAGCTGCGATCGAGCAGCAGACTCGCCCAGAAATTATAGGCGCGCACCTGCATTCTGCGCTCGTCCGTGCCGATGGACGACGGCGGCAGCTCGCGGCCGGTTTCATCTTCCGCATCATCGTAGTCGAAGTCGTCCCCTCCCGGCAGATCCTGACCCGAAAAGTTACCGCGCAACATATCCATGTGGCATCCCCAGAGACACTGTTGCCCGTCTTGTGGCCCAACGTGGTAAATTTACCGTTAAGCGTCGCAAGGTGAACAGCAGGAGAGGCTCAACCGGAGGGAATTTTGCCGGTGACGCCATCGACCCGGCCCTCGCCGGGTTGCGGCATCGGTGCGAACAGGCGCAGCAGGATCAGCGTTATCAGCAGGAAGATCGAGGCCGCGTGGAGCGCGAACGGCAAGTCGAACCAGTCGGCCAGCGCCCCCCAGGTCCAGGAGCCGATCGCCATGCCGCCGAAGGTGACGGCCTGGTAGATCGACAGACAGCGGCCGAGAATCGCCTCGGGTGAGCGCATTTGCATGGCGACGTTGACTGTCGTCAGCGCGGCAACCCAGCCGGCTCCGGCGATGAAGGTGGCGGGCAGTGCGGCGGTGATCGAATCGGCGCTCGCCAGCATGGTCTGCGCGACGATGTAGGATAGCGTCGCCACGGTCAGCACCGCTTGGGTGCCCCAGCGCCGGCGCGCCGGGCCGATCACCAGCGCGGCAAGGATCGAGCCGATGCCGAACAGGGCCAGCAGCATGCCGAACTCGACCTCGGTCCCGTGCAGCTGGCTGCGCACCACCGCCGGCAGCAATGCCTGATAGCCGGCGATGCCGAAGCCCAGCACCAGCCCGTGCAGCAGCACTCGGCGGATCGGCGCGGAGGCGGCGCAGAAGCGCAGGCCGGTGGCGATCGCCGGCAGCATCGGCTGGCGTTCGATGGTGCTGGGTTCGGGCTTCCAGCGCAATAGCACGAAGATCGCCGCCGGCCGGCAGATGGCGTTGACAGCAAAGGCCATCCCGACGCTCCAGATCGAAATCAGCAGCCCGCCCACCGCCGGGCCGATCGTGCGCGCCAGGTTGAACGAAATCGTGTTGAGCGCGATTGCCTGCGGCAGGTCGCGGATCCCGACCTGCTGGCGCACCGAGGCCTGCCATGCCGGCGAATTGAGCGCCGTGCCGATGCCGAGGAGCAGCGTCAGCACGAGCAGCAGCATCGGCGATATCACCCCCAGATAGGTCGCCGCCGCCAGCACGACCGAGACCAGCAGCATCGAGTTCTGCGAGGCGAGCATCACCCGCCGCCGATCGTAATTGTCGGCGATGGCGCCCGCGAAGACGCCGAACACCATGATCGGCAGGGTGGTCGATGCCTGGACCAGCGCCAGCATCCGGTGCGAATCGGTCAGGCTGGTCATCAGCCAGGCGGCGCCGACCGCCTGCATCGTCGCGCCGAGGTTGGAAGCAAGATTGGCGATCCAGATCGCGCGGAAGGTCGAATAGTGGAACGGCGCCAGCGCCCCGCCGGGTTGCATATGCCGCGATACCCACGGCTCCAGAGGTGATTCCACATCCGCCATCGCTCGGCGGTTAGGGGGCGCGGGTCGCGGCGGCAACCCCCGGCGGCGGGCTCATGGACGCAGGGGCCGGTCAGGCGGACGGCGGGGCGCGCTTGCCAGCCGGCAGCGGTTCGGGCCATGCTGCGCCGCTGTGAGACACCCGCCGTCGCCCTGCAACAGCATCTGCCGGATCGATCCGGTGACAGGCTGGTGCCTCGGCTGCAAACGCACGCTCAGGCAGATCGCCGACTGGCCGATGCTGACGGCGCGGGAGAAGCGGGAGATGCTGCGCGTGCTGAATCGGCGGTGAAGCTCGGGACGAAGTCCGGTGCGGATTTCGTCGCGGCTCATGGCGACGGTTCCGCGCGGCGCGACGGCACCGCGCTCTCCGGGCTAATTCAACCACCCCATTGCATGGTTTCCGGATCGCCCCGAGTTACCAGCCGGCGCAGCGAGACGCGGGCCAGCCGCTCGACCTCGACCTTGCGCCGCGCCGCCGCCAGCGGCAGCAGCGGTGCGGGACGGACGATTTCGCCGTCATAGCCATCGGCAACGATAACCCCGCAGCTGCCGGGCAGAAACGCATCGCCCTCGAGCGGCGCGCGGTCCAGCCCCGGCACCAGGCCCCAGAAGAAGCGGTCGCAATAGCCTAGATAATCGGTCCATTTGCCGTCGCCCAGCAAATCGGCCCGGCTCACCTTGATTTCGACGATGACGATGTGGCCCTTGGCGTCGATCCCCATCAGATCCGCCCGGCGGCCGCAACGCAGCGGCATTTCCGGCAGGCACCAGATGTCGTTGCGGGCAAACAGCCGGGCAATGCCGCGGGCCACCGCCAGCGCCGCGCGCTCCTCACTCGGCGCGATGGTTAATGATTCGGCCACGGGCATACCCCCGCTTAAGAACATAATGGCAACTTGCCAAGCCTCTCCTGGTGCCCGGCAAAGTGTACCTACCTGTAACCCTGGTAAGGATATTGAAACAGATCATTTGCCAACCCCGTGACTTGCCCTCTATCGTCTCCGCGATCGGAGTGCGCGATGGCTGATGATGACAAACCAGATGAAATCAGCCACCTGCTCGCCACGCCGGGACTCGCCAACGTGCTCGAAAGTGACCGGTTCAAGCAATTTCTGGACCATGTGCCAGTAGCGATTGCGGTGTCAGAACTGCATCCTTCCGAAAAGATCACCTATGCGAATCTGGAGTTTGAACGGCTGACCGGCCATCCGGCGGCATCGGTGAACGGCAAAAGTTGGCGCGTGCTGCCCGGGGTGGCGGCCGCTGCGAACGACGATCGGCAGTTGAGCGACGCTGTAAAAATAGGGGAAGAGTATCTCGGGGAATTCGTGATCGAGCAGCAGGATGCCACAGTTGGTATCGACGCTTGGTCGAACACGATCGAGGATGATGCCGGCAACCCTATGTTTCGTCTGGTGGTGCTGGCGGCGGTCGGCCAGCAGCGGCAGAGCGCGAATGAGCAGGCACTGCTTGATCAGGACATGCTTCTCCGTGAATTACAACATCGCGTGAAGAACAACCTCCAGATGATTACCGCGCTGATCCGTATGGAGGCACGCAACGTCGGCGACGCTGATGCGGGCAAGCGCTTCGACCGTTTGGCCGGTAGAATTCATGCGTTATCCTTGTTGTATGACGCCATGTCTACCGGTGGTCTGGAAGGCACCATAGATTTGGGTAGCTATCTGAGCCAGATTGCTTCTGCGGTGATGCAGGCGCACGCTACCGAGGGCATTCGCCTCGACCTGCTCGTGGAAAGCTGGCCCGTGGTGATCAATGTCGCGATGCCTGCCGGGCTTGTCGTGAATGAGCTACTGACCAATGCGCTCAAACACGCGTTTGTTGGCCGCGATGGCGGCACGATCAAGCTCCACTGCCTGATCGATGAAAGCGGTTGCCGGGTTGTCGTGGCGGACGATGGCATCGGACTGCCAGAGGGGATGACCTGGCCGAAATCCGGGAAGCTCAGTGCGGTCATCGTGCAATCTCTCAAGCAGAATGCCGGCGCTCAAGTGACCGTCAAGTCTGCGCCCCAGGAGGGCGTTTCGGTCACGATGCTATTTGCTCAGAACGCACGGGGCACGGATTGAAGTGTTTCTTCAACTCCTGAGCCGGGTCTTCTGGCTGCGTGTGCCCAAACCGGCGGAGAAGCACCGTTCCGACAACTTCGCTCACATAGCACTGGCAAGCCCGCCCCCGCTCTGCTAACCGCACGCCCGCCGATGCACCCGTAGCTCAGCTGGATAGAGTGTCGCCCTCCGAAGGCGAAGGTCACAGGTTCGAATCCTGTCGGGTGCGCCAATCCCCGAACATCGTCAGAAAATCAGCAACTTGGGGACGCTCTGTGCCCAAAGTGTAGCCCAATCATGTTGCCCAAGACCGTTGGTGAGGACGGTCAAAGGCGCAGAAACCTGCCAAAATCCGCCACAGGGGGTGTAGCCCAACAGTGTCGCCCAAATGCCTTCCGGGGCGGTGGCGGCGTGGCGGTGTCTATCTGTATCGGGTGAGGGTGCCTGTTGACGCGCATTTCGGCACCGTCACGGGCATGGGCAAGGCAAGGCGGAAGTTTTCATTTCGATGTGCCCATCGGGTTGGCGTTGATTGAGCGATCTTCATTTTCAAGGTTGCTACTTCCGGCCTGAAAATCAGGATACAATGCTGCCCAGCGTGACATAGTCAATCTTGCCCGTCCCCAGCACCGGGAGCGTTTCGATCACGCGGATGTCACGCGGTACGGCAAGTTCGGCCACGCCATTTGCCTTGGCCCAGCTGGACAACGCGGAAAAGCTCGCCGCCTTCGCGGTGGTGAACAGCACGAGCTGTTCGCCCTTGCGCGGATCGGGGCGGGTGACGGCGGCATGATCGGACCCCGGCCAGACGGCTGCCGCATAGCCTTCCACCGCCGGGAGCGAGACCATCTCGCCGCCGATCTTGGCAAAGCGCTTGGCGCGGCCGCGAATGGTGACGAAGCCGTCATCGTCCAGCGTGACGATGTCGCCGCTGTCATGCCAGCCTTCTTCGGGTGGTTGCAGCACACCTGGCGCATCGGCCTTCATATAGCCGAGCATGATGTTTGGCCCCCTGATCGACAGCTTGCCGCCTTCACTGATGCCGGGCACCGCATCGAGCCTTGCCTCGATCGCCGGGAGCAGGCGGCCCACGGTTCCGGCGCGGAAATGCATCGGTGTATTGACCGCGATCACCGGCCCGGCTTCGGTCGCGCCATAGCCTTCCATGATGCGCAGACCGAACTTGTCGCTCCAGGTCTTGCGGGTTTCGTCGCGCACGCGCTCGGCCCCGGCAAAAACGAAGCGCAGGCTGTAAAAGTCATAGGGATGGGCCATGCGGGCATAGCCCGACAGGAACGTGTCCGTGCCGAACAGGATCGTTGCGTTGGCATCATAGGCCAGTGCTGGCACGATGCGATAATGCAGCGGGCTGGGATAGAGCACTGTTCTGATGCCATTGAGCACCGGCAGCAGCGTGCCGCCGGTCAGGCCGAAGCTATGGAATACCGGCAGCGCATTGAGCACGATGTCGCTGGCGTTAAAATCGATGCGCGCACCAAGCTGCGCGCAATTGGCGAGCAGATTGCGGTGCGACAGGAATACGCCCTTGGGCAGGCCTTCCGACCCGCTGGTGAACAGGACAACGCCCGGATCATTAGGCAGCACCTTTGCCCTTCCGTGCGCCAGCCGGGCAAATCTGCCTTCTACCAATGCGCACAGCTTCGCCCATACAGACATTGCCTCGCCAAGGTCTTCCAGCCAGACGATCCGCTTGCCATCGCTTGCCAGTGCGGCGACGGCATCGCCCAGCTTCGCCTGTTCAACGAAGGCGCGGGCAGTGACGATAGTGCGGATCTCGGTCGCGGTGCAGGCGGCGCGGAGGTTGGCCAGGCCCGCTGTGTAGTTCAGCATCCCCGGCACCCGCCCGCTCAGTTGCAGGGCGAAGAAGGCCGCGATCACGCCGTTCACATTGGGCAGCAGCAGCCCGACAACCTCGCCGCGCCGGGTCGCCGTGTCTAATCGGCGAGCCAGCGCACAGGCGGCGGTGATGAGTTTGTCATAGCTCAGCGGCGCGCGCTTGACGTCCTCGACAACCAGGGCCCTGCCGCCGTGGATGCGGCGCGCATCAAGCAGGGCTGTGAACAGCGAACGATCGATGTCAGAGGTCGCGAAGATCATCGCGCTCATCTGGTCATAGAGCATCCGTCCGGCGATTGCCCGGCGCTCGCGCGCGGACATTTCGCCTGCCACCGTAAAGCGCTGCGGTGGCAGGATGGTGAGTTTGATCTTGGGGAAACTGCGCAGCCGGATTTTGCCGCGCAGGCGGGAGAAGGGGGTAAGCTGCGCCCCGTCGATCCGCACCGGGATGATCGGCGCGTCGGCCTTGTCGGCGACCATACCAGGGCCGTCGAACACTTTCATTAGCGCGCCGGTTACAGTGATCCGGCCTTCCGGGAAGATAACAAGCGTGCGCCCTTCCTTCACGGCCTTGACCATGCGCTTGGCCGACATCGGATTGGTTGGATCGACCGGGAACGCATCAAACAGCTTGAGCATCGGCTTGATCCAGAATGACTTGGCAATGCTGGTGGCCACTGCAAAAGTCGGCCTGCCCGGCAGAAAGGCAGCAAGCAGCAACCCATCAAGGAAGGAAACGTGGTTGACCACCACCACCGCGCGTTCGCCCGGTTTGGGCATATATTTCGTCCCCTTCACCTCGACGCGGTAGAGCAGAATCAGCACGGCGCGGATCATTGCCTTGAACACGGTTTCGGGCAGCAGCCAGCAGGCAATCAGCGCTACTGCCAGCGTGGAGAAACCAAGGAATCCGATGATTCCCGGCACACCAATGCCCTGCGACAACAGCAGAGCGGTGATGGCGACCAGCGCGACTGTAGTTGCCGCGTTGACGATATTGTTTGCCGCGATGACCTGGCTACGATTTTCGGGTGCGCTGCGGGTCTGGAGGATAGCGTAGAGCGGCACGATGAACATGCCGCCGGAAAAGGCGATCCCCGCCATGGCGGCGAGTATCTGCCAGGCACCGTCGCTGGCCAGGAAGGTGCGCTGGTCGGCACCTTGGGTGCGAACGTCATAGCCGCTTGTCGCCAACCACAGCCAGATCAGGAAACCCGCCATGGCCAGCGCTGCCCAAGGCACGAAGCGGGCAGAAACCTCACCTTTGAGGAGCCGGTTTACCGCCAGCGACCCTAGCGCGATGCTGATCGAGAAGACCAACAGGAACAGCGTCGCCACTTCTTGCTTGGCGCTGAGCACACCCGATACCAGCGGTGCGAATTCGGACATGATGACTGCGCCAACCGCGAAGAACCAGCTGATCCCGAAGATCGCCAGCCAGACATCGCGCTGGCCCTTTGCCGCGCGGAGGATATGGCGCGTGGCCTTGAACAGGTTCCAGTCGAGCGAGGTGGAGACAACGGTAGAGGCAGACGGCGCGGGCGGTACGGCAAAAGCCGCCGCCGCGCCCAACAATGCGATGCCAACAGCGGCAAGGCCCGCCTGCCATTCGAAAATCCACCCGGCGAGCAGTTGCCCGCCCAGGATGGCAAGGAAAGTCCCGGCCTCGACAAGGCCGGTCCCGCCCATCACTTCGCCGGGCGCAAGGTGCTGCGGCAGGATCGAATATTTGACCGGACCGAAGATCGTCGAATGCATCCCCATCAGGAACAGGCAGGCGAGCAGGATCGGGACCGAGGACAGCCAGAAACCGGCCAGCGCCAGCGCCATTATGCCGATTTCGGCCAGCTTGACGATCCGCACCAGCTTCGCCTTGTCAAAGCGGTCAGCGATCTCTCCGGCAAGGGCGGAGACCAGGAAATAGGGCAGGATGAACAGGCCGGTGGCAACGGCAGCCAAGAGTTCGGCCTTTTCCGGAGCAGCAACGTAGATGCGGAAATTCGCCATGAACAGCATGGCGAATTTGAGCAGGTTATCGTTGAACGCACCCAGGAACTGGACTGCAAAAATCGGGCCGAAGCGTCGCTTCGCCAGTAGAGAAAGGTCGGGGGCAGGCATTGATCGCTCCTGAAACTCAGGCGGGGGAATAGGTGCAAGATGTCGCTTTATGGTTAACCCGATGCTGTCTCAGGCCCCGATGCTGCTTCAGGATGGGCCGCCGCCCCGGCCAGCTGGCGGCTATAGAGCCAGCCGATGCCGATCAGACTGAAACCGAGCGCCACGAAGGAACCAATCCGCAGCAGTCCTTCCAGCCCCGATGCATCGAACAGGAACACCTTACCCGCTGCGCCGAGCATCAGCACCAGCGAGGCAATCCGCCAGTCGTGCCGCTGCGCGCGGATGCCCCACTGCAGGTAGCCGATGGCCCGCGCCAGCATCAGGATCGAGCGCTGGATATTCTCGACCGGGAAAGTGCCGGGATCGGTCAGCCATGTGCCGTGGAAGC